>NC_003450.3:3000000-3309401 GCF_000011325.1 Corynebacterium glutamicum ATCC 13032
CAAAGGAACCAACGCTGCCCTGGTTACACCTTCCGCACTGAGCGTTGCCACAACCTGATCAAGGGAAGGTTCAGCAAGCTCTAAATGCGCTTCCACGGCTGGTGTTTCCAGCATTCGTCCGGCCTCATGAGTCAGCGCAGTAATGCCTGCAGCTGCGGACTTTTTGCGGGAACCGTGGGAAAGCGTAATCAGGGGAATCATGAGGTGTCCTAAATGGGGTCTTGCCTAAGACACTGGTCTAGATCGACCAGTTATTGCGTAGGCGGTGGCCAACCAAGCCAGCTGCGAGGGTATCGCCGGAGGATTGGTCGATGAGGAGGAAGGATCCGATGGCGCCGCGGGCAGCGTAATCTTCAACTTCGAGTTCGCCTGCAACGTCGATGCGCACGTGTGCGATGTCGTTGAGGCCGTAGGTTTCTGGTGCTTCGTTGTCGTTGACGCCGTCGATGTCGAGGACTCGTTCGATGGCTGCGACGCGTCCGCGGACCAGCTCGGTGCCGTAGCGAACCTTGACTGCTGCACCTGGTTTGATGGTGCGATCGGCCAAGCCAACAACAGTGGCGTTGAAGGAGCGAACGGATTCTGGGCGGTCTTCGCCAGCGATGAGTTCGCCGCGGATGAGGTCGATTTCCTGGGCTAGGCGCAGGACAACGGCTTCTCCAACTGATGCGGTCTGGAGGGATCCGTCAGCGGAATCGATGTGGGTGACCTGGGTGGTGCGGCCTTCAGGTAGGTACACGGTATCGCCCACGGAGACGGAACCAGCGTTGATGGTGCCGGCGTAGCCACGGTAGTCGGTGGCGTGCTCGCGGATGACGTACTGGATTGGGAAGCGGAAGCCCAGGTCGTGTGCACGGCCGTGGGAAACTTCTACGTTTTCCAGGATTTCCAGCACGGTTGGTCCGGTGTACCAATCCATGTGGGTGGAAGGTTCTGCAACGTTGTCGCCCTTGAGCGCAGAGATTGGAACAACGTGGGTGTCTGTGACATCAAGTGCAGATGCCAGGCCAACGAATTCCTTTTCAATGTTGCGGAAGACTTCTTCGCTGTAATCAACAAGGTCAATTTTGTTGACTGCGAGGATCACCGTGCGTACGCCCAGCAGAGCCGATACGGACAGGTGGCGGCGGGTCTGCTCGACGACGCCGTGGCGGGCGTCGACAAGCAAAACTACAACCTGGGAGGTGGAGACGCCGGTGACGGTGTTGCGGGTGTACTGCACGTGACCTGGGGTATCAGCCAGGATGAAGGTGCGCTTGTCGGTGGCGAAGTAGCGGTAGGCAACGTCGATGGTGATGCCCTGCTCACGCTCGGCGCGCAGGCCGTCGACGAGGAGTGACAGGTCGAGGCCTTCGAAGCCACGGTCGGCGGAGGTGCGCTCTACGGAAGCCAGCTGATCAGCAAGAACAGACTTGGTGTCGTGCAGGAGGCGGCCGACGAAGGTGGACTTGCCATCATCTACGGAACCTGCGGTGCACAGACGAAGGGTCTCGCGTGATGCAATCTTTTCGGATGCTTTATTCAAGGTTGGAGCAGTCATCAGAAGTAGCCTTCCTTCTTGCGGTCTTCCATTGCGGATTCGCTGAGGCGGTCATCGGCGCGGGTTGCGCCACGTTCGGTAAGGGTGGAGGTGGCGATCTCTTCGATCACATCGTCAATGGTGCGGGCTTCGGAGAGCACAGCACCGGTGCAGGACATATCGCCGACGGTGCGGTAGCGGACAGTCTTGGTGACGATCTCCTCGCCCTTCTTTGGTCCACCCCACTCGCCTGCGGTCAGCCACATGCCGTCGCGCTCGAAAACTTCGCGGTCGTGGGAGAAGTAGATCGGTGGAAGTTCGATGCCACGGGCGCCGATGTACTCCCAAATGTCAGCTTCAGTCCAGTTGGAGATTGGGAAAACACGGATGTTTTCGCCTGGCAGGTGGCCACCGTTGTAGAGGGTCCACAGCTCTGGGCGCTGACGGCGTGGATCCCAACCACCGAAGGAGTCACGCACAGAGAACACACGCTCCTTGGCGCGGGCACGCTCCTCATCGCGGCGAGCGCCACCAAGCACTGCGTCGTAGCCCTGCTCAGCGATGGTCTCCACCAAAGGGACAGTCTGCAGTGGGTTGCGGGTGCCGTCTGGGCGTTCCTGCAGGTCACCGCGATCGATCCAGTCCTGGACTTTAGCTACGCGCAGGCGGGCGCCGGTGCGCTCCACCAGGTTGTCGCGGAATTCCAAAACCTCTGGGAAGTTGTGGCCGGTGTCCACGTGCAGCAATTCAAAAGGCACGTTAGCTGGAGCGAAAGCGCGGCGCGCAAGCTCGTACACCACGACGGAATCCTTACCGCCGGAAAACAGCAGGCCGACCTTATCAAACTGGCCAGCTACCTCGCGGAGGATGTGGATGGATTCATTTTCAAGATCTTTAAGGTGTGGGGATAGTACTGATGCAACGGTTGTGGTCATGAGTGAAGTCCGCATTCTGTCTTGGCGTTTCCAGCCCAACGGCCGGCCCTAGGGTCTTGTCCTTCAGCAACAGGAAGGGTGCAGGTTTCGCATCCAATTGATGGATAACCCTGATGGGTAAGTGGGTGATCGATGAGGTTGTTGTCCGCAATGAACTCGTTGGTTTCCTCCAATGACCAGGTGATAATTGGAGAAATCTTGAGCCTGCCGGTGGCATCCAAGCTCAGCGCAGGGGCTTGAGCACGGGTTGGGCCATCAGCGCGGCGCAGGCCGGTGATCCAGCCAGCGTATGGGCTTAACGACGCCGCCAGCGGTTCAACTTTGCGCATTCGGCAGCACGCCGCTGGGTTGCTGCGGTACAGGTTGAGACCATAAATGGAATCCTGCTCCGTGCGCTTGAGGATCGGCAGCGCGGTGACAAGCTTCTGGGAATAGCGCTCATCTACCTGACGGGCAACTTCAAGGGTCTCCTTGAAGTGGTAACCGGTGTCCAAAAAGAGGAAATCAGCTTCCGGCAGGTGCCGCGCAGCCAGCTCCGCCAGCACGGTGTTTTCCATGCTCAAGGTCACTGCAATAGCGCCCGGCGCGTGCTCGGCTGTCCATTCCAGGATCTCTTGCGCGCTGGCGTCATACAACGCAGCAGCATGCTTTTCGACGAGTTCCTCGTTATGTTTTGCTACCTCTGGTGACAACGGTGTGGTCGTGCGAGGTCCTTCGGGTGAGATCTCGGGATCTTTTACCGAACCAGTATTTTTCAGGGCGTTAACTAGTTGAAAGCTCATTGTTGCGACTCACCTCTTTTGTGTCTTTCGAGAGATTCTTTTAATGCTTGCGATGTGGACTTTGCTGGTGCTGGCCTGTGCACTGGATCGTCCTGGCCGTGATATTTCACTTCAAAAACTCTGGTGCAATCCGCACACAACCACGCGAATTCTGTTTGCTCATCGGGGAAAAGAACTTCTCCCGCGCAGTATGGGCAGTACAGAGGGTGGTTGCGGTTGGGATTGGGTTTCCTCCGAAGACTCACACCAAATCTTCCTCAGCGGCCCGCTGGACCCAATCGCGGAAGTGCTCGTCCTCGTGGCGCTGTTCCTTGAAGTGGGTAACAACGCGAGTGACGTACTCTCCCACTTCATCGGCAATAACCTTGTGGCCCTTGAGCTTGCGTCCGAAGTTTGGATCCAAGTTCATGGAACCGCCCAGGTGAACCTGGAAACCTTCAACGCGGTTGCCGTCAGCATCAGTGACGGTCTGTCCCTTGAATCCGATGTCGGAAACCTGGGTGCGTGCACAAGAGTTAGGGCAACCGTTCAGTGCAATCTTGATGGGAACATCCAAATCGCCGAGGCGCTCTTCCAGTTCGTCGACAAGCTCAATTGCTCGTGACTTGGTGGTTGCGTGCGCAAGCTTGCAGAACTCCAAGCCGGTGCAGGAAATGATGCCGCGGCGGAACTCGGAAGGTGAAGAGTACAGTCCGATTTCATCCAGGTCGCGTGCAACGGTAGTAAGGTTCTTTCTCTCAATATCGAGGAAGAGCAGTTCCTTTTCCGCCGTGGTACGAATCCTGGTGATGCCGTGCTTTTCTGCAACATCAGCAATGGCAATGAGCTGCTCACCGGTGGTGTGTCCAACGGTTGGCTTCACACCGAGGTAGAACTTGCCGTCCTTTTGTGGGTGAATGCCAATGTGGTCACGGTAGCCAGGGTTGGTGGTAACAACTGGGCCATCGATCAGCTTGCGCTCGAGGTATTCGGTCTCAAGAACTTCACGGAACTTCTCAATACCCCACTGTGCCACCAAGAACTTGAGGCGAGCACGGTTACGCAGGCGTCGGAAGCCGTAGTCGCGGAAAATTCCGGCGACGCCAGCCCACACTTCTGGAACCTCATCAAGTGGAATCCAAGAACCAAGTGGCTGAGCAAGCATTGGGTTGGTGGACAGGCCACCGCCCACAAAGCACTCAAATCCTGGGCCGAATTCTGGGTGAATCGAAGGAACGAAGGAAACGTCCTGGATTTCGTGGGTAACATCCTGGCGCTGGTTGCCAGTGATAGCAGTCTTAAACTTACGAGGAAGGTTGTGGAACTCTTCCTTGTCTAGGTAGCGCTCACGAATCGCATCGATAGCCGGGGTGGCATCGATCAGCTCTTCAGCAGCTACGCCAGAAACTGGGGAGCCCAAGATAACACGTGGAACGTCACCGCAACCAAGCATGGTGGACAGTCCGACGGTTTCTAGCTTCTCCCAGATCGCAGGCACATCTTCAATACGAATCCAGTGCAGCTGAATGTTCTGGCGGTCGGTGAAGTCCGCGGTGGAACGAGCATAATCCCTAGAAATTTCACCCACGGCACGCAGGCGCTCAGGGGAAGCCAGTCCGCCATCAAAACGCACACGCATCATGAAGTACTCATCCTGCAGCTCATCATCAGGAAGCTGACCGGTCAGTTCACCGCCCAGATCCTGCTTACGCTGGGTGTAAATGCCCAACCACTTAAAGCGTGGGGCAATGTCATCCGGTGCAATGGAAGAAAAACCCTGCTTGGAGTAAATATCAATGACCCGCTGCTTGACAGCAAAAGCGGGTTCTTCTTGCTTAATTTCCTCGGCATGGTTAAGCGGCTCGGTGCCGTCGATTTTCCATTGGCCTTCGGGCTTAGGCTTCCTGGCGGCACGTGCTGGCCGGGCACTTCCGGTGGTTGTTGTCATGGGGAGTTAATCCTTAAAGAGCTAGTGAAGTACATGTCACTCGGTTTGATCTATCCGCAAACTTAGACGTACCGCTCTGTCTAGACCAACCATTAGATTCATGAGACTGAAAGCAATGGAGTCACCTAATGCCCGTTTAAATGAATTAACCTGGGGATATTAGGTTAGGTTCACCGTGAATATAATAGACCGATCTGTCTAGTTTTTTCATGGAGTTTGAATTTAATTAAGCAAAAGTCTTCGCATTGTCGCATTTCGCTGCTACGTTTACAGACCAAGCGGTCTAGGAGTGTTAAACAGCCTGGACTTGAAACACCTTTAACTACTTGATTTTCACACCCTTGTTTCCATAAAAGGGCTCACGAAAGGCAACTTCAAACACATGACAACTCCCCTGCGCGTAGCCGTCATCGGAGCTGGCCCTGCTGGCATTTACGCATCCGACCTCCTCATCCGCAATGAAGAGCGCGAAGTGTTCGTTGACCTTTTCGAGCAAATGCCTGCACCGTTCGGACTCATCCGTTACGGCGTTGCTCCAGACCACCCACGCATCAAGGGCATCGTTAAGTCCCTGCACAACGTGTTGGACAAGCCACGCCTGCGCCTGCTCGGTAACATTGAAATCGGCAAAGACATCACCGTCGAAGAACTCCGCGACTACTACGATGCAGTCGTGTTCTCCACCGGCGCAGTTGCAGACCGCGACCTCAACATCCCCGGAATTGAAGCAGAAGGCTCCTTCGGTGCCGGCGAGTTCGTTGGCTTCTACGACGGCAACCCACGCTTCGAGCGCTCCTGGGATCTGTCTGCACAGTCCGTCGCTGTTATCGGCGTTGGTAACGTCGGCCTCGACGTAGCCCGCATCCTGGCTAAGACAGGCGACGAGCTCAAAGTCACCGAAATTTCCGACAACGTCTACGACTCCCTCAAAGAAAACAAGGCCACTGAAGTGCACGTTTTCGGACGTCGTGGCCCAGCACAGGTCAAGTTCACCCCACAGGAACTCAAAGAACTCGACCACTCCCCCACCATCAACGTGGTTGTTGATCCAGAAGACATCGACTACGACGGCGCCTCTGAAGAAGCCCGCCGCGCATCCAAGTCCCAGGACCTGGTCTGCCAGATCCTGGAACAGTACGCAATCCGCGAGCCAAAGGACGCTCCGCACACCCTGCAGATCCACCTCTTTGAAAACCCAGTTGAGGTTCTTCAAAAGGACGGCAAGGTTGTTGGCCTGCGCACCGAACGCACCTCACTTGATGGCAACGGCGGCGTAAACGGAACCGGCGAATTCAAGGACTGGCCAGTCCAGGCTGTCTACCGCGCAGTCGGCTACAAGTCCGACCCCATCGACGGCGTCCCATTCGATGAGAACAAGCACGTCATCCCTAATGACGGCGGACATGTCCTCACCGCTCCAGGCGCAGAACCAGTACCAGGCCTCTATGCAACCGGCTGGATCAAGCGTGGACCAATCGGTCTAATCGGCAACACCAAGTCCGACGCCAAGGAAACCACCGACATCCTCATCAAGGATGCCGTCGCCGGTGTACTTGAAGCTCCAAAGCACCAGGGCGAAGAAGCCATCATCGAGCTTCTCGATTCCCGCAACATCCCATTCACCACCTGGGAAGGCTGGTACAAACTCGACGCAGCAGAGCGCGCACTCGGTGAAGCCGAAGGCCGCGAGCGCAAGAAGATTGTTGATTGGGAAGAAATGGTCCGCCAGGCCCGCGAAGCTCCAGCAATTGTCTAAATTGTTTTAACGCGTGAAGCAGTCCCCGCCCGATTTATTCGAGGCGGGGACTTTCGCTTTCCGGGATAAAAATTGCAACGCACTACACTGAGCAGTATGAATGATGAGAATATTCAAAGCTCCAACTATCAGCCATTCCCGAGTTTTGACGATTGGAAACAGATCGAGGTGTCGCTCTTAGATGTCATCGAATCCTCACGCCATTTTTCTGATTTGAAAGATAGCACTGATCGTTCTGCGTTAGATGCTGCGCTAGAGAGAGCAAAAAGAGCTGCCGCAGTTGATACCAATGCCATAGAAGGAATCTTCCAAACTGATCGCGGTTTTACCCATACAGTTGCAACGCAGGTAGGGGCTTGGGAGCAACAAATGGCGATGAAAGGCAAACATGTTAAGCCTGCGTTTGACGATACTCTAGAAGGCTTTGAGTATGTTCTCGATGCAGTAACTGGTAGAACTCCAATCTCTCAGCAATGGATTAGAAATTTGCACGCCGTCATTCTGCGGAGCCAAGAAAGCCACGAGGTTTTTACAGCCGTTGGAGTCCAAAATCAGGCGCTTCAGAAAGGCGAGTATAAAACTCAGCCAAATAGTCCACAGCGCTCAGATGGATCTGTACATGCATACGCCCCAGTTGAAGATACTCCTGCTGAAATGGCTAGATTTATTTCAGAACTTGAATCTAAGGAATTCTTAGCAGCCGAGAAGGTTATTCAAGCTGCCTATGCCCACTATGCTTTCGTATGTATTCATCCTTTTGCAGATGGGAATGGACGAGTTGCACGAGCCTTGGCTAGTGTTTTTCTATACAAAGATCCTGGTGTCCCTCTCGTAATCTACCAAGATCAACGCAGAGATTACATCCATGCTCTAGAAGCAGCGGACAAGAATAACCCGCTCCTGCTGATTAGATTCTTTGCTGAACGAGTGACCGATACTATTAACTCTATTATCGTTGATCTCACTACCCCGATCGCGGGTAAATCTGGTTCGGCTAAGCTTTCGGATGCGCTACGCCCCACTCGCGTATTACCAGAATTACATGATGCTGCACATAGGCTCCAAGAAAGTTTATTTACAGAAATCCGATCTCGATTGGATGAAGAAGGAAAAAGGAATGGGTTGGAGTTTCTACTTCAACGGATTTTTATCGGTTCCCCATTCAATCTGCCAGAGGGCTATAACGCTTTCCCTGATAGCTATTGTCTGACCTTAGCTTTCAATAGCAACTCTCCAAAACAAATCTTCCACCCGCTATCCATAGTAATAGCAGCTCGAGATGGGAAAAGAGCGAGCAGCGACCTCGTGGCAGCTACTTCTATTGGATACAACTTTCACGCTTACGGACGTGAAGTCGAGCCTGTTGTTACTGAAAGCTTTCGAGAACGTGTGAAAATTTACGCCGACGGGATTGTAGATCACTTCTTAACCGAACTGGCTAAAAAGTTTCAACAGAATTAATTAGCCTATCTCGGCTTTCGCCTTCCGATCCTCAGTCTAGGTTTAGCGACTTTTAAAGTCCCCGCTCGTTTTATTCGAGGCGGGGACTTTCGCTTTCCACCTTGCGCGGCCGATTCACCATATAAACCAGCACTGCCACTACCAATCCGGCGATCATAAAACCAAGCGCAACCAGCGCATTGGCATACATGATGCTGATGTACATTCCGGTGAGAACTCCAAGCAAGAAGATAATGAACGCCTTAACAACGGCCCTTCGTTGAAGATCTTCTTTCATGGCAACCACCTTTTCCTCAATGCTCAAAATCAAGCTTTAAGTCCAGAGTTGCAGTTGCCTCACCCGAATTCAATAAGTTTCCAAAAGTTTTAGCCACCGATGTTGAACATCCAGTGAGTTCCAAAGCGATCCTCCAGCGCACCATAAACCGCACCCCAAGGAACAGCTTCCAAAGGCATGGTCACGGTGCCGCCCTCAGACAACTTCTCCCAGTAGCCACGAATTTCCTCTTCCAGCTCAGCGCCACCAGTCAGCGACAACGGAGTGTCCTCGCCCTTCATTCGTTGCATCACGCGCGGAATATCACTGGCAAAAAGCAACTTCTGACCATCAACGACCAGCTCAGCGTGCATGATTTTCTCGCCGTCACCACCAACTTCCTCCTCAGAATGCATGGCGGAAAACGGCATCATCTGAAGCTCGCCACCAAAAACTGTTTGGTAGAACTCCATTGCTTCTTTGGCATTTCCATTGAACTGACGGTACGGGGTGAGATCGGCTTTCATCGGATTCCTGCCTTCCAAGCGAGAGCATTTTCTGTGACCCACATTACGCTAGAAAGCATGCGTCAATCTGCTTCCAGACATGTCACCCTCCTCAGCACCGCCACCCGACCAAAAAATTTACGAGATAGCGCGCGATCTTCCTAGGCTGCCCGCTTGGGCTTCAGGTTTAGCAAGCGGGACGCTTTCGCTTATCGACGCCAACTCCCTCCATTTGGAATCCCCCATGGGCCTAGTTCACACCGAATTCACCCCAATAAACACCTACGGAATCCTCGACCACGTAGTCACCCTCCCCGACGGAACTAAAGTGCTCAACCCTTTCCGAGTCATCCCCCACGACACCGGCTCCGAACTCATTTTCACCGTCCGCCCCAACGAAAACTTCGAAGAAGATTGCCAAGCAGTCGCAGCAGACCTCGAAAGGCTGGTCGCACTGGCCGAAAAATGACCCCACAGAATGGTCTCTAAGCGACTTCGAGGCCTTAAACAAGAAACAGGCAAACCGTAGCCACAGCTACGGTTTGCCTGTTTCTATACGGGGACTTTAAGCGTCGATGGTTTCGAGCTGAGAAGTCAGGTGCTTGCGACGACCGCGGATTGCAGTGATGACACTGACCGCGATGAAGATGGCGAGCACTGCGTAGAGGGACCAGGTGATGGGGCTGGAGACGAGGATGGAGAAATCGCCAACCGAGGACAGTAGTGCGTCGCGGAGGGAGGTTTCAGCCAAAGGTCCAAGAACCATACCGATCATCAGCGGTGCCAGCGGGTAACCGTAGCGACGCATGATCAAAGCCACGACACCGATGCCGAGCAGCATGAGCAGGTCGAACACTGCGCCGGAGGTGGCGTAAATGCCCAGGCCACAGAACAATGCGATGCCGGAGTAGAGGTAGTGGTTTGGAATGAGCAGGAGCTTTGCCCACAGCTGTGCGAACGGCAGGTTGATGAACAGCAGGACGATCATCGCGATGAAGAAGCTGGCAAGAAGTGCCCAGACAAGTTCAGGGTTGCGATCGAAGAGTAGTGGTCCGGGCTGGATTCCGTACTGGCGGAACGCTGCCAACATGATGGCCGCAGTTGCAGAGACTGGGAGACCCAGGGCAAGAAGAGCGCCCATCGCCATGCCTGTGGTGGCGTTACCTGCAGCTTCAGGAGCAGCGAGTCCTCGGATTGCACCTTTATCGCCGAACTGCGGATCTTTGCGTCGTTTATCCAATGCGCGCTCGGTGGAGTAAGCCAAGAAGGTTGGAACTTCAGATCCACCAACAGGGATCACACCGAAAGGCAGACCAATGATGGTTCCGCGTGCCCAGGCTGGAGCGGCTTCTTTGAATTCCGTTCCGGTAAGCCACGGACGGCCTGCAGAGCGCGTCTCCAGATTTGCTTTGTCACGGCGTGCGCGGGCTGCAATGTAAAACACTTCTCCCAGTGCCAAAATCGCGACGGTAACAGTAACGAGGGAAATTCCGTCGAAAAGCTGCGGTGCCCCGAGCGTGAAGCGCTCGATGCCGGTGACCGAATCGATGCCGATGGTCGCAATGCCGAGGCCGAAAATGAGGGACGCAAGTCCCTTAAACACGGAGTCGGACACCACGGAGGAGGTGGCGACGAACGCGAAGAGTGCCAGTGCGAAGTACTCGGCGGGGCCGAATGCGGTGGACAGTTCCGCCAGGGTTGGTGCGAGGAAGACCACGATGAAGGAGGAGACGATACCGCCGATGAAGGCACCGATCGCTGCGGTAGCCAGAGCCTGTGGCGCACGGCCGTTAAGAGCCATGCGGTGGCCCTCGAATGTTGAGGCGATTGCCGATGCCTGACCTGGGGTGTTCATCAAAATTGCCATCGTGGAGTCACCGAAGAGACCACCGAAATATACGCCAGAGAACATAATGAACGCGGCAGTTGGATCAAGCGCGAAGGTCATTGGCAGCAGCAGCGCCACAGCCATGGAGGATCCAAGACCAGGCATGACGCCAACCGCGGTGCCGAGCAAACAGCCGACAATCACCCAGAGGAGGTTCATCGGCGTTAGCGCGCCGGCGAAACCTTCCATCAAGAGGGACAAAATATCCATTAAAAGCCACCACCCAAAAGTCCGGAAGGAAGATTAAGTCCCAAGCCCACATCGAATGCGAGGTAGACCACGGAGCTCATCATGAGGGAAACAAGAACATCGAAACCTGGGCGTTTGGAACCGAAAGCCCTGGTCATTGTCCAGAACAACAAGGAGCCAGCAAGGACCCAGCCAAGATATGGAAGCAAGACTGCAAAGGCGAAGAAGCCACCGATCGCCCACGCGAGTGAGACGTAATCAGAGTGGAATTTCCAGCTTCGGCCAGATTCATTTTCTGGATGCATGGGGTACTTGATGGTTTGAATGGTCAATGCCACTGCCACCAACAAACCCGCGATGCCGAGGATTGTTGGGAAGAATCGAGGTCCTGGGAATGCTGCATTGCCCACATCCATGTTTAAAACACCGATGAGCAAATACAAACTAAATGCCGTAAGAATTGCGGGCATGATGAGCCCGGAGCGGCCTTCCCAGAAAGTGCCCTCGCCAACTGGACGAGGTCCGGGCAGCTGGTGTGATTCCGGGATGTCGATATGGGACTCGCCGGATTGTTCAGTGACGTTCACTAGCCCATCTCCTTGAATAGCTGATCAATTCGGTCAATTTCATCTTCAACAAACTGGTCGAGTTCTTCGCCTTCAAGTGAGGCGTTCATCCAGTAGTTTCGTTCCACCGCGGACTGCCATTCAGCAGTCTCCACAGACTCCGCAACGATTGCTCGAAGTTCCGCAATTTGATCATCGCTCAAACCAGGAGGAGCGAACATGGCACGCCAGTTGGTCAAGGTCACGTCATAGCCTTGTTCCACTAGCGTTGGAATGTCAGAACCTGGAAGGCGTTCTTCTGCAGCAATTCCCAAAACCTTCAATCGACCGGCTTCTACCTGCGGATACATATCAGCAAAACCACCAGTTGATGCCTTTGCGGTTCCGTTCAGTAGCGCCTGAATCGCTTCGCCACCACCATCAGAAGGAATAAAGGTGGTTTGCTTAGGATCTATACCTGCAGACAGTGCAATTTCTGTCATAACAAGCTGGTCAAAGGAACCACCACCGGTCCAGGACACTCCTGCTGGATCTGCCTTCCAACCTTCAATGAGCTCTTCAAGGGTGTTGTATGGAGAATCCGCTGGCACGGTGATGATGTCGAACTCTTCCACCACACGAGCAATTGGGGTGACATCCTGGATTTTCGCAGGGGTATCGAATTGAATTTGTGCTGCGATATGCCCCGTTCCACCCACCATCAAGGTGTTCGGTGCAGTCATGGTAGACAGTTTGCCAAGTGCAATGGTTCCACCAGCTCCAGGGATGTTGACCACCTGAATATTGTTCACGATCTTATTCACGCGCATAGACTGCTGCTGCTCACGTTGGAAAGTATCCCAACCTCCACCTGCAGCTGCAGGAGCAATCAGCGTCATGTTGGAACGAATATCCTCGCCACCGGATGCAGACTGGATGGAGAAAAACGCAGCGATTGCAGTGATGACCACCGCTGCGGTACCTACAACAAATTGTTTAGTTTTGGATTGTGCAGACCCTGCGGGTTCTGCTCCTACTTCGGCCATTTTGGGGGAATCCCTCTCGGTCGGACTTTTGGACAACAAGCTCTTGAATGTTTGATGCCTAAGTGCTTGGGTGATTCACGTCACCGCTTCACTGTGGTGTGGACTACATTAAATGGCTTGCCGTGATCCCTAAAAGTCCTTGATGGAATTCTTTGAGATTCACCCCCAATCAGAGTGTTAAAACTCATTGACCTCGATATATGCTTATTTGGATCATTTTAAATCATTTAGCGCACAGTGATTTGTAGATCATTCTTCAAGGTTTTGTGATCCATTCGAGAACTACTTGTGAGCTAGGACTCCCCCTTGTTGTCCATCATGACGTCCATCATGTACTCAGCAATTTCTTCCGGATCCTCAAAGAAGTCACGTAGCGCTCGAAACGCCGTTGTCACCTCAAAATCAAACCCTCGATGCAGTTCCCCCGATGCACTAAACTCCCAAATTTCTGCACCCGGAATAGCCATCAACACCGGCGAATGCGTCACGATGATAATTTGCGCACCACTTTCCGCCAGAAAATTAAGCTCCGCCAGAATCGCCATCTGTCGAATGAACGATAGCCCCGCTTCAGGCTCATCCATCAGATACAGCCCCTTGCCCACAAAAGCATTCTGCACAATATGCATCACCGACTCCCCGTGCGACATGTGATGAAGGTTCACCCAGCCGGGAGCCTCATCGCGATATCCAGACGCGACGTTGAAATGAGTTTCCGCCCGCAGGAAATACCCCCGCATCGGCTCTTTTCCCTTGTGTGCTTTTGCCACAGTTTGCAAAGGGTTGTCGGAAGGTTTGAACTTTCCGGTGTGTTCACCACCTGCTGTGTCGAAGCCCGCATTGATCGCGATAGCCTCCAGCAATGTCGACTTACCCACACCGTTTTCCCCGGTTATGACGGTGATCGGCGCACGAAAGTCCAGCATGCGCTTTTCTCTCAACACCCGAAAAGCAGGAACCTTCTCTGTCCAAGCAGCAGCCACACCCACATGTTCAAGCGCTGCAATATCGGTGATATACGGCATCATTGGTGATCCTCCTCCGCAGTCAGAAACGCCGCCGTACCTCGCGGATCTGCCACAAATTCCCGAGCCGCACGAACAGCCTCCGCATCCTCAAAATTCACCTTTGCAACACCCGAAGATGTAATTTCAAGGATCTCTGCCCCCGGAATAGCCAACAATATTGGAGAGTGCGTAGCCATGATGATCTGCGCACCACCTCGAGCAAGGTTGCCCAACTTTCCCAACAACTCCAACTGCCTCAGCATGGAAAGGCCTGCCTCAGGCTCGTCCAAAACAAAAAATCCTTGATTGTTAAAACGCCGATCAATCACCGCAAATACCGATTCGCCATGGCTCATCTTGTGAAGATCATGCATGTTCTTTTCCCCCATTAACTCCTCATAATAGGAAGCCACGTTATACATCGTCTCACCCCGAAAAAAGAACGCATCCCGAGGGTTTTCTCTCCGCACCAACTTCAACGACTGATGAAGCGACGACACAATATCGCCTTCCCTGCCAAAGTTTGCATGCCTAGAGCCACCAGACGGATTAAGGCGCATCCCCACCGCCAAAGCCTCAACCAACGTGGATTTACCCACCCCATTTTCACCAGTAATCACAGTAATCGGTGCACGAAACTCCAACGGCTGTTCATGCAGATATTCCACGATCGCCAGGCTCGATAAATACCCCGGCAATGACTCCGGATGATCAAGCAGCGAAACCTTTGTCAAGAACATAGCTCCCCACCCTAGACAAAAGCCCAAATAAATCTGCTCAATAACCTAACCTAAAGTCCATGCACGCCTCGTCGCCCCAACCTCACCCTCAGCGCACCCGTGTTCTCAGCGGCCTGATTTTCGCCCAAATCATGGTTGGTGCATCCAATGGCGTGACGCTATCGATGGGAAGTTTGCTGGCAGCACACTTGGCGGGAGCTTCGTGGGGAGGATCAGCCGCCACATTGACCACGATCGGCGCAGCTATCTTTTCGATTCCCCTTGCCCGCATGGTCTCCACATACGATCGCCGAACTTCACTCAGCACGGGCATGTTGCTTGGTTGCGTGGGCGCACTACTGGCGATCCTCGGCGCACAATTCGGCTTGTTTCCAGTAGTACTTTTGGCATTTTTGTTCCTCGGATCCATGTCGGCGGTTAACCTCCAAGCACGTTTCGCCGCAACCGACGTGGCCAGTGAAGAAACCCGCGGCCGCGACCTCTCGATCGTTGTGTGGTCCACCACCATCGGCGCAATCGCCGGACCAAATTTATTTGAACCAAGCGCCCGATTCAGCGAAACCCTGGGCCTCGAACAACATGCCGGCGCATACCTGCTGTGTTTATTTGGCCAGCTCATCGCCATCGCAGTCTGGCGATTCACCCTCCCCAAAGGCCTCAAACCCGAAGCCACCCCAAATGCACCAACAGAAAAGAAGCGCCTCACCCCGAAAGCCCTCCAAGCCATCACATCGGTTGCAACCGCACACTTCTCCATGGTCGGTCTCATGTCCATGGCCGCCATCCACATGCAAGGCCACGGCGCCAGCCTCACCATCATCGGCTTCACCATCAGTTTGCACGTCGCCGGAATGTACGCACTCTCACCAGTGTTCGGCCTGCTCACAGACAAACTCGGCCGCAATGTCACCATCTATTCCGGCTTCGCCATGCTCGCCACATCCGCAGCATTTCTTATCATTTGGCCCGAACCACAGTGGGCCATGATCACATCCATGATCCTGCTTGGGCTCGGCTGGAACTCTGCCCTCGTCGGTTCTTCAACATTGCTTGTCGACGCCACCCCCATCCACCACCGCACCTACGCCCAGGGGCGCAGCGACCTAACGATGAATCTTGCGGGAGCTTCAGGCGGGTTGATCGCCGGACCGTTAATTGCCATGGGCGGAATGCCCTTGTTGGCAGGCGTCGTTCTTGCAGTTGTGGCGCTTCAAACGGTGCTTAGTTTCAGAACCCGTTCAATTGAAAAGACTCCTGCTTCATGTTTTTAGCCTAGGAATTCACGCACGACGGAGTCATAACCCCGAACAGTCAGTTCAAGATCTTCCAGGTACAGCGCCTCGTCATGGGAGTGAAGTTGCCCCATTGCTTCCGCCAAAGTTCGTTCACGTGCATGAACTGCAAAACCATAACCAACACCGCCTAGTCGACGACCAAAGCGCAGGTCAGAGCCACCAGAGGAAATAATTGGGACCACAGGCGCATCGGGGAAGAAATCACCAAGAACTTTTTCCAAGGTGTTATACAACCTGGAATCAGTTGGGCTCACCGTTGCTTCTTCAGAGATGAGGTGTTCGATTTCTACTTCATCGGCAAGATCGCCCAGAGCAGCACGCAGGGTGTCATCAACATAGTCATTGGTTTGGCCTGGAAGGGTACGGATATCCAGTTCCAAGTACGCATGCGATGGCAATACATTGATGGCTTGACCTGCACGAACCACAGTTTGGGCGATCGTGAGATGAGACACCGCGTGGGCGAAGCGGGAGAGTCCGCCGAACTCTGCGTAGGCCTCAGGGGAGGTCCCGCTAAGAAGCGCCTGCTCCGTTTCTGGGTCGAAACGGTGCGCTTGGACGAAGCCTTGCCAGATATCGTCCTTGGCTACCTTCAGATCGGCGGCAGCGATTCGGCGGGCGACTTCACCGATCTTGACAATAGCGCTGTCACGGTCGAAAGGAATGGAACCATGACCAGCATCGCCATTGACGTGAATACGACGTTGAGCTGCACCTTTTTCTCCAACGTTAATTACTACTGCGTCGCTGCCGTCGTGGACTGGAAGGTGCGATCCACCGGATTCGGAGAGGCAGTTTTTCCAGCTGAAGAGGTTTTGGTGTTCTTCGGAAAGCCACTTCGCTCCGAGTCCGCCGCGGGCTTCCTCATCAGCAACGCCAACGAATGTCAGCGTGCCACGCAGGCCGCCTTCACGGGCTACTTGACGGGTGACGGCCGCTTGGGTTGCGGTAATAAAGAGCATATCGACGGACCCTCTACCCCAAATCTGTCCATCCGAAATCTCCGCACCGAATGGATCTTTAGTCCATTTAGGCAGATCAACAGGCACAACATCAGTATGTCCAAGCAGTGTTAAAGGCTCAGCATCTGGATCGCTGCCTGGAACAGTCACGATAATTGAGGTCCGGCCCGGATGCGGTTCCAGCTTGGTGATTTTAACGTTGGGGGTTCCTTCAAAGAAACGTTCTAGGCTTTCCGCGTTTCTAATTTCCTGACCTGAATCTGGGGTTAGATCATTCACGCAGGCGTTGCGGATAAGTTCCTGAAGGAGGGTGAGGGTTTCGTCGTAAAGCGTCATCTTTTTCTTTCTAATATCGCGTTCATCGCCACTGTATCGAATTTCCGGCTAACTGACGCTGGATTCTGTCTGTTTTCCCTGGAGTTTTAGACCGTATCGTTCAATGCGTATAGACTATGCAGTCTAGTAATGTTTCTTCGAACACGCTAACCATGCACCAGCCCACATGACTTTCCAGCGTGCCCGATTCGAAAGCATCACCCACCCAACACAACGTCACAGTATGAAACAAACCAGCTCACGATATGGAATTTCACCAAATGCGAACTACCCTAAATACCAAAGACAGACAGTGACAGCCCCTTCGAGAATGCAGCAAGAGACGACACCTCCTATGGACGGCACCTCGCCACAGAACAAAATTTCCACCACTCCCCCAGCGCCAGGAAATGCTATTCCTGCACCTGGAGGCGCCATTCCTACACCAGCGAAAACTGAGCAGGACGCAGTACCTCCAACTGTGGCGGCGAAACTACCCGTACCTGGAAGTTCTATTCCAGCACCCGGTAGAGCATTGCCAACTCCAGTGGCTCCGGGAGGTTCCGTCCCAGCTCCGAGAGCGTCCGCACCTGCGGTTCCTAACGTTCCTGCAGCTCCCGGCGCTGCTGTTCCAGCTCCGGGAATCTCGATCCCGGCAGCACCTAGTGCCCCAGGCAGTGCAATTCCAACACCAGGCACAGCAATCCCTGTGCCTGGAAGTGCAACTCCTGTCCCAGCACCTGGGGTTAGTGCACCTGGCGCAAGCGTTCCAAGCATTCCAGTACCAGGATCTGTCACCCCACCTGCACCAGGAATTTCCGCACCTGGCGGTGCACTTCCGACTCCTGGCAGTGCGCCCCCAACACCTGGCGGTGCCCTTCCGACTCCAGGTGAGGCACTTCCCGTTCCCGGAGCACCTGGTGCACCCGGAGCATCCGGAATCCCAAGTCCTGGCCTTCCAACCCCAGGTGTCCCAACTCCCGGAGCTTCCTTACCAGTCCCAGGAGCACCAGACGCACCTGGAACCCCAAGCATTCCCGCAGCTCCCGGCATTCAAGCACCAGGAATTCCAGCAGCACCAGGAGCCCCTGCCCAAGCTGCTGCTCACGCAAAGCCAGTATTCCAAGATGCAGAGAAACGACCTCGCACAGATGAAGCTGGAAATGCGAAGAAGGAACTGCCGCTGAGAGTTCGGTTGGCGCAGCCAATTACACGTAAGCAGTGGGCAATGACTCTTGGTGTCCTGGTTCTCGGAGCAATTGTCGTGGCTGCAATCGCGGTGGTCCTTGCCAAATGGGCGTTTACCACGGAGTGGTTGCAGGACTTCGTCGAGAAGTATCCGGGTAAATATGACAACCCCGAAGGTGCGCCAGTAGGAATTCCAACGTGGCTGAGTTGGCAGCACTTCTTCAACATGTTCTTCATGGTGTTGATTATCAAGACGGGCATTGAGATCAATAGAACCCGCAGGCCAAAGGGTTATTGGACGCCGAAAAAGGGTGGCAAGAAGATCTCCTTGACGTTGTGGATCCACCTGGTTTTGGATTTGTTGTGGATCATCAACGGTGCGGTGTTCATCATTTTGTTGTTCGCGACGGGTCAGTGGATGCGCATTGTTCCAACCAGTTGGGATGTGTTCCCGAACGCGCTGAGTGCTGGTTTGCAGTATGTGTCGTTGGATTGGCCGACTGAGAATGGTTGGGCGAATTACAACAGTTTGCAGGAGCTGACGTACTTCTTCACTGTCTTTATTGCGGCACCGTTGTCGATTGTGTCTGGTTTCCGGATGTCGAGTTACTGGCCTAAGAACAATGCGACGATGAATAAGTTGATCCCCATCGGGTTTGCTCGTGCGCTGCACATGCCAGTGATGGTGTATTACATCGTGTTCATTTGTATCCACGTGTTCTTGGTGTTGGCGACCGGCGCGTTGCGCAATTTCAACCATATGTATGCAGGTCAAGACGTTGTGAACTGGGTTGGTTTTGGTTGGTTCGTGGCGTCGTTGGTGGTGATCATTGGAGCATTTGTGGCATTGCGTCCAACGATTATCGCTCCGGTGGCCAAGCTGTTTGGTCAGGTCACTGCCCGTTAAGCGAGATCCCTTATGGCCCTTCAGATGTAATTCTGAAGGGCCTTTTCTGTTGAGTGCTCATCTAACGGGTCGAAGTCATGAGATGAGCTCTTTGTATAGCTTGGGTGCGTTCAGGCTCTTAGACGCGATTCTGAGAGGTCGCTTCTTTCAGACCCCGAGGTAGATTCCTGACTGCACCAGACCACAGTGCCCACGAAGCCTCGAAACCCAAAACTTGGGCATCTGTGACCGGTATCGAGGGCGATAAAACAAACCACAGTGCCCACGAACTCGGAAAACCCGATCCGTGGGCACTGTGGTTTGGTCCAAAGAAACCTAGAGCCCCATTTCCTTCACTATCGCGTATTCAGCTACCTCTGCCACGAAGGTTTCATCATGGCAGGTCAGGATCAGCGCTCCCCCATTCCCTAAGAAATCCGCAAAGCGCTGGTGGATGGCGTTTCGACCGCCGACATCAAGGCCGACGTCGGGTTCATCAGCAAGCAAAACTTCCGGGTTATTACCCAGGGCTGCGTCGCATTGGGCAAGGCGGAGTTCGCGTTGCGATAAATCCAGCGGATGTTCTTCACTGTTACTGCCTGGCACCCAATTAGCAACAGTGGAGTCAATGACTTGATCGCTAGGGTTTTGCAGCATCAATTCAGTGCCGGGTTCATTGGCAAGACCACGCAGGAGTGTGGACTTCCCTGAACCATTGGGACCCTGCAACCACAGCACTTGACCTGCAGAAACAGTAATATCCAGGGGGCCGATCTGAAACTGTGGTTGGGATTCGTTGAATTGCCACCAGCGTCGGCGTTGTTGTCCGCGGGTTCCTGTAATCGCTGAAAACGTTCGCGATGGACCGGAAAATTCCACCCGCGCAGGCAGGGACAGCTCCTCCAAATCCCCTAAGTACACAGTCGGCGCGTCGAGCCACCGCTTGTGCGCAGCGACGATGACATCGCCCTCATATGATTCCAACATTGTGATGAGTTGGGCTCGCGAGGAGGTATCAAGACCGGAGAGGGGGTCGTCGAGAAGCATCGTTGGCGCCTCTAAGATGGCGACGGTGCCGATCGCCAGCCGCCGTGTTTGCCCGCCGGAAAGTTGCGCGGGTGCGCGGTCTAGCAGATTCTCGAGGCCGAGCCCGATGTTTCGGACGCGCTCCCACATCTGCGCGGGTACGATGCCGCGTTGTTCCAGCCCAAAGGCCAGCTCCTCGGCGACTGTCGCGCGCAGGTAGGTGATATGCGCGCGCGGGTCGGCGGTCAGCATCACCGCTCCGGGCGTTTCCCGGTAGCGTTTTTCCAATTCCCGCGTGAGCCCGGAGCCGGACGGTCCGACGATTTGAGTTAGAGCCACCACGCCATCCCGACTGCCAAAAGCGGCAACAACCAGCGACAATGCTTTTCGACGCGCCCCTCCACCACCTCAACCAACACCGTACGCGGCCCCGGCCTGTCCAGGCCTGCGACCTCCAAGGGAATCGCTCGCGCGGCACCTGCACTAAGTAAATGTGTAATCAGGGGCAAACCCACATATTTCACCGCGCGCACGGGACCTTTAACGCTGCGCCCGCGCAAAGCATTGGCATCACGAACCAACGCCAAGGTCTGTTTACCCTGCGGAATCATCTGCAATGCAGAACCCACGATATACGCCAGCTTGGGCCAACGATATAGGGATTTCACCAGCTCAGGAATAGTAATCGCTGTTGCTGCAAGGAGGAAAATAGACATCAACGCACTAAAACGAGCCGTCAAGGTAAGAGCAATCAACCAGCCGTCGGAAGAATACGGCATGTGAATCAGCGCCATCGAGGCCAATGCAGGAACCGATAACAATGCTGTTGAAGCCAACACAGATACATTGCGCACCCGAATCATCGCCACGACCTGCGCGATGATGATCACTGCGATGCTTAAACCAAGCTTATTAACGCCCAGCACCACGATCCACATGCTGAATGCGCCAATGATCCATGTCAAAGGATTCATGTTTAAGCGACGTCCTCCGGAACCCGCTGCGGAACCAATGCCCTAGTGGTGCGCTTGGGTAGCGACTTGACCACCACAAACACAATGAGCATAACAATGGCCTTATCCAAAGGATCGGAAATAAACGACTGCCAGGTTACCGATGCGAGCAAAGAGTTACCCATTTCGCGGAAGAGGCTAACCACCGCACCAGTTCCCACACCGGCGGTTCCGCCATAAACAAACGCCGCAACCGGGGCAGCGACAGCACCCGTGATCAAACCAATGACCGCACCAGAGATGATGGTGGCGAAGATATTCTTAAACGCACCCTTTTTAATCACCACACCGGTCAACCAACCAGTCAGCGCGGAACCTGCAGCAAACGGCAAAGCCAGCGGATTGAACAACGCCCACACCACAGAACTTAAAGCACCTGTTGCCAAACCAGCACTAGGACCAGCAAGAGCTGCGACCAGCACTGTGCCCACCGCATCTAAATACAGCGGAATGACAAAAGAACCAGTGACTTGGCCTAACAAAATATTGAGCACCAAAGCCACAGGAATGATCGCAATGGTCCTGGCTGGAAGCGTAGGCAGCACACCAACCAACAACGCGATCGTGCCGGCAACATAGCCCACCAACGTGATCAACGCTTCCGTGGAACCACCCACTGATTCCCAATCGGTAGGCCTGACCAAGACCAAATACAGCCAGGTAGCAGCGATGAGTAGGCCACCAAACGCGACCGAAATTTTAGATGAGCGTGACATAGTAATCCCCATGCAGATCGTCGAATGCAAAAACAAGCCAGCAGTATGTCACCTCGTGCTGGCGGAAACGATTTGAAAGTATATCGGACTAACGGAAAATTCTTTGCATGCAGAGAAACCTTGAGGGGAGGGAGGCGTCGATAAGCATGCTTTTATCTCAGCCCAAACCCGGCGCGCTCAAACACGCGCCTAAGGAACTGCCTGTTGGTTTTTGTAATGCTTTTCGACGCCGCCCTATGCGCCGTCTGCTTCGACCAGAGCTGGTGCTGGCCGTAGCGAGAATAGTAAGTGTCGAGGGCGCGGTCGTAGGAATCGATAAGTTCGAGGTTTTTCTCGGTGTAGGTATCCCAGTGAACAATGGCTTCTTGTGGCAGGCGAGGTTTAATTCCGGCAGGTTCAGACGGATCCGCATGCCCAATTTCCAAGCCCACGACAGGCACGATCTCAGGTGGAAGGCCAAGCAATTTCTGCACGGCTTCCGCATCGTTGCGCACCGAACCCAAATAGAGCGTTCCCAATCCAAGTGACTCCGCAGCAATTGCAGCGTTTTGAGCTGCGATTCCGGCGTCGAGGAACCCCAACGCGGCCTCATCGAGATAATCAAGAGCCCCTGTTGGGAGATCTTCTCTGGCTGCCACCGCACTGATTCGGGAATAATCAATCAACCAAATCAGCACCGCGGGAACCTGCTCAAGGTGCGGAAACATCTGGCGAGTGATCCCCGCGAGGCCTTTCCTCAGCTCAGGATCTTTAACCACGATGACAGAAATGACCTGCTTATTGGAAGAGGTTCCAGCCGATTGTGCGGCGGAAATAATGGTGCGGATGGTGTCATCATCAACCGGTTTATCCAACCACCTGCGAACTGATCGATGCTGGTGAATGACATCAAGCGTCTCATTCCACTGCGGTGGCGTCCAGGTTGCAGGTTGTCCGTAGCGGGCGGCTAAAAGTTCTCCTGGTGACGGCATGGGCTTCTTTCTCTCGCTGTTGTCTGCCAGATTAAGCGAGTTGCCCTGCATCAGCACCGGATTATTTCATTCCACTGCTCTTAGAAGTTCCGCGTGGGCGGCCTCAATGTCTGCGGTTTCCACAAGAAATGCGTTAGCTGGCTTGCCCCAATGTCCGCGAATATCTGCAACAGTGGTGCCACGCATCAAGGGCGAATCAGCCTCCACGTCCACGGTTACTTCACGGCCTGAAAATGGGATTTTATCCAAGGCAATCATGCAGGTCAGCAGGTCATGAATTTGAGCAAGGTAACCTTCGCCCTGCACTTCGTGAAATTCAAAGTAAAAGCGCAGCATCTCAGGTAAATGCTCTGCGATGGGTTGGCTGCCAAGCGTGTTGATAAGTGTAGAAAGGATGTCCGGGTTCAGCGTAAACTGCTCGGTCACGCCCAAGGAACACACCGTAATGGGCTTTTGGGCTGCCGCGAATGCTTCTTTAGCTCCGTGTGGATCAACCCAGGTATTCCATTCTGCCGTTGGAGTGGTGTTGCCTGGATAAAGGTAGGTGCCACCCATCAGCGTGACGTTTTCCACTGGCCCGAATTCCGCAAGGTTGGTGGCGGGCCCGGTGACAATCAGCTTAGTTTCTGGGTTACTGAGGTGTTCTTTCCACAGCTGCTTCCAGTCACCTTCTGGAATTTCGACGTGACCTGGGTTTATATAACCAAGGCCATGGTCGCCGTGTGTTTCTGGAGTAGTCACTAGCGGCACGTGCTTTGGTTCAGGTTGTCCTGCGAGGACCGGGATGTCCGCTAATCCACACTGATCCAACACCCACCTGGTATTGATGGCGGTTTGTTTCACATCAACATTTCCTGCGGTGGTCGTTGCTCCAAAAAGTTGGATTTCACCACGTTTATGCAAAGCAACCAGGTAGATCAGGGCGAGGGCGTCGTCGATGCCGGTGTCGCAGTCGATGAGAACAGGAATCATGTCTCACGAGCTTAGTGTTTTCTGGTTTTGGGGTTGGGTTCTAGTTGGGGTCTAGTGCTGGATAGGCTCCTCTGGCAGGCTTGCTGCCATAGAGGACTAATAGGGGAAAGGATGTGCGAAAATACACCACAAATTCCTGGCGGGTTACAGTTTGTGGTGGATCCTTGCGTCCCAGAGTCGGTTTAATGCAAAAATCAGTTCGATCAACTGGTTGGACCTCACGGATGTGGTGAGAATTTGATCAGCAACCTTTCAGGTTTCACTCCTGCCCCACTAGTCACAAAATGGACACTCTCCAGATTTGCCCCTAAGCACTCAAATCAACCCCGCCCACACTTGAGAACATTCCGGAAATCTAACCCTTTAAACCGCCTCCCACCCTCCCGAAATTAGAAATCCCCTTTTAATGTGATATCACTTTCTGTTAAACTGATATCACATTCTTTTTCAGCACCCCAGACTTAAAAGGAGCACCACCATGAGCACCATAGAAGAGCGCACTCCTGGAGCTGTCGCCACAGAACCAGTGGGACACGAAGGCGCACGCGTCAGCATTAATGAGAAGAACGTGTGGTCTTTGGGCGCAGGTCCAGCAGCTTTCGCACTGCTCGCAATGATTGTGCTCATGATTGCCAGTGGAGTTTTCTTCGCTCAATCCATCAACACTTTAGAAAACGATGGCGGTGGAACACTTGCGGTTACGGGACTGATTGCCAGCATCGTCGTTTTCACTGTTGCATTGGTGGTCACCATAACTTCGGTGAAGGTGGTCAGCCCTGGACATACTCTGACTGTGCAGTTCTTTGGACGATACATCGGAACCCTGCGTCGAACTGGGTTGTCTTTCGTTCCCCCACTGTCTGTGACGAAGAAAGTGTCCGTGAGGGTCCGAAACTTTGAAACCAACGAAGCCAAAGTTAATGACTACAACGGCAACCCCATCAACATTGCAGCGATCATCGTGTGGCAGGTAGCCGATACTGCACAGGCTAGCTTCTCTGTGGAGGATTTCGAAGAGTTCCTGCACCAGCAGGCCGAGTCCGCACTGCGTCACGTGGCAACCCAGCACCCCTATGATTCCCCAGTTGATGGTCGTGTTTCCTTGCGTGGCGCTACCGATGAGGTCAGTGAAGAACTCGCAGATGAGGTGGCACAACGAGCAGCTGTTGCAGGTCTTGAAATCGTCGAAGCCCGCATCTCTTCCTTGAGCTACGCACCGGAAATTGCCCAGGCGATGCTGCAGCGCCAGCAGGCTTCCGCGATTGTTGATGCCCGCGAAAAGATCGTCGAGGGCGCTGTCACCATGGTGGAAACCGCACTTGACCAGCTTGAGCAACGTGAAATTGTGGATTTGGATCCAGAGCGACGCGCCGCGATGGTTTCCAACCTGTTGGTTGTGTTGTGTTCCGACACCAATGCTCAGCCAATCGTCAACGCCGGTAGCCTCTACCAATAAGACAATGGCCCGCAAACAGGTGCCACTGCGCCTTGATCCGGCAGTCTACGACGCAATCGCGAAGTGGGCTGCCGATGAAGCTCGCAGCACTAATGCACAAATTGAAATGATGCTCAGGGAACAATTGCGCAAGGCTGGTCGGTTGCCTAAAAATATTGGGGATATCCCGAGACCCGGCCGCCCCAAGGAGAATCCATGAGTTCATTAATCGTTGGCACGGACGGCCTCAGTCGCCCGAGTTGGGCTGCGCAAGATCCCCTGATGCGCGATTATTACGACACCGAGTGGGGAATGCCGATTCGCGATGAACAGGGATTATTCGAAAGAGTTAGTCTGGAAGCTTTTCAATCCGGGCTGTCCTGGGCGACGATTTTGCGCAAGCGCGATAGTTTCCGCGCAGCTTTCTCTCAGTTTGATCCGGAATTAGTCGCAAAATTCACCGATGCTGACATCGAACGCCTCATGGAGGACGCCGGCATCGTGCGCAACAAACGTAAAATTTTGGCCACCATTAACAACGCCAAAGCCACCCTTCAATTGCGTGAGAAGGGTGGCTTGGTGGAATTTGTATGGGGTTTCAAACCGATTGATACCCCACAGCCGGAGACCCTGGAGGAGATTCCGACGCAGTCGCCGGAGTCAGTTGCACTGTCTAAGGCGCTGAAGAAGGAAGGTTTTTCCTTCGTTGGTCCCACGACGATGTTTGCCCTTATGGAAGCCATAGGAATCGTCGACACCCATTTGGTGGGCAGCCATCGCCGCGGAAGTTCTGGGGTGTGGGCTTAGGAAATCAGCCAGTCGTTTGGTGCGAAGAGCTCGAAGTTTACGTCGCGAGGCTGCTCATCGAGCGCCTCGATCTGCTCACGCACGTTCTTCAAGAATTCCACGCCACCGCACAGGTACACGGACGCACCTGATGGAATGCGGCCAGCGACCTCGAGCCACTGGTCGTTGTCGCGGTAGAAGATTTCAAACGCAGCCTTAGGGAGCTTTTCGACGAGCCCCTGCACTTCCTCCACCTGCGCGTAGGTGGACTCGGCCTGGTCAGCATGCAAAACCACAACGTCACGTTCAGGGTTCATACCTGCGAGCATGCCCACCATTGGGGTGGAGCCGATGCCCTGGGAAATCAGCACAACTGGATTGGTGTCCTTGTTAAGAACCAGGTCGCCGGCCGCGATGGTGGCTTCAATCTTGTCACCAACGGATACGCGATCACGCAGGAATCCAGAAACCTCGCCGTTATCCTCAACCGCAATGCGGTACTCGGTGTCGGAGCCGCCGAGCAAGCTGTACTGGCGCAGCTGGCGGGCGCCGTCGTCAAGCACTACTCCGATGGAGGTGTACTGACCTGGCTCTGGGGCAACCAGCTCACCTGCCAGGGTGTATTCCCAGACGGTTGCGCTGAGCTGCTTCTTCGCGGTCACGGTGACTTCGCGGAAGACGTCGCCAGGCTCCAGATCGTTGGAAGCATAAAGGTTGTTCTCAAAACCGATCAGCACATTTGCCATGATCCAGTAGACAGCATCCCAGGCTTCAGCGACAGGTGCGGTGACAGTTTCCGCTCCCAAAACCTCAACGATTGCGGCGAACAGGTGCTCGTGAACAATGTCGTACTGATCAGCAGTAATGCCGAGGGACACGTGCTTGTGGCCAATGCGGGACAGCAGCTGAACTGGGTCAGGAGCATCAGGAGTAACGAGCATGGTGGCAAACGTTGCAATCGAAGCCGCCAGCGCCTTCTGCTGATCGCCTTGCTTCTGATTGCCACGGTTGAAGGTGTTAGCGATCAATTCTGGGTGAGCCGCAAACATCTTGTTGTAGAAAACCGGCGTGATCTCATTAATCTTGCCGCCCACGAGAGGAAGCGTTGCTTTGATCACCTCTGCGTGTTCTGCCGAGAGTGCGCTGCGATCAGTAATGGGCTGGGTGGAAACGATCAAGGGGTTTTCGCCTTTCCATGCTTCATGGGCTAATTTCTACGGATTTAATCTAATTAAATAAATCCCAGGATCCAAGCAATTTGGCCTTAATATGATGGCAATCACTAATTGGAAAAATGTTTAAACGGGCATTAAAAACGGATTCAACCGGGTTTAATGCCGTTTTATCGCTATTTAATACAGGCCTACCCCCACTACCCCCATTCAGTTCAGGGAATCCCCGGATTTAAAACAATTAAAAACCCTCTAGAATGAGACATTATGGGCGAACAATTTCCAGGCGATAAAAACATCCGAGTCAGCGACACCGAAAGATCAGCAGCACTAGCAGCACTCGGCCAGTTCTACGCAGAAGGTCGCCTCTCCCTAGAAGAAACCGACGACCGCTGCGAAGCCGTCGCCGACGCCAAAACCCGCGGCGACCTCAACGCCATCTTCTACGATCTGCCCAACCAACAAATCGCAGTCGTCGACCGCTCCGAACAAACCTACACAGCCACCGAAGTTGCCGAACTCCACCGCAAAGGCGCACGCCCACGCGCCGGAATCCTCGGACTCACCACAGTTTTAGCCATCACCGGTACCGCTGCTTTCGCCAGCACCACAGCTTTTGCAACAGTACTTTTAGCCCTGATTCCGATCGTGTTCATCATGCTGTACGTGATGAAAATTGGTCCTGAATCCTGGCACGCACCAACACCTCGCCAACTTCAGCGAAAGCGCATGATCGAACTGCGTGAAAAGGAAAAACTCCGCGACATGGAGCTCAAAGCCCAGCGCAAGGAACGCACCCACGCATTAACCAACCGCGCGTTGGATGCTGCTGAAACTGCTTTCAACACCAAGCCCTGGAAGAAGAACAAATAGGGCTTTTGAAGTGTGTCGCGTGTGCGGACTGAAATAGTTTCCGCTTCAACTTGGTTGCTAAGGATAGGCTCCATAAAAATAACCAAAGGCGGAAAATTTCAATGTCACACACTAAGCCATCCATTGCCATCCTCGGTGCTGGCCGAGTGGGTTCTTCACTTGCCAGGTCAGCGGTCGCCGCAGGCTATGAGGTAAAGGTTGCTGGTTCAGGTGCTGTGGACAAAATCGCTCTTACCGCTGAGATCCTTATGCCCGGCGCGGTTCCAAGCACTGCTGACCAGGCTGTAAAGGATGCAGATATTGTGTTCTTGGCTGTTCCCCTGCATAAATTCCGCAGTGTCAATCCAGCCACTTTAGAGGGCAAGATCGTTATTGACACGATGAACCACTGGGTTCCGGTCAATGGTGAGTTGGAGGAAATTGATCAGGATCCGCGCAGCACTTCGGAGATTATTGCGGAGTTTTTCGCGGGATCAACCATGGTGAAGTCTTTTAACCACATTGGTTATCACGAGATTGAGCAGGATGCGGGTACCGGGCGTGCGATTGCGTATGCCACGGATGATGTGGATGCAGGTGCCCAGGTTGCACAGCTAATTAAGAGTTTTGGGTTTGTTCCTTTAAATATTGGCGCATTGGAAAACGGCCGTATTCTGGAACCTGGCCAAGAAGCTTTCGGCGCGCACCTTAATAAAGATTCGCGCCTAGAACTTGTTAATCAGCGGTAGTACCTCGATCTTCAGCCAACCTCGCGACATGGAGCGCGAGGTAGGTTTGCTCGTCGGAGGAAAGTTCGGCACCCAATCGAAGGCTGAGGATTTGGCTGAGTCTTTCCGCACATGCCACCGAATCCGGGTGGGAAATTTCTAGGCTGTTGCGCAGCACGGACATGCCGTCGTTGAGTTGTCCGTCGTGGTGAACGCGAACAAAGAAGTAGCGCATGTGGGTGATAAACCGTGCGGCGTTGACGGATTGTCGGTCAAGGGTGATGCCAAACGAGGAATCGATTACCTCAAAGAGCTGCTCGAAAACGCCAGTCATCACGTAGGTTTCTGCGAGGTCTTCCGTGCGGAAACCAGCATTAACCAGGTGTAATGAGATGGCTACAACTTCCGCTGGTGGCAGCGGAGGGATCCCTTTTTCAGCAAGCCAATTGTTGGTGCGTTCCAGGATCTCCGTTGCAAGACGAGTTTCCTCAGGATACAAATGATGCACTTCTGCGCTTAATGGGTTGGGGTTGGACGTCAGCTCGGGTTCCAACTCATTACGTTTCACCGCCATTTGAAGGTGATCCGCCAACGCCACCACCGTGGTACTTCCGCCAGCAAGCTGACCGTATGATCAGCGTCGCGGTTATTTTCTGGCACAAACACCTGCGCCACTTTGGACTAATCAATATCTTCACCTGGTTTTTTCTGGAAACCCACACCTCATCCGGTCAGTACCACCTCGGCACCGTCTTTCATGGCAAGCACAACATTATTGTTGAGCACTCTCAACCCTTTCACCGAAGTGACACCTACCTTTATTTCTTAGGATTCCAGGCTTTCGCCATTGGTGGCGATGATGTCGCGGCACCAATCAAAGGACTTCTTCTTGTAGCGCTTCAAGATTCCTGAGCCGCCGTCGTCGAGGTATTTGATGCGGTAGTCATCGTTTACTGTTGGGCCGGAGGGTCCGTCGATAAGCACGTCCTTTGCTCCTAGTCCGTTTTCGACGATGAACAGTGGCTTCTGCCAGCGCTCCCAGTAGTTGTTCAGGACGATGCGCAAACCGAGGGGATCAACTTGCCAACCCCATTCGGAAGCCGCGAGAGTGGGGCTGACCACTCCGCCGATGATGTTACCGCCACCGGTTGAGTAGTTTTCGGGGTTGTGGGCTTCACATACGGACATGTAATAGGAGAAGGAAATGAAATCGACGGTGTTTTTTTAAGATCTCACGGTCTTCATCTGTGATGTCGATGGTGATACCCTTTCGCGGAATTTGTGCAGCAAGTAGCCTGGGTATTCGCCACGGACGTGAATATTGCCGAAGGCATAGTCCTCGTGGGACTTTTGCTGGGCGGTAAGTTGATCGCGTGGGTCCGGGGTAATGCCATAACGAGGAACGGCAATAATCATGCAACCGATCTGGTTTTGTGGGTCGATCTCATGAGCAATCTTAGTTGCCAAAGCACTTGCTACTCAATCATGGTAAACAGCCTGGTCGCAGTCCTTCACGATTCAAACTTTGCCTTCCGCTACGCCTTCCACCTGATCATCATAGAAGACGGTGAAGTAACAGCAGCCGGAGATCCCACAGAGATCGTCACTGCGGGACTGATCGAAGAAGTCTACAACGTCAAAGCCTGTGCATCCCAGACCCCGTGAACAGCAAACCGATGATCGTGCCACTGGAAAGATCTTAGGCAGCCGTGGGATTACACCCTTTTAGAGCTAGAACAGTAAAAATTCACCCAATAGCTTTCAACTACGCACACAAAGTGGCAACATTGAGCGGGTGACTACAGACAAGCGCAAAACCTCTAAGACCACCGACACCGCCAACAAGGCTGTGGGCGCGGATCAGGCAGCGCGTCCCACTCGGCGAACAACTCGCCGCATCTTCGATCAGTCGGAGAAGATGAAGGACGTGCTGTACGAGATCCGTGGCCCGGTGGCCGCGGAGGCGGAACGCATGGAGCTTGATGGGCATAACATCTTAAAGCTCAACACGGGAAATCCAGCCGTGTTCGGATTCGATGCCCCCGACGTGATTATGCGTGACATGATCGCCAACCTTCCAACTTCCCAAGGGTATTCCACCTCCAAAGGCATTATTCCGGCCCGGCGAGCAGTGGTCACCCGCTACGAAGTTGTGCCCGGATTCCCCCACTTCGATGTTGATGATGTGTTCTTAGGCAACGGTGTCTCAGAACTAATCACCATGACCACCCAAGCACTCCTCAACGACGGCGATGAAGTTCTTATCCCCGCACCGGACTACCCACTGTGGACTGCCGCAACCTCCCTGGCTGGTGGTAAGCCTGTGCACTACCTCTGTGATGAGGAAGATGACTGGAACCCATCCATCGAAGACATCAAGTCCAAAATCTCAGAGAAAACCAAAGCTATTGTGGTGATCAACCCCAACAACCCCACGGGAGCTGTCTACCCGCGCCGGGTGTTGGAACAAATCGTCGAGATTGCACGCGAGCATGACCTGCTGATTTTGGCCGATGAAATCTACGACCGCATTCTCTACGATGATGCCGAGCACATCAGCCTGGCAACCCTTGCACCAGATCTCCTTTGCATCACATACAACGGTCTATCCAAGGCATACCGCGTCGCAGGATACCGAGCTGGCTGGATGGTATTGACTGGACCAAAGCAATACGCACGTGGATTTATTGAGGGCCTCGAACTCCTCGCAGGCACTCGACTCTGCCCAAATGTCCCAGCTCAGCACGCTATTCAGGTAGCTCTCGGTGGACGCCAGTCCATCTACGACCTCACTGGCGAACACGGCCGACTCCTGGAACAGCGCAACATGGCATGGACGAAACTCAACGAAATCCCAGGTGTCAGCTGTGTGAAACCAATGGGAGCTCTATACGCGTTCCCCAAGCTCGACCCCAACGTGTACGAAATCCACGACGACACCCAACTCATGCTGGATCTTCTCCGTGCCGAGAAAATCCTCATGGTTCAGGGCACTGGCTTCAACTGGCCACATCACGATCACTTCCGAGTGGTCACCCTGCCATGGGCATCCCAGTTGGAAAACGCAATTGAGCGCCTGGGTAACTTCCTGTCCACTTACAAGCAGTAGTAGTTGTTAGGATTCACCACGAATCTCAGGATTTTTGAGATTCGTGGTGAATTTTTGCGTTTTCCAGTCAGGCTCCTGCAACTTTCGGACCGATTTCAGAGGGGCGGAGCTGGTTTGTGGTGGATCCTTGAAATGGAACCTCGCAGGAAGCTTTCAGGAAGACCAAGTTGGGCCTAGGGGTGGCGGGATTGCAAAAATCCGTCCCCGGTTCGCCATGAAATGCTGATTTTGATCGAATCTTTGCGCTAACTGTAGGGCGGGTTCAGGGGGTGAATGCACCACGAGCAACCCGAAGGGTGCGAAGTGGGCATTCGTAGAACAATCCCAGAGGAAAGCCGTACGGCTTTCCTCGACATGATCAATCAAGGTATGTCAGGTCTTGCTGCGTCTACAGCGGTCGGGGTCAGTGAATTCACCGGGCGAAAGTGGGCGAAGGCCGCCGGGGTGAAACTGACCCGCGGCCCGCGAGGTGGCAATGCTTTTGACACCGCCGAGAAACTTGAGATTGCAGCCAGCATGCTAGAGAAAGGATGCCTACCCCGAGAAATCGGCGAGTATGTCGGCATGACTCGGGCCAATATATCCCTATGGCGCAAACAAGGCCCAGACAAGCTTCGCCAACGCGCAGCCACCTTGCGCACCGGCAAGCGAGCAGCTGAATTCATCCACGCCCCGGTGATGGGCCCTTATTATGGGCCACGCACACTCCATCAAGTGTTGCGTGAGGACTACACAACACTGTTTGACGAGTTATCTGCGTTGGGGTTGCCAGCACAGGTGTGTGGGGCCTTACTTCATCTTGCTCCACCACCATCATTACGCTTTTCTTATATGTCGTGTGTAGTGCCGTTATTTGCTGATGAAATCAAAGTCGTAGGACAAGGCACACGATTATCGTTAGAAGAGAAAATGATGATCCAACGTTTCCATGACACCGGGGTCAGTGCAGCAGAAATCGGTCGACGCCTGGGTCGGTGTCGGCAAACAATTTCCAGGGAACTTCGACGTGGTCAAGATGATGATGGACGTTATCGTGCACGCGACTCCTATGAAGGTGCGATCAGGAAACTAGCGCGTCCGAAAACACCGAAACTTGATGCCAATCGTAGGCTTCGGGCTGTGGTGGTCGAGGCGTTGAATAATAAATTATCTCCGGAGCAGATTTCTGGTCTTTTAGCCACCGAGCATGCTAACGATAGCTCTATGCAGATTAGTCATGAAACTATTTACCAGGCGTTATATGTTCAAGGTAAAGGGGCGTTGCGTGATGAATTGAAGGTGGAGAAATTTCTTCGTACCGGTCGGAAGGGACGTAAACCGCAGTCGAAGTTGCCATCGAGAGGTAAGCCGTGGGTGGAGGGTGCGTTGATTAGTCAACGCCCAGCAGAAGTTGCTGATCGTGCTGTGCCTGGGCACTGGGAGGGCGATTTAGTAATTGGTGGTGAAAACCAAGCGACAGCGTTGGTGACGTTGGTGGAGCGCACGAGCCGGTTGACGTTGATTAAGCGGTTGGGGGTTAATCATGAGGCGTCGACTGTGACGGATGCGTTGGTGGAGATGATGGGTGATTTGCCGCAGGCGTTGCGTCGGAGTTTGACGTGGGATCAGGGTGTGGAGATGGCAGAGCATGCGCGGTTTAGCGTGGTGACCAAGTGTCCGGTGTTTTTCTGTGATCCTCATTCGCCGTGGCAGCGTGGGTCGAATGAGAATACGAATGGATTGGTCAGGGATTTTTTCCCGAAGGGCACTAATTTTGCTAAAGTAAGTGACGAAGAAGTTCAGCGGGCACAGGATCTGCTGAATTACCGGCCGCGGAAAATGCATGGTTTTAAAAGCGCGACGCAGGTATATGAAAAAATCGTAGTTGGTGCATCCACCGATTGAATTCGCCTAGGAGATTGTACGAAAATTCGTTCGGCTTTCGGATTTCCTGGCGATCTGAGACGAGAAGTTGAACAGCTAACCTGCAGAAACCTTGCAAGAATCACAACAGCCCCAATGGCCTCAAAAGTCACGCCCTCAGAATCGCTGCCAGGCGTCTAAATCCCCTAAAACGGGACAATAGGTCACTGGGCGATCCCAAGCCCTTAAAACGTGATCCTTAAATACCCACTGTCCTCTATTCTGGGTTAGGCTTCACTGGGTAAAAGTGCCTGCCTATGCCTGAAACTTGAGCATGGCAACAGCAAGGAGACACCGTGGGAAAACATGCAGCTGAAACATCGGAACCGAAGAAAAATTCACCGTGGCGCATTGGTTTGTTGACGTTTTTGATTTCTTCAGTTGTCGTGACGCTGGTGGGCATGGTGATGCTGTGGCCGGATTCTGATGATGTGGTGTTGGCGGATAACTTTTCGCAGACGTTTGCGGGAAATCATGAGCAGGTGGATGGAACGATCACGCTCGTTGATAATTCTGCGTGTAATTCGCCAGACACCGGCCGAGTTTTTGCGGAAAGCCCCACGATTTCTGCGGAGCCGGCAACGTTGGAGTGCGTGCGTGCACTCGTAGACATCACATCGGGTGCCAATGAGGGGCAGAAAACTCAGCTGATCACTTACGCGCAACCTGGTGATCCGGAGTTTTCCGAGGGCGACAAGATCCGCATGGTGGAAACACCGGATACAAATGGCGAGATCATCTACACCTTTGCTGATTACCAGCGCGGACCGGCGTTGATCATTTGGGGTGTGGTTCTCATTGTGGCGATGGGAGCTTTCGCGGCGTGGCGAGGTGTGCGTGCGCTGGTTGGTTTGGTCGTCACCTTGGGAATTGTTGGTATTTTCTTGCTGCCAGGATTGGCCAGCGGGCACGATGCGATGTGGTTGGCGCTGGTGTGTGGCGCGGCGATCTTGTTGATTGTGGTGCCGATGGTTCACGGAATCAACTGGAAATCGGCAGCTGCGTTGGCGGGCACGCTGGTGGCATTGTTGTTGTCGGCGGTGTTGTCGTGGGCGTCGATCGTCACCACGAATTTGCGCGGACTGGGCGATGAGAATCATCTGAAGATCATCAACTATTTGCCGGAGGTGTCGATCTCTGGGTTGCTGTTGGCATCGTTCATCATTGGTACCTTGGGTGTGCTCAACGATGTGACGATCTCACAGGCGTCGACCATCAATGAGCTCGCGGAAATCGATGAAGATGCCACACCGTGGAGGCTGTTTACCGGCGCGATGTCGGTTGGTCGCGACCACATTTCCTCAATGATTTACACCCTGGTGTTGGGCTACACCGGCGCAGCTTTGCCACTGTTGCTGCTGCTTTCCTTGGCAGAGCGTCCGCTGATTCAGACTCTGAGCAGCGATGTTATGGCCGGCGAGCTGCTGCGTTCAGGTGTCGGTGCGCTGACGTTGACACTGGCGGTGCCGATCACGACGCTGATCGCCGCATGGACGGTACCCGGCGATGAGCCTGCCCCAGATGATGGCAAGCCCCGCCTGATCCACCGCCACTAAAGGTTGCGGCCGAGCGCTTCCATTTCCCAACCGGCGGCCTTCCATTTGGCAACATCGAGGACGTTTCGGCCATCAATAATAGCGCGCTTCTCGACGACCCCTCCCGCCACTTCGGGGTCAAGGTCGCGGAATTCTTGCCATTCAGTGGCAAGAACGACGAGGTGGGCGTCGATAAGCGCCTCTTTAGTGCTGGACGCATAGCTGAGCGTCGGGAAGACGCGTCGAGCGTTGTCCATAGCTTCCGGGTCGTAGACCGAGACCGCCGCACCCTGGAGCGACAGCGAACCCGCGACCGACAGCGCCGGAGAATCGCGGACATCGTCCGAGTTGGGTTTGAATGCGGCGCCGAGCACTGTAACCCGCTTGCCCAGCAGCGAACCGCCACACATCTCTTTGGCCAGCTGCACCACACGGTCGCGACGACGCATATTGATGGAATCGACCTCACGCAAGAACGTTAATGCCTGGTCAGCACCCAATTCGCCCGCGCGTGCCATGAAAGCGCGGATGTCTTTAGGCAAACAACCGCCACCGAATCCCAGGCCCGCGCCTAAGAACTTTCGGCCGATACGATCGTCGTGACCGATGGCATCCGCAAGCGCAACCACATCGGCGCCGGTCTGCTCACAAATCTCAGCGACCGCATTGATGAAGGAAATCTTGGTGGCCAAGAACGCATTCGCGGAAACTTTCACCAGCTCAGCGGTAGCAAGATCAGTCACCAAAAATGGGGTATCGGCAGCAATCGCGGTGGCGTAAACCTCGCGAGCGATCGCCTCTGCTGTCGCCCCCTCACGCACACCCACCACGATGCGGTCCGGAGTGATGGTGTCTTTGACCGCGTAGCCCTCACGCAAGAACTCCGGATTCCACGCGATCTCCACGTGCGAACCAGGCTTGACCAGAGAATCAGCAAGCTCCTGCAACTGCTCAGCAGTACCAACCGGAACCGTAGACTTGCCGAAAATAATGTGCTCGCCCTCAAGCAGCGGCACCAAATCCTCAACAACCTGACGAACATACGTCAGATCCGCCGCATAAGTACCCTTCTGCTGAGGAGTACCCACGCCCAAGAAATGCACCTGCGCGAAAGCCGCAGCCTCCGCATAATCAGTAGTGAAGTTCAGGCGACCATTTTCCAGATTGCGCTCCAAAACCTCAGGCAAACCCGGCTCAAAAAATGGGACCTTGCTGTCCTTCAACGACGCAATCTTTGCCTCATCGACATCAACACCAAGAACCTCATGGCTAAGCTCAGCCATGCAGGCCGCGTGCGTAGCGCCAAGGTAACCCGTACCAATCACTGTCATCCGCATGTAGGGTGATTCCTTTCAATGAAGAGTGGACTGGAGATTATCTCAACACGTTTTGATACAGCCCGCGACCGGAACACATGATTGCTTACTTGTTGGGGAAATTCAGGTACGCCTTCGAAGGAGTAGGACCACGCTGCCCCTGATACTTCGAACCAAGCTTGCCGGAACCATACGGAGTCTCCGCAGGGGAACTCATCTGGAACAAAGCCAACTGCCCCACCTTCATACCCGGCCACAACGTGATCGGCAGATTAGCCACATTGGACAACTCCAACGTGATGTAACCACTAAAACCAGGATCAATGAAACCAGCAGTAGAGTGCGTCAACAAGCCAAGACGACCAAGAGACGACTTACCCTCCAAACGACCAGCCAGATGCGCAGGCAAAGTGAACTTTTCCAGCGTGGACGCCAGCACAAACTCACCCGGATGCAGCACAAAGCCCTCGCCGTCCTCAACCTCAACAAGGCTGGTCAGCTCATCCTGATTCAACTTAGGGTCAATGTGGGTGTACTTAGAGTTATTGAAAACCCGGAAGTAGCGGTCCATGCGGACATCGACACTCGACGGCTGAATCAGCTCAGCGTCGAAAGGTTCAATTCCCAAGTCGCCTGCGTCAATTGATTTACGAATGTCACGATCTGAAAGAAGCACGTCAACCAGTGTAGCGTTCAGCGTTCAGGGTTGGGCCACGGGTTGCTGCGATGAGGTTCCTGGGGCGCGTGGTGCTGGCGCTGATTTTTATCGTGCTAGCCTTATTCTCGGCCCTTAATTAAGCGCCACCTTTTACACTGCCGGTGTAGTTCAATGGTAGAACTCCTGCTTCCCAAGCAGGCGGCGCGGGTTCGATTCCCGTCACCGGCTCCAAATAAGCCCCTGACCTCTCAATACGCAATGAAGGTCAAGGGCTTAATTCTATGGAAACTACAAAAAGCACCCACTTAAATACACGCTTTAAATCCCCTCACGGTGCGATCATCAGCCCTTTTACATTTTTAGAAAAAGCTTTGCAGTTTTCCATCGCAGCCGAAAACCGCTCCAGTGCGAAATTGCGCACTACATCACACCGAACACTCGACGACATCTTTAATTTTCAACATATCCCCACCCCCAGAAATTATTCACCACTTACACTTCACATACTCACCAATGCATAACCCAAAAAGCGTTAGATGAAACTTCCCACCCGAATCCACAAGAACTCGGGTGCCCTCAATTTCACATACCCCTAAGCGCAACACTGTGCGAGCTTTCCGCCAGTAGGCCAAGCACCCTTTCGATTGACCCCGACAAACTTTTAAGGCAAGCCTAAATTAGGTAAACCTTAAACAGTCGCCATTGAAGAATTTTAAAAACAAACAACCTTCAACGCGCTAACAAGCATCTTCCCACTCTCGTTACCGGAGTTTCTCACATGTCTCACAAGTTTTCCCGCCGTGCTTTCGCAGTACTGACCGCTGCCGCAATTTCCACTTCCGCTTTCGCAACCACTGCTCCGTCTGCGATTGCAGAGCCAGTTTCTAATGTCGCCACTGCAGACGATTCCAGCGTCGCAACTTCAGAAAACTCCCTCGACTGGGGCTTCAAGGCTTCCTGGCGCACCTATGTCACCGGACCTTGGACTGGTGGAACCGTTGACGCAACTGGCGGTGCAACTGTCAACGAAGATGGAACCTACAACTTCACCCTCGGAACTGGCTCCAATTACGACGTCGACACCGAGAAGGGCCAGCTGAACTACGAAGGAACTGTTGCCTTCGCCAGTGACGCTCACGGCTTCAACATCACCTTGTCCAACCCGCAGATCACCGTCGAGGGCGACACTGCAACTTTGAGCGCCGAGCTGTCTGACAATGCCGCTCCCGAAGAGACCTCCACTACTCGCGTTGATGTTGCTGAGTTCGAACTGACCGCTCCTGAGGTTTCAGAAACCGATGCGGACATTACCTACACCTGGACCGATGCTTCCGGCACTTTCTTGGAGACCCTGCAGCCTGAAGAATTGAGCCGTTACGCAGGCCAGGAAGCGGATGCGCTGAGCTTCTCCATCACCGTGGACAAGGCTTCAGAGAACCCTTCCGATGATGTTGCTACCGGATCTTCCTCCAGCTTCCTCTCCACCATCTTGAACTTCCTTCAGCAGCTGGCGAGCCCACTGCTCAAGCTCTTCGGTTCGCTTTCTTCCTAAATAATCAGTAATGCCCCACCAGATATCTGGTGGGGCATTTTGTTTTAGGAGCAGACCACGTTTGGTGAAGGATCGTAAACCGTGGTGACGGTTTCTCTGGTGATTTCGTTGCCAGAAAGATCGCTGATGATTCGGGTGTCTGAGGTGGTAAATCCTGGTGCACCGGTTGATGGCACACAATCTGAACCCGATACTCGAACTGTGTTGGGCTGGGTGGTGGACCAACGTCCGTTGTTGATGGATTCCACGGAGGTGGTGTCCACACCCATGATGCGCACGGTCACGTTTGAGGCGTCGGCAGAGGTGCTGATCATGACGGGGTATGGGGAGTTGTTGCGGAATTGGAGGTCGATGGCGCCATCGAAAATCGTAGCTTCACGTCCGGCTGGGTAGCGGGAAATGTAGTAGCTGTGCGGGGTGTGCGTGATGTCTTCCAGACCTGCGAAGTAGTACGCGTTGTACAAGGTGGTGGCGAACTGACTGATGCCACCGCCGACTGCGGTGTCGGAACGACCATTCAAAATGATGCCGGAATCAACAAAGCCTTGGGCTGCGCCACGTGGGCCGGTGTAGTTGTTGAGGGAGAATGTATCGCCAGGTGAAACGACTGCGCCGTCGACCATTTGCGCGGTGAGGCGGATGTTTGTTCCGGAGGCAGCAGAGAAGCCGCCGGTGGTGAACTCGCCCATGACCTCATTGAAGGTAGCGTTTTGGGCGTCGGTGGCGGTGAATGTTGCTGGGGTGTCCTCGTAGATTGCGTCGATGGTGCGGGGGCCATCGCCGGTGAGGTTGTTGGGCAGATCGGCCAGGGTTTCTTCCCAGTTGATTCCGTGTCCGGTGACTTCTGGGGTGACTACGCGGGAGCCTGAGGAGAAACTGATTTGAGCGTTGGTGGGCTCGATCTCTGTTTCTTTGAGACCTTCGGCCAGCATTGCTGTTGCTGCTTCTGCATTGATGTCGACGCGGATGGTGCCGTTTTCTTCTGGGAAACTCACCACTTCACCCATGCGCTCGACGGGGATGGTGCCTTCAATTCCGTCATCGCCTCGGACGACGAAAGGGCTAGATACTGCTTTAGCTCCGGCGCCTTCTGCAAGTTTATCGATGGTGTCTTGGCTGATCGCAGCGGGAACAACGTATGGCTCGGCTTTTACGCCCTCTGGGTTGAGCCAGTTTTCTGTGACTGCTTGTTCCAAAATGGTGCGGTCTACGGCTTGTCCGTCGATGGTGTCGTTGACCACGAGGGTGCCGGCGTCGATATGCAGGTTTCCGGAAATGGGATCTCGATAGAGTTCGCCGACCATGCGATCAAGGGTCGGGCCGAAGGCTGCGGGATCGACGGTGCTCACGATGGGAGATTCGGATTCTTTGAACAGCGCCACGAAGCGGGTAATGGGGTTCCAAGACTGCTCGCCGGTGCCTTCGATGGTTGCGTCCCAATCGATGCCGACGCCGGAGGCAACTGGATCAAAAGTGGTGCTCTGCTCCCCTGCCGTCACGGTGACGGGCTGCACCACATCATTGGCCAGTTCGGTTTCCAACTTTGTGCGGGCTTCTTGTGCACTGAGGTTGGAAATACTGACGCCACCGACGGTTGTTCCACGAGGGATGTTGTCCTTGTTGAGGAAAACATCGACCGCATAGATGCCTGCAAAAATGGCAATCAGACCAACGAGAACCCCGATTAGGATCCCTTTGGTCCGATTCTTTGCCGAATTTTTCCCAGAGTTCTTCACACCTGAAAGGCTAGTTGCACTGATGCGAAATTCCTACTCAGAAGGGGTTACGGACTGGTAACTTCACTTTTGTTCGAGACGTGTGATGTAGAGCAATTGGACTCTTAACGCAGATGCCAGCATTTGTTCTTGAGGGTATTCACCGCTGCTAACGGCAGCATCAACGCGATCAATCGCGGAGCCCAACGACCCATAGTCGATCCATAGTGCTTGGTCTGCGCCTGCTTTGAGGGAGGCAAGCACTGCTTCTGCGGGTGAATGGGTGGCGGAAATGGCACTCATTCCAGAGAGATCGTCGGTGTAGATCACGCCATCGAAAGGCACGCCACCTGGGTAATCGCCACTGCGGAGCAGTTGATAGGTGGCGGGGTCGATAGAGGATGGAACTCCGTCGGTGCCAAGACCTGGAACAATCATGTGGCCCACCATGACGGCTCCGTCAGTTTCAGAAAGTGCTTGACCATAAGGGATGAGGTCGTAAGTTTTAAGCTCATCAAGTGCGGGGGTCACCACATCTTGGGTGTGCGAATCGCCACTTGCACGACCGTGACCTGGGAAATGTTTGAATACTGGGGTAATTCCTACTTTGCTTAAGCCCTTTGCAAAAGCTGTGGCATAAGTAGCTGCTACGGCTGGGTCGTTGGAAAAGGAACGATCGCCAACGACGGGGAGACCCCAAGCATCTACATCTACAACAGGTGCAAAGTTAACTGTCACACCATGTGCAGCTAAACCAGTGCCTAGGATTTCTGCGAGATCTTCTACTTGTTCCGGCGTCATGGTTTGCGCCATCACGCGCGGTGAGGGGAAATCACCAAGAATATTGGTGGCACGCTGGACGCGGCCGCCTTCGAAGTCGATGCTGACGGAGAAATCCCTGCCGACGGCTTCGCGGAGCGCCTCAATATTACGGCCAGGTTCCGTGAGCAGATTTTCATCTGTCCAGGAACCAATAAAGATGCCACCCACCCCCTGATTGAGCGCATCCAATGCCTGATCATAATTCGCAACTCCAACCATCATCAGCGACGCGACTTGGTCGCGTTGCTGTTCAGGGATTTGCGCGCGCGCCAAATCCTCCGCGGTCGGTGCGGGAGGGGTGGAGGGGGACGTCGATAAGCGGCTTATTGCTTTTTGCTGTTCCGGCTCTTCTGCGCAGCCCGCAAGGAGCACACCGGCTACCGCGACGGCTGCTGCGAGGGGTTTCAATCGCTTCCACACGGCTCTAACTATAGGAAAAGACGGCAGCAAAGCATTAATCGTCGGTAGGCTGAAGTGAAGTACTTTCCGAAAGATTCACAGGGAGCATGCAATGACGAACAAAACCATGCTGGTTGCTTTTGATGGCTCACCGGAATCCCGGCGCGCTTTGGAATATGCGGCGAAATTGTTGCAGCCGCGCACCGTGGAAATTTTAACTGCGTGGGAGCCATTGCATCGGCAAGCTGCGCGCTCGGTTTCGTTGATCACCTTGGGGGTGGAACCCGAAGACCCCGCCCATTCCGCTGCACTAAAAACCTGCCAGGAAGGCGTAGAGCTAGCCCAATCTCTAGGTCTGGAAGCGCGAGCCCACATGGTGGAATCCGCAACGGCCGTGTGGAGCGCCATCGTTGATGCTGCTGACGAGCTCCGCCCCGACGTGATTGTCACCGGCACCCGCGGGATCTCCGGATGGAAATCCCTGTGGCAATCCTCCACCTCAGACAGCGTGCTCCACCACGCCGACGTACCAGTTTTTGTCGTTCCACCCCTGGACTAAAACCGAGACGAGAACCAAGAAGATGAAACCAAGGGGTAAAAACTGGTAGTCTCTTCCACGTCATGGCATACGAAACTGATTCCCTCAACCGACGCACCCTCGGGCCCGCGATTGCAAGCGCAGTCGTGGGAATCGCCGTCGGCGCAGTCGCAGTAGTTGGGGTTTCAATGATCTCAGGGCAGGACACTGTTCCCACTGGTAACGCCGTAACTGCAGACGATGCCCTGCTCGGTGGCCCTGAGTATGGTTCACGCGAAGCAGACTAAGAAGCCACTTCCCCGTTTTCTTCACTCGGCGCATTTCTATGTCTGGATTGTGCTGGGTTTTGTGGTGTTTGCGCAACCTTATGGTCAGGTTGCTGCCGATACTAAACTAGATTTGCTGCTCAACCCCGCAGGATTTTTAACCGGTGCGCTTCATGCGTGGACTGACACGTTCACCTTGGGTCAGTTGCAAAACCAAGCTTATGGCTATCTGTTTCCCCAAGGGTTTTTCTTCCTCATAACTGATTTCCTCCCTGACTGGATTGCGCAGCGACTGTGGTGGTGGCTTGTTCTTGGCCTGGGATTTTCTGGATTCTACGCACTGGTAGCCCGGCTGGGGATTGGCAATCCTGCATTCAGGGTGATCGCCGCGCTGCTGTTTGCTCTGTCCCCGCGCACGCTCACCACCCTCACTGCAATCTCCTCCGAAACTTGGCCTATCATGCTCGCGCCATGGGTATGTCTGCCTCTGCTTTCGCGAAATGTGGATGCACGGGCCATCGCGTTGTCCTTACTTCCCGCGGCATGCATGGGTGCAGTTAATGCCACCGCCACGATGGCAGCACTCATCCCGGCAGCGCTGATCTTGCTGTATAGAGGGCTCTTCTTAAGGCTGCTTCTGTGGGGAATGGGCGTTCTCGCTGTTAATTCATGGTGGATCGGACCTTTGTTGGTGCTTGGCAAATACGCCCCGCCCTTCACCGAATTCATCGAAAGTTCCTCCGTCACCACTTCCTGGCTCAACCCAGTAGAAATACTCCGCGGAACCACCAGTTGGACACCCTTCGTAGACACTGAACGACAAGCCGGATATCTCCTGGTCAACGATGCTCTCTTTGTCACCCTCAGCGTTCTCGTCGCAGCCCTCGGCTTGATCGGCCTCACCTTGATGAAACACCGTGGACTGTGGGCATTCATGCTGGCCATCGGACTCCTCATCCTCGGCAGCGCCCACCTAACGGCTGTTCAAGAATTCCTCGACGGCCCAGGCGCAGCACTTCGAAACATCCACAAATTTGATCTATTAGTCCGCATGCCGTTGATGGTGGGCGTTGCCGCATTGGGGTCGCATATCAGTCTGCCCTTGCTTGGGACGACTGCATTGACCAGCGGACAAGGCAAACACCACACCATCCCGCTGCCTCTCCAAAAACGCCAAGCCGCAGGACTCCTCGTGGTGATCATCGCTGTCGGTGCTCTTGCTCCCGCATGGTCGGCACGGCTGCTACCTCAGGGAACGTGGGATGAAGTGCCTGACTACTGGTACGAAGCCACAGAATTCCTCAACCAAAACGCCACAGGCACCCGCACGTTGATTTGGCCTAGCTCGCCGTTTGCCCGCCAGGACTGGGGATGGACTCGGGATGAACCAGCTCAACCACTTCTTGATGTTCCGTGGGCTGTCCGCGATGCCATTCCTTTGGTTCCCCCGGAGGCGATTCGCGGATTAGATGGTCTCGACGACCTAGGCACTCTAGGCACCGGTCTAAACGACGAGGCTTTAAAACGTCTAGGCATCGGCGCAGTACTGGTGAGGCATGATCTGGAAGCCGACCCAGATATTGAGGTGGATCTGCCTGGGGAAAAGCACACTTTTGGCTCCCAAGGCCAAGTAGACGTCTACCTCACCGACCCCGACCGCAATATGTGGATCACTTCCGGCACATCCAAGCAGCTGCCCACCGTCGCTGGCGGCGGCGAAATCCTCTCGCTCCTAGACACCATCAACGGCTATTCCCCGAGGACTTTGGTGAGTGAGAATGCCCAGATCGTCACCGATACCCCTCAGCTAGTCGGCACAAATTACGGCGATGGCACCAGTTCCGCAGCATTGGCCAGCCTTGATGAGACTGAGGTGAAAAACCGCATCGTGGATTATCCTTCCGCGGGGCCAATGACGCAGGTGGTGCAGGAAGGTTCCATCACGGCGTCTTCGTCTGGTTCCGATGCCACTTCTTTCGGCGGCGCGGATCCTGATCGTTCCCTTAATTCACTTCTTGATCATCGTTACAACACCGCCTGGTACCCGACACCTGGCGATACGTCTCCGTGGCTCGAAGTCTCCGGTACCGGCACCACATTATCGATCTCCCCCCGCAGCACCGTCACCGCCACCATCACCTCCGGCGATTCCGTGATGGTCCGCGAGTTCGAAAAAGGCCGCACCACCACAGTTACGTTGGCGGAGCCTGAAGCTCGCATTGAATTCGATGGTTTCGTAGGAATTTCCGAGCTGTCCCTAGAGGGTCTCAGCCGCACCATCACTGTGCCGGAGACCTCTCCTGACGTGCAGCAATTCGTTTTCCAACGCCTCACAGTGCCCACCTCGTTCCTCGACCGCACTTTCACAGTCCCCCGCCACATGTCCGTCACCGTGGAGGCCCAATCCTGCGTCACATTGGAACTCGACGGCGATCGCATCGACTGTGGCCCCCTCGAACTCACCCCCGGAACCCACACGCTGCGCACCCAATCGGAATGGGTCACCCTCACCGAATCCGCTCCGCTCGCCGCTGTTCAGCCAGCAACAAACATCGAGGCAGCACCCACCGACCGCGTGCTCGTCACCACGCGCGCTTTCAATTCAGGTACCAGCGCGCTTATCGACGCCACCCCCCTTTCCCCAATCCAACTCGACGCCTCCTCCCAAGGTTTCATCATCCCCGCGAACGCCTCCGGCGAGTTGAGCTTCGCTTTCGACGGCGAAAAACCCTACAAACTGTCCCTTTTCGGTGGCGCAACCATCGCATTAATCGTGGTGTTGGGTTGTGTTGTTGTGGGGAGGCGTCGAGAAGCAATAAACCCCGTGTGGCAGGACACCCGCAACGCGCAATGGGCGGTGGTGGCATTGATCCCGATGTTGGGGTGGTGGTTCGTGCCGGCGGTGGCGTCGTGGCTAGTTCTGCGATTCACCCTCATCCCGAAATGGGTGCTGGCAGGGCTCCCGTTGGCTATCTGCGGATTGTGGCTCGCCCAAGCTCCCTGGCCGGCTGCCGCATACCCAGGAGATTCCCCCGCATTGGCCCTGCTAGCGGGCATTTCCGTGGCTGCGCTATTTGCTGGCGATTTAAGGCCTCCAAAGCGCTAAATGGGTGTCAGTTCATTCTGACGATTCTAGGCCCTTGGAGGCGATTGTAGAGAGGGTAGAATTTGTGACCATTGGGGCTCCTGTGATTCCTGTCAGCTTGTTGATCAAGGATCCACCACAATCCTGTGGCCAGACCTTCAAATCGAACGGATTTTTGCATAAAACCGCCGGCGAGTTGCAAAAATCCACCACAAACGGCTGAAAATCCGGATCCTGTGGTGAGTATTAGCAAATTAGTTCCCTTACCGGCTTGCCATGCCCCGTCCCCGTCTTGACGTGGTGCCAATTCATCATTTTCCAGACCTACCCCCAGAAAAATGGTGAATCCTAACGACCCCCAGCCTGAATGGCGCGCCGGGTCCACCGCATGATGGGCTCTTCGATGAAGGTGTAGCTGATGGCGGCAACTGGGATCGTCAACAAGACCGTCACGATGAACACCAACAGGAAATTTCCACTAAATAAAGGCAACCCGAGCAGTGGGAACACAATCGTCAGCACGGGAAGGTGCCAGAGGAAGATGGAATACGACCAGGTGCCGAGCGTTTTCATCCAACTGGAATCAAGAAGCCGAGAGGGCGTACCCAGCGCGTAGGGAACCACCAGAAATACAGCGAAAAGTGTGCCCGCGAGGACTCTTAAGTTGAATTCCCAGGGGCTGGGGTGCACTAAACCTAGTGGTCCGAACCATTCTTGGCCCGCGATCCAAGCGACCACTAAAGCTAAACCCACCCACACAAAGCTCGGAACCCGTGGGAATCGAACTCCTTCAATTTCTGCGGCGATCATGCCGACTGCAAACCAGCAAGCGTAAGCGGGTGGCCAGATCTGCATGTTCGCCCACCCCTCGTCCAACGCATGCTCCACAAGGGGAATCCACGGCCACGCCAGACTCAACACTGCCCCACCAACAATCAACAGGATGCGCACCGGCCGACCAAACCTATCCAACACCCACGCGAGAAGCGGCATCACCAGGTAAAACGCCACTTCCACGCACAGGGACCAAAGGTGGGTGAGGCCTGTCATGAGGCCGTCTGGCCAGTAGATTTGGGTCATCGTCAGGTTGGCTAACCAGGGGCCGGTGGGAATAAACAGCAGGACTGCAATGACCGTTGCCCAGTATGCGGGCATGATGCGGGCTAGGCGTTTGAGGTAGTACAGTCCCACTGGTTGCCCGGCGCGGCGTCGCCAAAGAACGAAGGCGGAGAGGGCGAAGAAGACGGCGACGAAAAAGTCGAAACGCGCGAGTACTGCACCGATGTTGCTGGCGGGGTCGACGGAGGTTTGGAATGCAACGTGGGTCGCCAAGACTCCCAGGGAGGCGATTGCGCGTAGTCCCTCGAGTGAGCTGATGAATCCGCGATGGCGGATGGGTGCATATGATTGGGTAGACATTATTTCAACATGCGAGTTTAGCGGAAAGGTGTGGGCTGTTTTTATGAAGCGATCTGCAACGGTCCTCATTATTGCGGGCGTGCTGTTCCTCATTTTTGCCTTCACGGTACCGCCGTATGTGACTGGTCAGGCGCGGACGATTCCGAAGGATTTGGATCTGACGTTGGTGAGCGAAAGTCCGCAGGGGTTTGTGCGCACTGAACATATTGTGACTGCTCCGACGGAAAAGGTCGATGAGATCGCGACGCATGTGGATCAGACAGTTACGGATGTGCAGGGGAAAACTGTTGCGGAAATTTCGGATGATGTGGTGTTGATTGGACACTCTCGTTATCCGGTGATTAAGCCGACTGCCACCATTTCGGGTTCGCCGGCGGATAGTAGCAATGTGGTGCGGGAGGGGTTGCATTACTTCTTCCCGGCTAATACGTTGCGGAATTCTTATCCCTATTATGACATCGTATTGGGTGAGGATTCCCCGGTGGATTATGTCTCGCGCGAGGGCAATACTTATACCTTCTACCAGCATCTTCGTTATGTTCCATTGGATGATTCTCACACCTATTCGGTGGAGCGGACCCTGAAAGTGGATCGTTTTTCCGGCATCATTGTGGCTAAAGATGAGGCGATGACGTTTCATGGCCCAGACGGCGATGACACAGTAGAATTCACTTATACTGCGGATACGTTGAAGCTTCTGCAGGATCATGCGCATGATATTGATCAGCGGTTGTCGTGGGCTAAGGGGTTTGATTTCTTTTCTAAATTCTTAGGCCTGTCGTTGCTTGCGATTGGTGTGTTCCTCACGGGAATTTTCAAGCGCGGCCAGCTGATGAGCACTGTGAATAAACTCAGGAGTTAAATCCTTATGACCCCGACCCGCCGTATCCTGCTGTGGGCATGGACGACTGTGCTTTTGGGTTCTTTGCTGTGGCCGTTGGCTGCGCCTGGCGAGTTGTTGTTGCGGGATATGTCGGTGGTGGACCATCCTGCGTTGTCGTTGAATGCGTTGGGTTTTGGTGATTTGCCGTCGCGGAACGCCCCGCAGGATGGTGTGCTGGCGTTGCTTGGCTTTTTGCCGGTGAGTTGGATCGTTCGAACCATGCTGCTTGTGGCGGGTTTCGCGGGCGCGTGGGGTGCGATGCGCCTTGGGCCTTCCAAGTTTTTGGCCGTTACCGTGGCGATTTACAATCCCTTCGTGGTGGAGCGTCTGCTGCAGGGCCATTGGTCGTTGGTGATGGCGGTGTGGCTGTTGCCGCTGGTTGTGGCGCTGCGCAGGCATCCGCGTTGGCAGGTTGTGGCGATCTGGGCGGCGTCGTTGACGCCCACGGGTGCGGTGGTTGCGGCGGTCACGGGCGTGGCGAGTTCTAAAAGAAAACGCTTTACGACGCTATGTTCCTTCCTTTCGTGGCTTCCTTGGCTAATACCTGCGCTTCTTGCCACCCCCACTTCGGGAGGTGCGCTGACCTTCGCCATTCGTTCTGAAACATATGCAGGAACGTTGGGAACTGCGCTGGGCCTGGGTGGAATTTGGAACGCGGGGGCCGTGCCGGCCTCACGCGAACTGGGTTTCGCGGTTGCTGGAATTTTGTTATTTGCGATTCTGCTGGCGGGTTTCAAAAACTGTCCGTGGGTTCTCGCACTGCTGGCGGTCGTAGGTTTTATGGGGGCGATCGGTCCGTGGCTGATGCCGAATCTGTTCACGTGGACCATCGCATATGTTCCAGGCGCCGCGCTGTTTAGGGATTCTCAAAAACTCCTCATGCTGGCTATCCCTGCCTATGTGTGTTTGGCCGCCGGGGTGAAAAGCCCACTGTCGTGGGTGGCTACCGGTTTGGCGTTGCTCCAGATTCCTGATGCACCACGTGAGGTTTCCGTGATACGCCCAAGTTCAGCGCATGTGGAATCAGTGGAAGCACTGGCAGAAATCGCTGATGGCCGCGACATCTTAATCATCGGCCAAGGCCCCTTGGTGACCCGCGAGGATGGGATCCCGGTTGTCGATCCCAAAACCAAAGCCCTCTCCGTGGTGGAATCCGGCGAACTGCGTGTGGACGGAATCATCACCGACGCGCCCTCACAGCGGTGGACCGAAGCAACGCAGGCATGGGCGGCCGGGGATATCGAGCGCCTTGAAGAACTTGGCGTTGGTGTCGTGGTGGATGGAGATACGATCACAGAAACTGGCGCACCACCGCAGCATGGCTGGAAATACTACCTCGGTGTGGGCCTGACCGTGCTGTGGATGGCGTTGCCGCTGGGACTACTTTTTCGACGCAAGACCAAGAAGTAGTTCCTCGAACTGCGCTCCCGCGGTGTCCCACTTGTAGTTTTCGGCGCGCTGCTTCGCGCTGGCGCCGAGCTTGGAGCGGAGGGAGGCGTCGATAAGCAGGGTTTTGGTGGCTGAAATAAGCTCGGCCTTGGAGTCGACAAGCAGGCCGGTTTCGCCGTCGACGACGGAATCGCGCAGGCCGCCTGAGCTTCGGTAACCGATCGTCGGAACGCCGTGCTGCGCCGCCTCCGTGACCGCCAGGCCCCAGCCTTCCTTGCGCGAAGGCATGAGATGAATCGTGGCGCGCTCCAGCAGGGCGTGCTTGTGATCCTCGGCGACCTGGCCGTGGAAAACCACGCGATCGCTCACACCCAGCGTGCGGGCATAATCGACCAGTTCCTCCTGCCACCAACCGCTTCCGACTACATCCAGCACCACGCCGTCGAGCGCCGCGACGACATCCATCGCATGCTCAATCTGCTTGTGCGGAACCAGGCGCGACAACGTCACCGCATGCTGGCCATCGCGATCCAGCTTCGGCGTGTGCAGCGGCACGGGATCCACGCCATTGCGCACGATATGAATCCGCTGCTGATCCACACCCAACGCAATGAGCTCCTCAGCGCTCGGCTCTGAAACAGTCACATACGGCGCAGTTTTGTAAGCGCGCGGCGCGATCTGGCTCTCAATCAGCCAACCAACCTTCGCCAGCACCCGACCCACCACCGGCCACTGCTCCTTATGGCAATGATGCGTGAGCAACACAGTCGGCTTACCGGAGAAAAACTTTCCAAAAAACGGAATGCCATTCTGCGTATCCACCACCACATCAACCTTGGAAAACGTGCCAATCCCCACACGACCCAACATCATGGCCACCCACGCCTTGGGATACACACTAAACTTCCCACCGCTCCTGGAATACCTCACACCATCGCGGAAAGAACGCCGTGGCGCATCCGTGTGCCCAGCAGTACGAAACACCACCTCATGGCCCTGATCCGCCAAAAACTCACCCACCCGCTCCAGATAGCGTTCACTTCCGCCACCTTGAGGATGAGTGGTATCACGCCAGCACAACAAAAGGATCTTCATAGGGTTATTCAGTCTAGCTGCTTTTAAACAAGCCATAATGGAAGCCATGGCCACAACGATCACCGTTTTCTCTCCCACCCACTCCCCCGCACAAATCCGCGAAACCATCCTCAGCGCCGCGAAAGAAGACGACGTGGACTTCCTCGGAGTCCCCTTTACCCACCCCAGAAACGTCACCATCGAAGTCGACGACGAACTGATCAACGACTGCTTAGGCTGGCTCGACGACGTGGCACTCGCCTCCGGCCTGGGCATCCAATACAACGACGAAGTGCTCCGCTACGGCGACGAAGACATTTCCTTTACCGTCCAAACCAAAAATGACGATGACGCCCGCATCGGCGCCTCCCGCCTTGGACTCGAGCACCAGTTGAACGTCATTGCCGGGGGCTCTGGAGATTCCGGGGATTCCGGGGATTATTTGAAGATTGCACACTTCGACCTAGACAACCCCGCCGACGAGTCCTCCTACATCTCCGCGCGCAGCCTCGCAGAAGTAGACGGCTGGACCCTAGAATTCGGCGTCGCAGGAGTAAAAAACACCACCATTGTTTCCTCCATCGACGATGCCATCACCACCATTTTGCGATGGATGAACGGCGAAGACATCCGCGACCTCAACTGGACCCGCGCATAAATGGCCTCATTTCCGGAGCTTCCGGCTCTTCGTCGCTTGGCTACCTTGGGCAGGTCGTGGGGTTTACTGTCTGATTTCAAATACGAACAAACCCGACCTGACATCTTTTACGGAAACCTGGCCCTCGATACCTCGAGTCTGGTGGCGGCTTTGTCTGAAGATATTTCTGGCGCCGGATTAAATGACCTGAAAGTTCTCGACGTCGGCGGCGGACCCGGATACTTCGCCGAAGCCTTTGAGACACTGGGCGCCACCTACTTCTCCGTCGAACCCGACGTTGGCGAAATGTCCGCAGCTGGCATCGACGTCCACGGATCAGTCCGCGGATCCGGCCTCGACCTGCCGTTTCTTCCCGATTCCTTTGACGTGGTGTACTCCTCCAACGTTGCAGAACATGTCTCCGCACCGTGGGAATTGGGAGAAGAAATGCTCCGCGTCACCCGCAGCGGCGGCCTGGCAATCCTGAGCTACACCATTTGGTTAGGGCCCTTCGGCGGCCATGAAACCGGACTGTGGGAACACTACGTTGGCGGAGAATTTGCCCGCGATCGCTACACGAAGAAACACGGGCACCCGCCTAAGAACGTTTTCGGGGAGTCACTGTTTAATGTGTCCTGCCGGGAGGGGCTGGAATGGGGAGCCTCCGTGGGCAATGCGGAATTGGTTGCCGCTTTTCCCCGCTACCACCCGTATTGGGTCTGGTGGATGGTTAAAGTCCCAGTGCTCCGAGAATTCGCGGTAAGTAACTTGGTGTTGGTGTTTAAAAAGCACTGAGGTTTTGAGGAATTCATCGCTTAACGACAAGAAAGGCTCCCACTTTCGGTGGGAGCCTTTCTTGTTATTTAGCAGTTCTTAAGCGTGAACTTTAAGCGTGAGCTGCTGAAATGCGGGCCTTCAGAGCATCGAACTGGCTGTGAACCTCTGCAGGAACACGTGGTCCGAGGAAAGTGAGGTACTCGGCGTTGTCTTCAACGTCGTTTGCCCACTGCTCTGCAGGAGCGGTCAGTGCTTCCTTGACATCCTCAATTGGGGTGTCGAGGCCGTCGAGGTCGAGGTCTTCGGCCTTAGCGGTGTGTCCAACAACGGTCTCGTCTGCGCCAACGTGGCCTTCGATGCGGTCGATGACCCACTTCAGAACGCGAGAGTTGTCGCCGAAGCCAGGCCACAGGAAGCGTCCATCTTCGCCACGGCGGAACCAGTTGACCAGGAAGATGGATGGCATCTTGTCGCCACCCTTGTTACCCATGTCAATCCAGTTCTGCAGGTATTCACCAGCGTTGTAGCCAATGAATGGGAGCATTGCCATTGGGTCGTGGCGGAGTGTGCCGACCTTTGCTTCTGCGGAAGCTGCGGTCTGACCGGATGCGAGCAGTGCACCAACCATGGTGCCGTGCTCCCAGTCGTAGGTCTGGGTAACCAGTGGGACGGTGTCTGCGCGACGTCCACCGAAGAGGATTGCGTCGATCTTGACGCCTTCCCAGTCGTTGAACTCAGGTGCTGCTGCTGGGGACTGGTCGATTGCTACGCAGTAACGGGAGTTAGGGTGAGCAGCGTTTTCGTCGGACTCTGGGGTCCAGTCGTTGCCCATCCAGTCAATGAGGTGAGCTGGGGCGTCGCCGTCCATGCCTTCCCACCAGATGTCGCCGTCGTCGGTGAGTGCCACGTTGGTGAACAGGGTGTTGCCTGGTTCCATGGTCTTCATCGCGATTGGGTTGGATGCGTAGTTGGTGCCTGGAGCAACACCGAAGAAACCATTTTCTGGGTTAACTGCGTAGAGGCCGTCCTCGCGCAGCTTCAGCCAAGCGATGTCGTCGCCAACAACCTGAGCGGTCCAGCCTGGGATGGTTGGAGTGATCATGGCGAGGTTGGTCTTGCCACAAGCAGATGGGAATGCTGCTGCGATGTGGTACGCCTTGCCCTCTGGGTTGATCAGCTTCAGGATGAGCATGTGCTCAGCCATCCATCCTTCTTCGCGAGCCATGACAGATGCGATACGCAGTGCGTAGCACTTCTTTGCCAGGATTGCGTTTCCGCCGTAGCCGGAACCGTAGGACCAAATTTCCTTGGTCTCTGGGAACTGGGTGATGTACTTGGTGTCGTTGCAAGGCCATGCAACGTCTTCCTGGCCTGGCTCCAAAGGAGCACCAACGGAGTGGAGGCACCTGACGAAGCTGCCGTTCGCGCCGATCTTGTCCAGCGCTTCAATACCCATGCGGGTCATGATGCGCATGGACATGACAACGTACTCGGAGTCAGTGAGCTGCACACCAAGCTTAGGGTCCGGATCGCTGATTGGACCCATGCAGAAAGGCACGACGTACATGGTGCGCCCCTTCATGGAACCAGCGTAATGCTTGGACATTTCGTCCTTCATTGCCTGTGGTGGAGCCCAGTTGTTGGTTGGGCCAGCATCTTCTTCCTTCTCGGAGCAGATGAAGGTGCGGGACTCAACGCGCGCAACGTCAGATGGGTTGGAACGAGCTAGGTAGCTGTTCGGACGCTTTTCCTCGTTGAGCTTGATGAGGGTACCGGCTTCAACAAGATCCTCCGCCATGCGATCCCACTCAGCCTGGGATCCATCAACGAACACAACAGCCTCAGGCTGGAAGAGCTCGACGGCGTCTGCGATCCAGTTCAGCAGTTCCTTATTCTTGGTCGGCGCCTCGCCCTGAAGGCCCCTGATTGCAGCAGTAGTCATTACTTCTCCAGATTTTGTGTCATTCGACAGAGTTCTCGCCCCCTAGCGTAGCTTTCAGATACAGAACTAGTTAAAACTTTAGGTGAGACAACGGACACATTTGTCATTACCAGTGGACCTACCCCCTGCCCACACGCATCTACACACTTTCTTTAATATGAGAGCACCCGTTTAAATAGCCTATTTTGGGGGTGGTTTCAAGAATTAACCTCAACCGTTCTCCGACAGTTCATTCCCCGTCCATGGCCATTGGGTTCAGATTTGGGCAATTCTCACACATTCCAGGGGACAACTTTCCCAGTTTTCCCACCATTAACACTTAACATTCGGACAATAGGCAACAAAACGCCAAGAACAGCGGTAATGGTAATCCCTTTCCCTTACCCTGCCATCACAATCCAAGCACTCCGCTAGTGGCCGACCAGCACAAACCGGCCCACTGTCAGTACACACCTTTTTAAAACAACATTTACACTCACATGCATGCCCGCACTGTCACCACCCGCCCTCAACTACCGAACTAAAGATATGTACTTGAAGCCAAATTTTTACCCTAGATCCCCCTTTTAAATACTTTGAAAATTACTCACACACATCCCCACGTTACCCCAAAGGTTATATCCAGTTAGTCGTATCAAAAAGTGCTCTGATCTTAACTTTGCCCTACCTAAATACATGACCCCACCACGACGGCCAGTACTAACGACAGAATCCACTAGCGAACCCATTTATTAACAAACATTGCAAACAAGTGTTGAAGTATTCGCGAAATTGCAACTTTTGGAGCCCAAAGGTCTAGACCAGTGATCGAGCGCACAACGCTCCCATTTAGCGGTTTCACTGCCCCAAAGGCTTAAAGTAATGGGCATGCCCACTCCTTCTTCGACCAAAAGCTACGCTGCGGTCTTACCTCCACCTGGCCCCTCGTGGGCTGGTTCCCTCATGGGCATCTCATTGTTGTCATCACTGTTGAAAATCCATGGTTTTCCAGTCGTCGCAGATTTCTTCTTCGCGTTAGCTGTTGTGGTGGCAATTGTCATTATTGGCGGTTGGCTAATCTACCGCTCTCCTTCATTCAAAACTGAAGTCATGCCGGCATGGGCAATGCTGTCCATGGGTTTGATCGCATTGGGAACTGCAAGCCCCGTAGTTTTGGGTGATGATCTGTGGGGATTTATGTTTGTGTGCTGGTCTATTGGCACAGCCGTGGGACTTGTTGCCTATTCCTTATATATAACGGCCATTTTGCGATCTAAGGCGGGCACACCAACTTTTGCGTGGGGTCTTCCTCTTGTCACGCCGATGGTTGCTTCCACCTCGGCAGCACAACTCCATGAGCACTTTGAACTTCCGGCGATGCTGTGGGTTTCTTTCGGGCTCTTCCTTTTAACTTTGGCGTCTGCACCAGCAGTTTTTACCCGAGTGTATTTCTACTATTTCGGCCCCAAGGCGCAGGGCATCCCACTGATGGCAACACCAACATCATGGATTCCTTTGGGTATGGTGGGCCAATCCACTGCAGCAGCTCAGCTCATCGGTGCGTCCTTTGGATCCAAGACAGCAATCACAATGGGCATTATTTACGGCATCATCATGGGAATTTTTACGATTCCTCTGGGAGCCATCGCTCACTTTGTGTTCTACAGAGCTGTTTTCAAAGGGGCGACATACAGCCCCACATGGTGGGCCAGTACCTTCCCAGTTGGCACTTTGAGTTTGGGTGCGCATTTTTTATCACAGAGCACCGGAGTGGAGTGGTTTAACTACTTCAGCCTGTACTTGATTGCTTTAATGCTCTTTCATGTCATCGTGTCCACCATCGCCGGTACGATTGCAGTAATGAGAAGAATCGTCGGAAAGCTTAAATCTCAACTGGCCTAAATTGCAGCGAGAGGTCTAAAAGGTAGTGCTCTAGGGATTCATCCAAACTCACGAATATTGAAGTTTTAAAGTTGAACAGGAAAAATAACAAATAATGTCTATTTCTGATAATTCCCGCGATCAATTAGGAGAACTGCCAGCTGGTCGGCCTCTCCAATCCGATTTTGATAATGACCTCGACTACCCACGTCTAGGCAGTGTCACGTTTAGGCGTGGCACCCTCACTGAAAACCAGCAAACCATGTGGGATGAAAAGTGGCCTGAACTGGGTCGCGTCCTCGAAGATGAGCTGATTGATGTTGATGCGTGGTTCGGGCGCGAAGGCGCAAAAACCATCGTAGAGATCGGCTCTGGCACTGGAACTTCGACTGCTGCCATGGCTCCACTTGAGGCTGATACCAACATTGTCGCCGTCGAACTATACAAGCCGGGCTTGGCCAAGTTGATGGGCTCTGTTGTCCGTGGAGAGATCGACAACGTGCGCATGGTCCGCGGAGACGGCATCGAGGTGCTCAACCGCATGTTTGCCGATGGGTCCCTGGACGGCATCCGCGTATACTTCCCGGACCCTTGGCCAAAGGCGCGCCACAACAAGCGCCGCATCATCCAGTCTGGTCCGCTGAACCTGTTTGCAAAGAAGCTCAAGCCAGGTGGAGTTCTGCACGTTGCTACCGACCACGCTGATTACGCAGAGTGGATCAATGAGCTAGTTGAGGTCGAACCACTGCTTGAGTACAAAGGCTGGCCATGGGAGGAATGCCCTCAGCTGACTGACCGTCAGGTCATCACCAAGTTTGAAGGCAAAGGCTTGGAAAAAGATCACGTGATCAATGAGTACTTGTGGCAGAAGGTGCAAAACTAATGTCTGATGTGCATGAGGTCATTCATAGCTACAATCCCACTGACAAAGAAGGCCCTGAAAGTGTCCTTCTAGTGTGGGACGCTCCCAACCTAGATATGGGTTTGGGCGCTATTTTGGGTGGTCGCCCAACCGCTGCGTACCGACCTCGCTTTGATGCCATCGGTCGGTGGTTGCTTGCTCGCGCAGGTCGCAGGGCACATGAGTTGGGCCGCCACATTGAGCCTGAGGCAACGGTGTTTGCCAACATCACCCCAGGTGGCTCTGATGTTGTTCGACCTTGGGTGGAAGCGCTGCGTAACGTTGGTTTCGCGGTCTTCGCTAAGCCTAAGATCGGCGAGGATTCCGATGTCGATCCGGACATGATTGATCACATTCGCAGGCGCTATGAAGAAGGCGTGCTGCGGGGTGTCATCGTGGCCAGTGCAGATGGTCAGAACTTCCGTGAGACTCTCGAGGAGCTCGTTGCAGAGGGCATTCCTGCCACGGTCATTGGTTTCCACGAGCACGCGTCATGGGCTGTAGCTCATGACACCATCGAGTTTGTTGATCTGGAGGAAATCCCCGGCGTCTTCCGTGAGCCGCTTCCTCGCGTCAGCCTGGATAACCTGCCAGACGGTGGCGCATGGCTGCAGCCGTTCCGCCCTCTGACTGCCTTGTTATCCAACCGCCACAATTCCCAGGAGTAATCCACCCGTGTTTTCTAAATGGGGCCACTTTGCTTACAGATTTAGGCGCATTGTTCCGTTAGTCGTCATCGCCGCGATTTTGGCTTTGTTTGTCATTTTCGGCACCAAGCTGGGCGACCGCATGAGCCAGGAAGGATGGGATGATCCTGGTTCTTCCTCGACCGCTGCGGCGCGCATCGAGTTGGAGACCTTTGGGCGTGACAATGACGGCGATGTCGTGTTGCTGTTTACTGCGCCTGAAGGCACTTCTTTCGATGATGCAGAGGTGTTCTCCAGCATCTCTGGCTACTTAGATGGGCTAATCGAGAACAACCCTGATGAAGTCAGCCACATCAACAGCTACTTTGACACTCGTAATCAAAATCTCCTCAGCAAAGACGGCACCCAAACCTTTGCAGCTCTCGGGCTCAAAGGTGACGGCGAGCAAACGCTGAAGGACTTCCGGGAGATTGAAGATCAGCTCCATCCGGACAACCTTGCCGGTGGCGTCACCACTGAGGTCGCGGGTGCCACCGCTGTAGCCGACGCACTCGATGAGGGCATGGCTGGCGATATTTCACGCGCCGAAGTTTTTGCGCTGCCTTTCGTGGCTATCTTGCTGCTCATCGTGTTTGGCTCAGTTGTTGCCGCGGCGATGCCATTGATCGTGGGCATTTTGTCCATCTTGGGTTCGCTGGGCATCTTGGCAATTTTGGCTGGATTCTTCCAGGTCAACGTATTTGCACAATCTGTTGTGACCCTTCTGGGCTTGGGTCTTGCCATTGACTATGGCTTATTCATGGTCTCTCGTTTCCGTGAGGAAATGGATAAGGGCACCCCGGTTGAACAGGCTGTTGCCACCACTACGGCGACCGCGGGTAAGACTGTGGTGTTCTCTGCAGCGATGGTGGCTGTGGCGCTGTCCGGGTTGTTTGTTTTCCCACAGGCTTTCTTGAAGTCGGTGGCATTCGGTGCGATTTCCGCGGTTGGCCTTGCTGCTTTGATGTCGGTGACGGTGTTGCCGTCGCTGTTCAGCATGTTGGGTAAGAATATCGATAAGTGGAGTTTGCGTCGCACTGCTCGAACAGCGCGCCGTTTGGAAGACACCATTTGGTACCGCGTGCCGGCATGGGCAATGCGCCATGCCAAGGCAGTGACCGTGGGCGTCGTATTGCTCTTGCTTGCTCTTACAGTGCCGTTGACGGGCGTGAAATTCGGCGGCATCAATGAAACGTATCTGCCACCAGCTAACGACACCCGCGTCGCCCAAGAGCGTTTCGACGAGGCGTTTCCCGCCTTCCGCACCGAGCCGGTCAAGCTTGTGGTCACCGGGGCGGACAACAACCAGCTGATCGATATCTATGTTCAGGCCAACGAAGTTGAGGGACTGACAGATCGTTTCACCGCAGGTGCGACTACCGATGATGGCACCACGGTGTTGTCTACTGGTATTCAGGATCGTTCCCTCAATGAGCAGGTAGTGGAGCAGCTTCGCGCTATTTCCGTCCCTGAGGGCGTTGAGGTGCAGATCGGTGGCACTCCAGCCATGGAGATCGAATCCATTGAGGCGCTCTTTGAAAAGCTCCTCTGGATGGCTCTCTACATTGTGCTGGCCACTTTCATCCTCATGGCATTGGTATTTGGTTCGGTGATTTTGCCGGCGAAGGCCATCATCATGACCATTCTGGGTATGGGTGCCACCTTGGGTATTCTCACCTTGATGTTCGTCGATGGCGTGGGTGCCAGCGCATTGAACTTCTCCCCTGGCCCACTGATGAGTCCAGTGCTGGTGCTGATCATGGCTATTATTTACGGACTTTCCACCGACTATGAGGTGTTCCTGGTATCTCGCATGGTGGAGGCCCGCGATAAAGGCGAATCCACCGACGACGCCATCAGATACGGCACTGCACACACCGGATCTATCATCACCGCGGCCGCACTGATCATGATTGTGGTCTGTGGAGCGTTTGGTTTCTCTGAGATCGTCATGATGAAGTACATCGCGTTCGGCATGATCGCAGCGCTGATTCTGGATGCCACCATCATCCGCATGCTGCTTGTCCCCGCCGTGATGCACCTGCTTCGCGACGACAACTGGTGGGCACCCGGCTTCGTTAAAAAGGCCTACACCGTCATGGGTCACGGCTCTGAGGTGGAGGAAGCACCTCGCCCAACCACCCGTCGCCTCAACGACGATGAGGAAGTCACCGTGCATGAAGCAGTTGTCGCTGGCGATACCGTGGCATCTCGCGGTGGTTTGAGCACGCAGGAAAACCGTGATCTGGTGTCCTTCGTGGAACTTAAGGCTCGTTTGGAAAAGCGCAGGCTTGAGGATCTAGATTAAATCTATGCGAGGATTTTTCAGCAACCCCTGGATTCGTTGGGCTTTGTCCCTGGCGTTTCTAGGGGTGATCCTATTTTTCCTGAGGGATCAGCTGGATTTCCTCAAAATGGGCATCCAACAAATCCGCCACGTCAGCCCCGTAGGCGTTGCCCTCACCATGGTGGCGTTGGTGTTGTCATTCGTTGCGATGGCCAGAGTCATGCAGATCATGTTGAAAGCCGGAGGTAGTCCTGCGACTCTCAAAGCCACCACGGCTTTAACTTTTGCGGCTAACTCCTGGTCCGCGACCCTTCCTGGCGGCCCGGCGTTTTCCGCGATTCTCACCTATAAAGTGCAGCGCAGCTGGGGTGCCAGCGCCGTGCTGTGTTCGTGGTTTTTCCTGCTCTCCAGTGCCCTATCGACCGTCTGGTTGGTTGCTCTCGGTGTCATCGCCGTGTTTTATATGGGCGCATCGCTGAACTTATGGTCACTGATCGCCACATTCATCGCCATGGTCGGGCTGTCTGGCGCCGTTTATTGGGCAGCCAACAACCCCGACTCCTTGGCTCGGTGGGTGCGAAAATTGACGAAAAACAGGGAGTGGGGCTTCGTCGAAAAGCTTCTTGGAAGCATTGAGCAGCTGCGCTCGGTCTCGCTCACCGGGCCGCAATTCGCGGCCAGCACCGCGTGGTCTTTAGGCAATAGGCTTTTCGACGCCATCTCCCTCTGGATTTGCATCTGGGCGGTCACCGGCACTGCCCCGATGTTTGAACCAGAACCCAACAACACCACCATCGCAGGCGTACTGTTGGCGTACACCACCGCAAAAATCGCAGGCTCAATCCAAGCCACCCCAGGCGGAATCGGCCCCATCGAAGCCGCCTACATCGCAGCCCTCGTAGCCACCGGTATGACCGCAGTGGAAGCCGCCGGAGCTGTCATAATCTACCGTTTATGCTCATTTATCATCATGGCGATTGTCGGATGGGTCATCTATTTTATCTATTTCACCCCCCAGGGACTCAAGGCCAATGAATCCCTGGATGTGGAACAGGATACGATTAACTCAGACTCTAACCGACAGTCCGCAATTGAAAGGCCAGATACGTGAACCGCTGGATGTCCTTGCTGTGTGATTCCATCGCCATCGGTCTCTTCGCACTCTTCGCCCGCGTCGCCCACCAAAGCGCCGACATGCCACTAAATGTGCAGGGCTGGTTTTTCACATGGCTGCCATTCCTCGCAGGTGTGTTCATCGCCTACCTGGTGGCAATCCTCCCTGCGAAGCTTCCCAGCGAACGCATCCGCCCCGCTGGCCTGACCGTGTGGATACTCGCGGTAATTGTGGGACTTGTGATTTGGGGCTTCAACAATGGTGGGGTTCCACACTGGTCCTTCATGATTGTCGCAACGACCGCCTCCGCCATTTTGGTTCTCGGCTGGCGAGCGTTGTTTAAGGTGACAATGCGCTAAGTGCTTTTAAAAAATGGGAGCTTCTAGATTTCTAGAGGCTCCTTTTTTCACAACTCATCGACCCGTACTGCTTGTCTAAGACGCGAAAGAGGGGACCTTCTAAAGCGTTCTAGAAGGTCCCCTCTTTCTTGAAAGGCTTAGTAGCTCAAGAATCCTTGCAGGTAAGACAGGCTTACGCTGAGGAAGTCAATACCCGACAGAACTGCGAAGATGGTTGCCATTGCGGTCTCCTCTGGTGAATTAGTTACAGGATTTCTATCTGGATAATTCTTTGGACGTTACATCGGCATGATCGTGTGCTTCTTGTCGAGGTCTCGCACAGCCTTGGTTTCCAGCTGGCGGACTGCTCGGCGAAGCACCAAACGGGTCTCTGCAGGTTCGATCATGGCGTCGATGTAACCACGCTCGGCGGCCACATATGGGCTGGTCATGTTCTCATCGTAGAAGTCCATGAACAGTTTCTTCATGTATTCACGCTGCTCAGGTGGGGCGGCTTCGAGCTGCTTGCCCTGGATCATCACGACAGCTGCGGCTGCGCCCATCACGGCGATCTGTGCGGTTGGCCATGCGAAGTTGAGGTCACCGGTGAGGTTCTTGGAACCCATCACGGCATATGCTCCGCCGTAGGCCTTGCGCACGATCAAGGAAATCTTAGGGACGGTCGATTCCACCACTGCGAAGGCTAGCTTTGCGCCACGGTGAATCAAACCGACCTTCTCTTGGTCCACGCCAGGCAGGTAGCCAGGGGTGTCCACGACGAAGATGATCGGGATGTTGTAGGCGTCGCAGATACGGATGAAGCGGGCGCCCTTGTCGGCGGCGTCAGCGTCGATGCAGCCTGCCTTATCCATTGGTTGGTTGGCCACCACACCGACTGCCTTGCCATCAACGCGGGCGAAGGTAGTGATCAGGTTGGGGGCGTACTCCTCTTGGATTTCCAGCAGGTTGGCGTCGTCGAAAAGCTTGTCCAGCAGGTCATGCATGTCGTAGCCCTGGTTAGTGTCGTCAGGCATGAACGAGTTCAGAGCTTCGTCGTAGGCGATCTCTTCATCCGTTGGTGCTGCAAACACAGGGGCTGGATCATTGCAGGTCAAAGGCAGGAAGTCGAGCAAATCCTTGACCATATTCAGGGCCTCTTCTTCAGAGGACGCCAAATAGGAAATGTTGCCGTTTTGCATCTGCTGCGCACCGCCACCGAGGTCTGCGGAAGTGATCTGCTCGCCGGTGACTTCCTTGATCACGGCTGGGCCGGTGACATACATTTCTGTTTCACCATCAACGCCGATAACAAAGTCAGTGGTCACAGGTGCATACACTGCGCCACCTGCCGATTTACCCAGCATGATGGAAATCTGAGGGCTGCGGCCAGACAGCGGAAGCTGACGACGCGCGATCTCTGAGTACATCGCCAAGGAGGTCACCGCATCCTGAATGCGGGCTCCGCCGGAATCCTGAATACCGATAACTGGGCAACCAATGCGGATAGCCATGTCCATGACTTCGCTGACTTTACGTCCGAAAGTCATGCCCACGGAACCACCGTAAACGGTCTTGTCATGGGCGTAGATGGCCACTGGGCGACCATCGATGCGACCATAACCAGTCACCACACCGTCAGAGTAAGGCGCATCGGGTTCATCCGGGGTACGGCCTAGTGCGCCGATCTCCACAAAGGATCCGGCATCAAGCAGAGCATCAATACGCTGACGAGGGGTGGTTCGGCCTTCCTCGTCGCGCTTTTTACGTGCGCGTTCACTACCTGGGTCTTTGGCAATCTCCAGGCGTGCGCGCAGATCCGCTAGCTTCTCTGCAGTAGTGGTGTTACTCAACTTCCGTCAGCTCTCCGTTACTAATTCTTCCGAGAAATCTCATCAATGCGGCGACTCAAATGAGCTCCGACTGTGCCGATTTCTGGTTCATCGACAACTGCCAGGTGGTCACCATTCAGCTGAACAATTTCCAAATCGTTGACAATTCCGGACCATCCTCCATCTTGATCAATCTTGGCATAGTTTGGTTCAAGTTCGATAGCTCCATCATGCATGCGTTCCGCGCGGAACAGGATGACAGGGGCTTCAACGTTGGCCCAGTCTGCAAAATTAAGTTTAGCCAGGATGCGGTTGTCCACAAAAGAAGCGCGCTGGTGTTCAAGCACACCTGCGGACAATCCGTGCTCGGAGGCGTCGGTGTTGGCCAGGAAGTCGGTCATCATGGACAGCATTCCGTCTTCACCGATGGTGTCCAAGATTTCAAAAGGTACCTCGAAATCAAGGCCGTAGGTCTTCTTGGCGAAGTCCGCGTAGCGAGTCCAGCGTGCACGAGTTTCCTCAGCGGTATCTGGTGCTGGGTTTGAAGGCTGCACAGTATCCAGCAACGCCACGGTAGCTACCTCAACATCGGAGCCAACCAGTTGGTGGGCAACCTCGAAGGCAACGGCACCGCCGAAGCTCCAGCCACCCAAAACTACTGGGAAGCCATCGGAGTACTTCTTGATGTCATCAACATATGCTGCCGCGCGGTCAGCGAGATCGCCTTCCAGACGCTCAACGCCATAGACAGGGACATCTTCAGGCAGACGACGCATTAGTGGTTGGTAGACCACGGAAGAACCGCCAGCTGGGTGGAACATGAACACTGCAGGCTTGGTGGAGCCTTCTGCACGTCCACGCAGCACACGAATGTTGCCCTGAACTTCAGTTTCGAGGCCTTCACGCACCAGGTCAGACAGTGGTTCGAGGGTTTCTGCAGCCAACACCTGTTCAGTGCTGATTTCAATTCCGGAACGCTCGGTGAGGCGCTCGGCAATTGCGGTTGCAGTATCGACATCGATCTGTGGCAACTTGCTGGTCACGCCAGCTGCCGCAGCGCCAGTCAGGCCTGCCCAAGTACCAAAGACCATGCGTTCCGACGCATCTCGCGGTGCAACGCCAACGCCCTGCACGTCCTCGCCCGAAGCAGAAGACTCAGCAGCTTGAGCCTCCCCTGCTGCCTCAGCTGGCACCTGCGGGGTGGCGTCGACAAGCGTCTCAGAGGAGCGGCCAGCGACCATGTTTTCCACCATGATTACCACGTCAGCGACGGATGCATCGCGGAGCGCTTGGACCTGGAGTGGTGGGATCTGGAAGTCATTTTCGATGCGGTTTTTGATGCGCATGCCCATGAGGGAGTCGAGGCCGAGGTCAATCAGTGGGAGTTCGCGTGGGAGGTCATCCACGTCGTAGCCCATTGCTTCGGAGACGATGGCGCGCATGCGCTCTTCGACGGTTTCGGTCGCTGGGTCCCAGCGGACTGCTTCGATGTCCAAAGGCAGGTCGGAGCGAGGGTCTGGCTGGTCGCTGTAATCGGTGTTGAATCCGTCGTAGCCTGGACCGTCGAAGGAAGATGCTGCGGCGAATCCTGGGTTGGCTGCGAAACCTTCGGCGACAAGAGTGCTGGTGGTTCCCTCAATCTTGTATACGGACAGGCTCAAACCGCCCAAGGAGCGAGTCACGATGGTGGTGATTTCGCCGCTTGGTGGCAGCATGTCGCGCTCGTCCACTGCGTCGACGGAGGAACCTGGGGTGACAGCCATGGCGGCTGCTTCCATGATTGCCACTGCGGATGGTGCCAGTTCGGCTGCGGTGGAAAACGCCACAGTGTTGTTTGGCAGATTCACGCGGAAGCCCGGCAGATCCAGGGATGCGCCAGAGGATGGGCGTGCGGAAGTCCAGAAGCGCTGGTGCTTCCAGGTGATGTGTGGCGGATCGATGGTTTCACCTTCGCCGTACAGCGCGGAGAAATCAACGTTTGCGCCGTTGACGTACAGCTTCGCCAGAAGGTCGCGGAGGGATTCTGCCTCTGGGACTTTTCGCTTCAGGCTGAACAGCAGCTGTGCATCAGGCTTGCCCACGGTGAACGCGGTGTTCATCATGCCCATGAGTGCAACTGGGTTCGGGGAAATTTCCACCAAGGTGTTGTGGCCTGCAGCGAATGCAGCTTCGGTGGAGTCCTGGAAGTACACGGACTGGCGGGTACAGCGGAGCATGTAATCGGCGTCGTGGACCACTGCTCCAACTGGGTAGGTAACACCCTGATCGACAGAGCTGAACAACGGGATCTGCAGCGGAAGTGGCTCGATGCCAGCGATTTCGCCAGCGAGCTCACCAAGAAGTGGTTCCACAGCAGAGGTGTGGCCAGCGCCCTTGACGTTGAGCAGGCGGGCAAACTTGTCTTCAGATTCCAGCTTCTCTACGAACTGAACCACGGCGTCGCGAGGTCCACCCACGGTAGTCATGCCTGGGCCTGCATAAACAGCAGGCTCAATGCCCTTGTACTCAGGGTTTTCTTCGATGAACTTATCCAGGTCCGCAGCGGCGAATTCCACCACAGCCATGGCACCCAGCTGATCCTCAGCCAGGGACTTCTCGCCCTCGCCCATTAGGCGGGAACGGTGGCTGGCAATGAGCATGGTATCGCGGTCGCTGAGTCCACCGGCAGCGTAAGCGGCAGCGATCTCACCCATCGACATGCCCATGACGGCAGCTGGCTTTACACCGAAGCTTGCCAACAGGTCAGTCAGTGCGATCTGGATTGCGGTGATCACAACCTGCGCGGTCTCGGTGTCGTAAGTTTGCTCATCATCCAAAACAAGTTTCATGATGGACCAGCCGGACTCGAACTTAACCATTTCATCGAGCTCTTCGATGCGCTCGCGGAACTGTGGCGAAATTGAGCACAATTCCTTGATCATGAGGCGGTGCTGGGATCCGAAACCGGAGTACACAAACACAGGACCGTTGGCCGCTGGGGAATCAGCTGCGGAGATACCGACGCTGACCTTGCCTTCTGCGACCTGGCGCAGGCGCTTTACGGCTTCCTCGATAGTGCTTGCAAGCACGACTGCGCGGGAGCGGCCATGATTGCGGCCTGCCAGCGCGCGGGCTACTGGGGTTAGGTCGCAATCTTTGCGGCCCTCCAAGAAGTCCGCCAAGTCAGCAGCTGCTTGTCGACGCCTGGATGGCAGGTGACCAGACACCGGCAGGGCAACCTGCTGGTCAGGAAGCAACGCCTCCTTCGGGGCACGGGTTTCGTAGTCTTCTGCGTTGTACTCAGAGATCACCACGTGCGCGTTGGTTCCACCGAACCCGAACGCAGACACACCAGCTACTGCGTGACCGTTGTATTCCGGCCATTCACGTGGATCTTCCACAACTTCCAAACGCTCAGCATCGAAATCGATGTAGCGGTTTGGACCTGCAAAGTTCACGGTTGGTGGCAGAGTCTTGTTCTGCAAAGCAAGCAGCACCTTGATGACACCTGCAATACCCGCAGCTGACTCAGTGTGGCCGAAGTTGGACTTTGCAGAGCCCAGAAGAGTTGGGGTGGATGCGTCACGGCCATAGCCCAAAACAGCACCCAGGGCAGTTGCTTCAATGGGGTCACCCAGGATGGTGCCGGTGCCGTGAGCCTCAACGTAATCCACGGTGGTGGGATCAACCTGAGCGTCAACATATGCACGCTGCAGCACATCAACCTGTGCGTCAGGGTTTGGAGCGGTCAGTCCGTTGGAGTGACCATCGGAGTTCACTGCAGAACCCTTGATCACACCGATGATCTTGTCGCCGTCGCGGATTGCGTCATCCACGCGCTTCAGCACAACGACTCCGGCGCCGTCGGAACGCACGAAACCATCGGCATCATCAGAGAATGCGTGGATCTTGCCGGTTGGGCTGATCACACCGAGCTCAGCGAATGCAGTTGTGACAAATGGAGATGCCAAAATGTTCACTCCACCAGCGATAGCGTGATCCGCTTCGCCATTACGCAGCGCACGGACAGCCTGGTGAACCGCTACCAGAGAAGAAGAACATGCGGTATCCACGTTGACGGAAGGACCGCGGAAATCGAAAGCGTAGTTAATGCGGTTAGCGACAATCGCACTAGAAGTACCAGTCAGCGCATAAGGATGTGCTTCTGCTGGATCGGCAGCGATCATCATGCCGTAATCGTTGTTGGAGGAACCTATGAACACGCCCACGGCTTCGCCACGCAAAGTGTTTGGTGCGATGCGAGCGTACTCCAAAGCCTCCCACGTTAGCTCCAGCAAAATACGCTGCTGAGGATCCATGTTGGCGGCCTCGAGCGGAGACAGACCAAAGAACTCCGCATCAAAGCTAGAGATATCTGACAGGTAGCCACCGATGGTAGAAAACTCTTCCATCTTCCGAGACATAACCTCATCGCCTGCATACTCAGACCAACGGCCAATCGGTAGATCCGAGATACCGTCACGGCCCTCGACGAGTAGCTTCCACATATCCTCCAGGCTCTCAGCGCCTGGGTAACGCGCAGCCATACCGACAACCGCAATATCGTGGGAACCTGGGGAATCGCTCACCGCGGAGAAATTCAATTCACGCTGGGTATGTGCACGACGAGGCTCGCCCTCAACAAGGCGCTGCGCCAAACTACGGATCGTTGGGTACTCATAAGCGATGGTGGCATCCAAGGAGGTGTCCAGCAGGTTTTCCAGCTCACCAGACAACACAACAACATCGCGAGAGGAAAGGCCAAAGGTCTCCATTGCCTTGTCATCCGTAACTTCCTCCACCGGAATACCCGTGGTGCGGACAACCCAATCACGGAGCCAGGTGCGAACCTGTTCAACGGTCATCTTCTGATCCGACGATTGGCTCTGTTCCATATTGAGGCCTCAGCCTTTCAGCTCGATTACAACTTAAACTTAAAAAAATATTAAAACTATCCGCCTCAACCAAAACGAGGCTGAGGAGAATAGACATCCAGACGTTTATCGCTATTCAACCTTCGAACGTTTCATCCCCAGGTCAGAAGCAATTTTTTCCAGACGGATTTGTAAACCTATCGCGTCCACCGCTAACTGCAATAGTTTACAAGGACAAAGCGCTCGATGGAATTTATAGAGAAGCTTCACCTGACAATTCCGCTGATGTTTCTACTGATGTTTCCACTATGCACAAAACCAAAAGAACCCCGACGGATTCTGTTGAAAATCCATCGGGGCCCTGCGGTGTCTGCAAAGAACTAGTTAGCTTGTTCCTGAATGTAGTTGCGCTGGTTGACGCGGCGTGCGATCTTTCCGGAGGAGGAACGCGCGATCTCGTCAGGTGCGAGGATACGGATCTCTTCTGGAACAACACCGTGTGCAGTGCCAACGGCGGAGCGGATTGCTTCTTCAGCAGCTGCATCGTCGGCTTCGTTTGCAGTGGTGTCGCGTTCTGCCAGGATGATGAGCTTTTCAATGTCATCGCCTGGGACTGCGAATGCTGCGACGGAATCTGCACGGATGTGTGCGGAAGCAGCCTGGACGGTGTACTCGATGTCCTGTGGGTAGTGGTTTCGGCCTGCGACAACGATGAGGTCCTTCAGACGACCGGTGATGTAGAGCTCGTTGTCTACGATGACGCCGAGGTCACCGGTGGCCATCCAGTAGTTGTCGTCGGCAGCACCTTCTGCGCGGGAGTTTTCTTCCAGGCGGGTGGTCAGACGGTTGCGGAAGGTTTCTGCGGTGTCTTCCTCGCGGTCGAGGTAACCTGCAGCAGTGTTTTCGCCGTGGGTCCAGATTTCGCCGATCTGGCCGTCTGCCAGCTCGGTTCCGGTTTCGGAATCAACGATGACCAGCTGCTGTGGGGCTGCAACCTGGCCGTTGGAGACGAAAGCAACAGCCTTGTTATTGCCCTTTTCTACAAGCTCAACGCGGTTTTCGGCCAAGGCCTCGCGGTCGAAGTAGGAGATCAGTGGGCGGTTTTCGGTCTGTGGGGTGGTGACCAGCAGGGATGCTTCTGCAAGACCGTAGGAAGGACGCAGGGTCTGAACAGGCAGGCCGTAAGGCTCGAAAGCTTCACGGAAGGTGGTCAGAGCGTTTTCTGTGACTGGCTCGGAACCGATAATGATGGCATCCAATGCGGAAAGATCCAGGGTCTCTCCCTCTGCTGGCTTTGCGTAGCGTGCTGCAAGCTCGAGGGCGAAGTTAGGAACCACGGTGTAGACGTTAACGTCCACGTCGCTTTCGCGACGGTTGAGCTGCTTAATCCAGCGGGAAGGCTGCTGCACGAAATCGCGTGGGTTCATGAACTCGTTGTCCAGGCCAAGCATAGTGACAAACGCCGCGAGGATAATGCCCATGTCGTGGTGCAGTGGCAGCCATGAAACCAGGCGCAGTGGGGTTTTCAGCTGTGCGGCGCTGAAGATCTGCAAGACGTTGGTCAGGATGGAGCGGTTGGTCAGAACAACGCCAGCTGGGGTTCGGGTGGAGCCGGAGGTGTACTGCAGGAATGCGGTCAGATCAATGGGCGCGGACTGGCGCAGAGCAGCCAGGCGGCGGCCGGCTTCGGTCAGCATTGGGTTCTCGTAAGAATCCGCGAGAGAATCAGGCAAGGAATCTACAGAGAGGATGCGTGGGCGTTCTGCAGCTGGAAGGCTGGAGAAGTGCTTGCGCACGGCACCTGCGGACTTGGAGTTGGTCAGAACGACAACTGGCTCGCTGTCTGCGAAAACAGCGTTGAGGTGGTCTGCGTGTCCTGGCTCGTTTGGATCATAAAGCGGCACAGGGACCATGCCAGCGTAGATCGCGCCGAGGAAGCTGAAAATGTACTCAGGGCTGTTGTTAGCCAGGATCGCTGCACGATCACCCAGGGTGGCGACCTGCTGCAAACGGCCTGCTACAGCCTTGATACGAGTATCGATCTCGTTTCGGGTGTACTGAATCAGCTTGCCATCGCGGTCTTCGGAGAAGTCCCAGAAATGCATGCGTGGTTTATCCCCGCCGCCTTCAGCGATGTCAGCCTGGTACATGAACTCACCCATGGCTGCCAAAGTTAGGAATGGAGGAAGGTTGATTTCTCCATTCTCATCGAAGAATGAACCAATCGCTTTATCTAAATCCATGTGAACCCCTCTTACAATTCTTTAATGACTATTGTGACCATCGACAAAGATGAACATTTTATTACTTTTGCAAACTAACACTACTTGAGCGAGTGACCGTTCCTCCAACAAAAGACGAAGGGCTCGCCGTTTAAGGCGAGCCCCTGCGCAAAACCTCAAGCTTTAGCGCACAACGTCCGGGAGGTGGACGTCGAAAAGCGAAAAAGCTTTATCCGTTGTCGATGAGGTTGGTCGCCCAATCCACAACCCACGCATTGGTGGTTGTGCCTGGGAAAACATCCGGATTGGTGGCGTAGAGCGCGTGCACACCGTTGGCGGAGACCATGGCCAACGCACGATCAAGGGCGTTGCCGACATTCACCGGAGCATCACAGATCGCATCATTTGGAGCACAAATATCCTGCACCCGGTCGTTGAGCACACCGAAACCGCCCGCGCGCCCGCCACGCATGGTTGCGCCCGGAACAATCGGCTGCACCAGCAAGTTCAAAGGCTGCAGAGTAACCTCCGCGCCGATGCCATCCACAAACGTGCCTGGGAACTGGCCCACACCAGGCTCCCGGCGACCGTCAGCGATCAGGGCGACACCCCTGACGCTGTCAGCTGGAATAACACCTTGCTCTGAACCGATCTGAGCAGCCACATCGCCCGCAATGACCGCACCCTGGGAGAAACCAACGATGATGAACTCCGTGGCAGGGCACTCATTGTGAGTGTTGATCAGTTCCTCATTCATCTTCGCGGTGCCTTCATTGCGCGAATCATCATAGGACATCTCATTTTGCGAGTTGATGTTGCGGAACTGCGCAGTGTACGGCAGCGTCCACACCTTGACGTCATCCGCAGAATAACGCTCCTGCAGTGGCTGAGTGATGCTCAACATGAATGACAGCGGATTAGCGGTCGGGTTGATCGGATCATCATTAGCAGCCGACTCCCACGTACCCGGCGCGGCAATGACTTCTACCGCAGGGCACCAATCAGGTTGAACCGGTGGTTCCGTGGTTTCGGTACCGGTTGGCTCGCCAGGCTGGCCAATGAAATCTGAGTCATCGGATGTGTTCACATACTGCACGATGCCCACGCCGATTAAGGCGAGGACGATCAATACAGCAATAACGGTGATGGTTTTCCTCATCGGTTAACAATACGTCCGATCCGCAGATTCCTTCAGCAGCGTAGAAATTTCCGCTGCTTGATCTTCCTTCACGCTGGTGCGTCCCTGCACGATGAGCTGGCCTGCAACCGCATCGACAGTGACGTTTTGGTCCTTGTTTTCCGAACTGCAGTAATTTCGCGCAGTCGCAATCAACTGGTCCTCCACGCCGGAGATGTCGATTTTTTCATCTTTCAGCGCATCCAGGAACGCTTGCGCCTCAGCGCTGCGTTCCACGGTCACCTCGGGCAGGCCGTCGATTTCCTCGGCTGCCCCGTCCCGGGCTGTGCTTCCGCCGCTTCCATTGCTTTGCGACGCCTGACTGCTGCGTTCGGTCGACCTTGCGGTGCTGCTTGACCCAGCGCTGCTTTCTGTTGGGGCTGCCGTTGTCGAGGGAGAATCATCTCCTTCAACAGTGACTCCCCCACAAGCAGCAAGGCTCAGGCACAAAAGTCCGGAAGCGAGAGTTGCGTAGATGCGCTTCACTATTAGCGAGACTCCTCAATTCGGCCATTGACCTGACGGATGGTGCCGTTCTGGAAATCAATGGTCTGTCCACCCGCGGTGATTGCGGTCTGGTCAGAGGTTGGGAAGCCGTATTCGCCCTGCTCCCAGCCCTTAGCACCCCATGCGTCGAAGATGTCGCCGTGCAGAATCACGTGCGCGCCAGTGGATGCGGACCAGTAGATGTTGCCCTTTTCGAATTCCTGGAAAGCGCCACCGTTGATCAACTTCTCATTGCCGGTTGGGAAACCAAGCTGAGCGAAGATTCCGTCTTCGGCGTACTTCTTGGAGATTTCTCCGCGAACCCAGTAAGACTGGTTATTGGAGGTACGGAATACGTAGCCACCTTCGAACTGCTGGCGCAGGCCACCGTTGTATTCAACTGCAGCGCCGGTTGGGTAGCCGAGGCTGCCCTTCTCATAGTCCTGGGTGCCCCATGCGGCGAGCATATCGCCTGGGATTTCCCAAGGACCAGTGGTGGCGGTCCAGTAGATGGAGCCGTGCTCGAAGGTGACGAAGCGGCCACGTCCGTCTGGTGTCTTCAACTCAGAAGAGGTTGGGTAGCCCAACCAGGAGGCAGGTCCACCCAGCTCAGAGTAACGAGCGTTGATGCGTCCAACCAGGCCGAAAGCGCCAGTGTTTGCAGACCAGTATGCGCGACCGTTAGCGAAGTCCTGGGCCTTACCGCCGGTAACATCGTATTCGTTGGTCAGGCAGGTGCCCATCGCGCCATCCGCAACAGCGTCAGCGATTGCGCCGACAGGTGCACACTCAACGCCACGGTCCTCAGTGGACATGCCAAGAGCGTTAGCGATGTGAGGGAACGCCTGAGTCATCTCGAACTGCCAGTATTCCCATGAGTGCACGCCGGATGGACGGAAGCTAGCAACAACTTCCACGCCAGCCTGGCTTGCACGATCGACGAAGGTCTGGGAAGTCATACGGGAGATAACTTCCAGACCGACACCTGCTGCGTTTGCAGGTCCAATAGCTACAGAGCCTTCCTTACCGAAGTCATCTGCACCGTTACCAGAGGAAACGTAGATGGTCTTGCCCTTGAGCTTGTCTACGTTGCTCTTTGGATCGTTTTCCTGCCAGCGCTCAGAACCGACTGGTCCCCACATTGCGTTGGCATCGTATCCGCCGGCGTCTGCCAGGGCTGCGGAAATAGCGATTGGCATGCCAGCGGAGGTGGTGTCCAGATAGCCGGAGAAGGAACCGACGAACTTAAACATGTCTGGGTGGTGGGTTGCGATGTTAACCGCAGCGGTACCGCCCATGGAGATACCGGTGATGGCGCGATCGGTGTTAGAACGGAAACCCTTGTCCAGGATCGGTGCGAGCTCCTGAGTCAGGAAGGTCTCCCACTGGTAGTTCTTGCCGTTGTTTGGCCCTTCCCAGTCAGAGTAGAAGGAGCTCTCGCCACCGACAGGGAGCACAACAATGGCGTTCTTATCGGCGTAGTACTGCTCAATGTTGGTCTCAATGGTCCAACCACTCTGCTCTTCAATCGCGCGCAGACCGTCAAGTGCCCAGATTTCAGGGAACTCACGGTTCGGGGAAGAGTACCAGTCACGCGGAAGCAGCAGCTGCACCTTGATTGGGCGCTCTGGCATTGCTGCAGACTGAATAGTCAAAATGACATGCTTGGAGGTTGCCCACTCAGCGCTGATCACGCGCACACCATCAGGCAGCCCGGCGATCTCTGGGTAGGTGACTTCACCAGCAGGAAGCTCTTCGACGCGAGGCTTCAGGTAGTCAGTCAGGCCATCGGTGACGCCCTGCGCGATGCTGCCAATAACGGCATCAGAGGAAAGGTTGCTGGACTGAGCCGAAGCCATAGGTGCCAGGGACATAGTCAACGCAATTGCGGTTGGGACAGCGCCTGCTGCAATCCAGAGGGAACGGCGCTTAGCCTGAGCTTTAGCCTTGATGGAACGAAATGCGGTGTCGCGCATGAAGTTTTCCTTCTCATTTTGATTTTTGGATACTGCGCACAGGCCCGCAATGAGTTAGATCCGTCCCGAAAGTTCCCCGCTTCCGGCCCGACAAACACACGTGGGCTATGCCTTGAGAGTCTTCAGTTCTTTTCAGTCTGTCGTGATCTTAGTCCAGAAGGTTACACATGTGGGTATGTAACTCTTCTGATGCAGGTCACAACTTCAGAATGACCTCAATCTTAAGTTCAACTTTAGACTTTTTTCAATGCCACGCCGGGAATCCGCAAGACTCGCAGCATTTCCCCTCCACCTTTTCGCATTTCGCTGAATTTTTCAATCCGCCCCTCCGCTTCCTGTGGATAACTTTTCACCCCAGGGCGCGGATCACTTCGGATCTGTGGATAACTTTTAAGGCCCTTGTTTTCCCCTTGAAGCTTCGGTTGTGTGGAAAACAGAAAAGGAGGGGAAAACAAAATGCAAGAAATCCACACCATCATGAAACACATGGACGCGCTCATCGCCGACCCGTCCGCCGCCGCATTCAAAGCAACACTCCCCTTCGCCGAACTCCTCGAAAAGCTCCACAACAAAAAAGCGCTTTTCGACGCCGCCCTCGCCAAATCCGCCGAGCGCGCCGATGCCGGACGCATCATCGGAAAAACCTCCCACATCGATGCCCTCGCGTACCTTCTCGACATCTCCAAATCCGAAGCATTCCGACGCACAAAACGCGCCGAAGAACACTACGGCAACCCAAGCCCGGAACCCAGTTCAGAAGAACTCGCGAAAGAAACCCCCGAAGAGAAGCTAGCCAGAGAAGAAAAAGAGAAACAAGACCTAGCCGAACAAGCAGAAGCCAACCGCATCGCCCGCGAACACGGCATCTCCGCCGAAAAACAAGACACCATCCGCTACGAACTAGAAAAACTCAACGACAACACATCCCTATCCCGAGCCTCACTCCGCAAACTAGCAATGCAGGAAGCCACCAGCCGAACCCCCGAAGACCTACGCAACTGGACCCGCAACAAAGTTATCCGCATAAACCCCACCGCCAAAGACCCACTCGCCGCAGTAAAGAAACGCTCCTTAAGCATCGGACGCCAAGACCACGACGGCGGAGCCAAAGCATCCCTCTATTTAGATGCCAAAGGTCTAGCCCTGCTCAAATCACTGATGTCTAAAGCCAAGCCGGGGCATTTGCTTGAAGACTCTTTGGCGGAGGATAAACGTACGAAACCGCAACGCCAATACGATGCCTTCGCCGACATCCTCCACCGCGCACACAGCGATCTCCTCCCCGCACGATCCGGAGTGGGCACCATCCTCGTCTCCCTCTCCGCCAAAGACGTAACAAACCTCAAAGCATCGGGCCCCGACCACCGCTACCCCACCAGCACCGGCATAAAACTCACACCGCTTGAGATCCTGCGACTCGGTGCAGCCAAATATGACTTCGTGACCGTCCTCGACTCCGAATCCGGCCGTCCGCTGCACCTGGCACGCACTCAACGCACCGCCAGCCTGTATCAACGCCTAGCCCTCTTCGCCTCCGAACTCGTCTGCACCCGCGAAGGCTGCGACTCCCCCTTCGAAGACAACGAAATACACCACATCAGATCCTGGCTAGACGGCGGCCCCACAGACATAGAAAACATCACCAACATCTGCCCCCACGACCACGGAAACAACAACGACCAACGCGACGGCAAAGACAACATGGGGCACATGAACATAGATCCCACAACCGGGCGCGTCGGATATCAACCCGCCGACCGCCGAAAACCCATGCGGTTTAACAACACCGCAGCCGCAGCAGAATCAGGAGGAGCACAGGCCAGGACCTAAGTTTTTAGCGCGCCAAAAAGCCCACTGCAATAGTACAGTGGGCTTTTGATTTTGGTGTGGCCTTTGGTGTGGCCTTTGGTGTGGCTCTACCAGGCGTTCATGACGTCTAGAACACGACCCTGAGTTCTCTCCAGCTGGGAGTTGAACTGAGCCCAGCCGTGAATGCCATACATTGGGTAATCCGCAGTTGGGTTCAGACCCTGAAGCCTTGCCTTTGCTTCCCAAATCCTGGTGGATGTCATTGCCACGAATTCAAGCACAGAACCAGTGAGGCGGTGGTCTACGCGAACTCCATCATCCTGAGGGCTCCACAGGCCGGAAGCTGCAGAGATGTAGACGTCGGTGTTAGCCAAGCCGCCCATGTTCCAGAATGGGTCGTTTTCAAAACGACGTGGGTTAATGATTGAGCCATACATTGCGTTGACGTTGAATCCACCGGTGTCCAGCATGGCCAGACGCAGCAGGGTTTGCATGCCTGGTGCAGTGGTGTTCAAGTAGCCGGACCAAGACATAGCCTGGCGGAACTGATCTGGGTGCTTTGCTGCGAGGTTCAGCGCGGCAGTTCCGCCCATGGACAGGCCACCAATGGAGTTGTTGTTTCGCGCAACGCCGAAGTTCTGCTCAAGGTATGCAGGCAATTCCTGGGTAAGGAAAGTCTCCCACATGTAGATGACAGGATCGGAGGAGGAAAGAGATGCCTGGGAGTTCCAGTCAGCATAGAAGGAACCTGCGCCACCAACTGGCATCACGAGGGTGATGTTGTTTGGTGCGTAGAGGCGCGCAGCGTTGGTATCCACGAGCCATGCGTTTGAGTACTCAGTAGCGCGCATACCATCGAGCAGGTACAGGCCAGCGTTTCCGCCACGCCCTGCAGGCTGGATCTGGACAGGAATGTTGCGGCCCATTGCAGGCGACCAAACATCACAGCGCTGAACCCAGAAGCCCACAGCATCCCAGTCACAGTAACCAGAGTTATCTGCGCGCAACCAGTCACGGTTTGCAGCTTGTGCGGTGCCTTGTCCAACAACCATGAGGGCTGCCGCGGTGGCAAGAGCCACTACAAGGGCGACGAGCTTACGGCTTGCCTCGCCAGCTCGTGTAAATACGGACATAATTCTCCTCCGGCAAAAATTGATATGTACCCATCGGCGGTATGGACCGCTGATACCTCTCGATGCCTATCTTGTTTTTCCGCCCACACGTTACCAAGTTGTGACACTCTTGGGTAGTTATCACAGCCCAATGATTTGCGAATAAGTGTTTACTGAGAGCTATATAAAGGTTCTCCGCGAGGTTCATCAAGTTTAATTTCCCCAGGCCAAGCAATAGTTTCTAACCCGTCCTGAATCTCTGCAGGGGTCGGGTTAAATTCTTTCAAAAGATCTTCAGGATTATCTGAAATTTCCAGTGTTCTTCCGGTAGTGAGTGCGTATTTAATATTGTCCACAAACCGGTGGTAGGACATTGGCTCACGGTAAGTCTGGAAAAGGTGAACCAATTCTGGGTGGCGTAGCGCCTGGCGGGCCTCATAAGTCTTTTGAGTATCCAACCAACCCGGTGTGTACGCCAGCGGAGTGGCGGATTCCGCGACCTGCCATTCCAAGTCCATCAATTTATCGTGGCCGATTCGACCACCTTCAATGCGTGGCTGGCGGGCTGCCAGTGGCGTTGCCAAACCAATCAGGTCTGTCACACGCACGTTGAGCGGTGCGTTCATGGAGGTCATGCCGAGGTTCACATGGAAAACAGTTGGCGAGAGGTTAGCCAAATCACCGGCTTCAACCCCCTCCACGCGAGGTGTGGTGATCCACGAATAAGTGGTCGGGTCACTGCTGGCCAGAATATTGAGTTGCTGGCCTGTTGGATTAACCAACGTCTGATCGCGCATAACCTCTGCGTAATCATTCATGGAATCAACAGTGAGGAAATCCTCTGCATAAAGCGGAGGATGATCTTCATCTCGGTTGGTGAAATCAATCCAAAAATCACGCTCATCAACCACATGCTGGCCGGTATTTTCCCATTGGTGCCCCTGCACAAAAACCACAGTGGACCACACCCACGTAGAGAAAACGAGAACCAGCGCAACCAAATCCTGCCAACCTCGATCAACAACATTGACCGGAATGACAGAAACAGGCAGCAGAATGGCAAAAAGTGGAAGGAGCAGCATGCGTCCATGCATGAAGTCGCCACCAACACGGATAACGTAAAGGAAGTGGACGAGCGCACAGATAACCAGCAACGCTATAGCCATACCCGGAGTGCGCAGCCCCAGCCGCCCCTTCGGTATCGCTAAGTGCTTGTCAGTTTTCCACACTGTCAACGCGCCTGCGGCCAACAGCAAGGCCAAACCGAGCCACAGGTTGTAAGGCCCCGTGAAATCCTCAACATATTCCCAACCAGTCCCCCACACCGCATCTGAGGCTGATTTCGCTACAGCCGTGTGCGGCACCATCAGCCCGTAATAACCCATGCGGAAGATTTGGTACGCAGCTGGAAGAGGCAAAGCCGCCACCAGGATCCCCAAAACTACCCGCCATCGTGGCGCAGTAAGCAGCAGCAACACTCCAGTCAAACCGCCATACATCGCCAGTTCTGGGCGAACCAGCCAGCTCAAGCCTGACCAAAAGGCCAAAGCATAGGTTATTGCACCGGCATTAACGATAGGATTTGAAGTTTTTGCGCCCGAAGCCTTCTTGCCCGAGGTCTTGCCCGAAGTCGCCCACAACACCAGCAGCAGCCATTGGATGGAAATCCACATCAAAGATAGGCCCCACTCCAATCCGGAAGTGGCAAAGTCTCGCGCCGGGGAAAGGCTGAAGTAGCCGATCACGCCTGCAGGAAGCAATACGGCAATGCGTTTGCGGTGGAGATGCGCGGTACCCAGGACACCGATGATGGACGCTGCGGTGGTGAACAGCAGCGCAAGCCACAGAGCAATATCTTCGAGGCGATAGTCAGTTACTAAGGCAACCAGATAGATGCAGTATTGCCACAGAGTAGATGTGTTGGCTTCGACGCGTTCGCCAGCGTTGAATACTGGCCCGTTTCCAGCCAGGAGGTTTCGGACGGTGCGTAGGACGATCAGTCCGTCGTCGCTGATCCATTTGCGGGTCCAGCCTGCCCAGAAAGCAAAGATGCCAGCAGTAAGGGCCGCTAGAAACGTTGTAATGAGGGTGTAGTTCGGACCAGAAGAACCGTTAGATGCGGCGCGAGGAGCACTGCTTGAGGTTTCTTCAAAGAAGTCACCTGCGTGTTCAGTTTCTGGATCTGGCTGCTTACCGGTCTCAAACTCCGGACGCTGGGGGCTAAACGTCATGAGGCCACATGCTAGCACCGCATGTGGCCTCAAACGTTAATGGACATGCTGGTCAGAGCATGTTCATTGGTAAATATTCAAAACATCGGCATGATGTACACAGCCATCACGATGCAGAAAACCCATGCTAGGGCTAGTACCTGCAGAACTTTGTCGCTGAGTGCCACTTCGTCAGGGGCACCGCCGTCGCCGGTGTCTACGCCGGCTGCGTAGCGCAGGATGGCGATGGTGAATGGAACCATGGAGATTTGGTACCACGGACCTGCGTCGGTGGAGTGTTGGGAAAGGTCGAAGCCCCACAGTGCGTAGGACATGACCACTGCTGTTGCTGCCATGGTCCAAACGAAGCGCAGGTAGGTGGGGGTGTAGCTTTCCAGGGACTTGCGGATCTTAGCGCCGGTGCGCTCGTGCAGAAGGATTTCTGCGTAGCGCTTTCCAGATGCCATGAACAGGGAACCAAACGCAGCGACTAGCAGGAACCACTGGGATAGCTCGATGCCTGCTGCGACACCACCTGCCATTGCGCGGAGCATGAATCCGGAGGAGACAAGCGCAATATCGATCACTGGCATGTGCTTCCAACCGAAGCAGTATCCCAGCTGCAGCGCAATGTACACGCCAATCACGCAGGCAAGTGCCACGCCGTCGGTGGCGAGGAAAGACAGTCCGATGGATAGTGCAATGAGCGCCACGGCCATGCCGTATGCCATTCCTACTGGCAGGACTCCTGCAGCGATGGGGCGGAAACGCTTGGTTGGGTGCTCGCGGTCAGCTTCCACGTCACGGGCATCATTAACCAAGTAAATGGCTGATGCACCGAAGCAGAACACTACGAATGCGATAGCAACGTCGATGATCGTGCGCTGGTTGAAGATCGCATCTGCACCAGCAGCAAGTGGTGCTGCTAGCACAAGAACGTTCTTGACCCACTGCTTGGGGCGCAGCGCCTTGATCATGCCGTCAGCAAGGTTTTTCGGCGGTTGGCGCTTCTTGTTGTCTTCGATTGCCGTGGTGTGCGGTTCGGAGGTTAAGAAATTTTGGGTATCGCGGTGATGTTCAGCGGCGTGTTCGCTCACTTCGTAGCCCTTTCGATCTTATGGACGGCCTCTGCGGTCGCTGCTCCCAACAACGCGCCGGCTAGCACATCGGTTGGGTAATGCACGCCAAGCACCATGCGTGATAGCACCATGATGGGGATTCCTAGCAGTGGCACTGGTGACTTGGTGATGCGCGCAAGATAAACCATAGTTGCGGTTGTCGAGGTCGCATGTGAAGAAGGAAAGCTTAGCTTTGAGGGGGTGCCCACACCAATCCTGATGGCTGGGTCATGTGGCCGAGCGCGGCGGACAACTCGTTTGATGATCACTGATGCTGCGTGGCTTCCCAGTGCAGCGATGAAGAGTCCAGCCCAGGAGCGGCGACGTTTTTTGTCCACAACAGCACCGCCAGCGCCGAGTGCCAGCCAGCCTGCAGCATGTTCGCCGAGCAGGCTGAGTCCTCGTGCGGTGGGCAGTACTCCTGGGGCATCCATGAGTTGATCCTGGATTGCTACCAGAATCTGTACTTCCTTATTGCTCATCGAAGACCTTTCCCCAGGCTTCACGGCTCACAAGCTCAGGATGAGCGTTGCGGTAGGCGCGACTGAGTTCGTCGAAACGCTCTGCTACTTGCTTTTGCAGTGCGCGTGCTTCTTTGCCAAGTTCTTTAGCTTTGTCGCGGTCGCGCTTGCGGTAGACCACGCCGCGGCCATCCGCGGTGGTAACTGTTGCGCCATCGACTCGGGACAGGCTGAACCAACGTGCTTCGATTGGTGCGAAGTTGGCCTGTGGCACCTCGTGGTGGGAGGCATCTTCCTTAGACAGGGAGTGCTTCAGGCCCTTAGCCAGCCACATTGCCTTCTTGATTGGGGCCAGGCGTCCACCGATGTCCTTGGTTGGGACACCCGGCGCGCCGGTTGCTCGTGGCAGTTCGGTGGCGCTTGGCAGCACAACGGCGTCTGGATAGGTTTTGCGAATCGCTGCAATTCGAGGTAGTGAGGTGTCCAGGATCGAGAAGAGCTGATCTGGTCCTGCAAGGAAGTCCTTCATTGCTTCGTTTTGGATTGCCACGGTGGAGTATTCCAGGCACAGCAGGTGCTTGAAGGTGGCTTTTTGCATCGATCGGACAATGCCGTCGACGCTGCCTTGGTGGTACATCGCGGCAACCACGAGGCGGTTGCGGAGGTGGAAGTAGGCCTGCCAGTCGATGGCGTCGTCTTTGTCGGACCAGGCCATGTGCCAGATTGCGATTCCTGGCCAGGTTGCTGTGGGGAATCCAGCTTTGCGTGCGCGTAGACCGTATTCGGCGTCGTCCCACTTGATAAAGAGTGGGAGTGGTTGGCCGATCTGTTCGGCGACAACGCGTGGGATCATGCACATCCACCAGCCGTTGAAGTCAACGTCGATGCGGCGGTGCAGGTCGCGGGAGTTTGGTGCGTCTGGCTTGTCGTCGAATTTACCGCGATCATGTAGTGGGTGTGCAGAGAAGTCGTGGTCGTAGTGCACGTGTGGTGCGGCGGTCCACATGAAGTCGTGTCCGCCAACTACTTCGCCCATGGTGTGAAGGTGGCTGCGCTCTTGCAGGTTGAGCATTTGTCCGCCAACGAGGATGGGGGATTTTGCGTAGCGGGCTACCTGAAGCGCACGCAGCACTGAGTCTGGCTCAATAGCAATGTCGTCATCCATGTACAGGATGTATGGGCTCTTGGCAGCGCCTGCTTCGCCCTTGCCGTCGACTCCGCCAAGGGCTTCGAACATGATGCGGGAGTAACCGCCGGATCCGCCGAGGTTGCCCTGGCGGAATTCGAAGAAGCGGTCGCCGAAGTGCTCAACAGCTGCCTTGTAACCTGGCTCGTCGGCAGGGTGCTTGTTGCCTTGATCAGGCATGATGACGGTATCAATGACGGCGTCAACTGCTGGGTCGGAGGCAAGTGCTTCCAGTGCTGCAACTGCATCAGCTGGGCGGTTGAAGGTCGGGATTCCGACGGTTGCACGGGCTTCAAATGGGCCGACTTCAGATCCATCTGGCATGATCTGGGCTTTTGGCGCGTGTGGAGCGTACCAGCCTGCTTCTTCGACGGTTGCGTCGGTTTCAGCGGTGAGGTCGAACCAGATCCAGCCGCCGTCTTCGAATGGGGCTAATGAAACTTCAAATTCGATGAAGTCATCTTTGACTACGGAACCGGTAATTCCGATGCGTGCTCCATCGATCTTGGATCGGTAGAGGTCGACGCGCGCTTCGCCGGAAACTTTCAGTTTCAGTACGACAGAATCTAGCTGTGACCAGCGACGCCAGTAGCTTGCAGGAAATGCATTGAAGTAGGTCTGAAAAGACACCTCGGCGCCAGCGGGGACGGAAACGCTAAAACGATCTTCCCATTCCAGGCGTTCCTTATTACTTTCTGCTTCCAACAGGTACAACGACCTGACATCTGCTGGCTCGCCGCGCCTCGGCAGGAGCACTCGCTGTAGCTGCTCAACCGCCAGGTTTGTTGCGCTCATTGACGTATCTTCACCCTTCATTGAACTCACAATTTATCTTGCCTAAGCGTAGTATCCGGACCCCGCATTCACAGAACTTACGCGCCGTATCCGCCATGGAAGATCCTGGCAATTGTATGAGATTGTCTGTTTAACCGGGCTGTCTTTAAAAGATTTTGCTTTTCGACGCACCGTTCGGCCGTTATCTAGATCTGGTCACAATGTCGGTTTTTCATGGATTCATGTCCTTTATCGGACGTACTGTGGGGAGTATGCAACCTTTTCCACTGTCCTTAACCAACAGCTCCGTCGCTGGTATTGCAGCGGGAGCGTTGCTGTTTCTCTCCGTCCCTTTCGCATCGCCTGTTCACGCGCAAACCATACTGCAAGACACCCTTGAAGTGACTGTGTTGGATAATGCCGACGAGCTCGCTCCAGAGGATGAGGATTTCCTCAGCACGGAAACACCCAAGATTGATTTCCCTGACTCAGTTACCGCAGTCCGGTACATCACGCTCACGGACAACACTGACAAAATCAATGATGACGTTGAAAATTACCTGCGCGCCGAACACCCCGAGTGGATCCAAACAAACTCTTTCGCCCCTGGTGAAGTGATCATCGCAGTCGGTTTCGACCCCAACACCATGGGTGCCTACGCGGGTAACGATGTGGCCGCAGAGACTGGGATCGCAGAACAAGACCGCATCGACGGCACCACCGATGCGATGCGCCCATTACTCCAAGACGGTCGCATTGCCCTAGGCATGTTGGAGGGTGCAAAATCGGTTGCTGATACCTCTGTCGTTCGGGAAAGCTCAGCTCCAAGTGGTGGAGTAATCGCCGCTATTTTGGGTGGCATCGCTGCTCTCGTGGCAATTATTGTCGCGTGGGCTACGAGTTACGCGAATAAGAAGAAGGCAGAAAAGGCTCGTGAGCAGTTTGATTATGCATCACGCCATTATGGTGAGGTCGCCCAGCAACTCGACGGTATCAACGTGCGAGCGCACTCGCTAACTTCCCCACTGGCTGATGATGAGCTCCGCAGGCAATGGGACGATGTAAATTCTCGTTTTCTTGAAGTCAATGATATTTTTGGCAGGCTCGAAGGTTTGACCTCGACCTCAGAAAACAAGGCATTTCGAAAAGCCTTGCCAGATATTGAAAAAGCTCATACTGCCGTGACTCAAATGGAGATCGCACAGAAAAACATTGACACGCTCTACGATATGGAGCACGGCCATGAAGACACCCGTCGCAGGGAATTAACTAGGCTGCGTGCCGATATGCAGGAAGCCCGTCAAGATATCAACGATAAAGATGCAGTTGTTGACGATATTCTCCGCACGCTGATCCAGCGCACGGAAACTATCGCACCGTCCGCACCTGATTTCATGGACCAATACGCCCGCTTGATCCGTGATTATGCCGTGGCGCTTCAAGGTGTGGAAAAGAACCTCGAGCAGGTTAAACAGACCACCGAGCGCAATGCTCCAGCCATCTACGACGACAATTGGCGCGTGGGCACTGGCTACAACTCGTGGGTCCCGTACTACATGATCAGTTCTTGGCACGCAGCTGATGTCAGTGCTGCATCGTCAGCTTCTTCCAGTTCAGCAAATACCACTTTCAGCAGTGGTTTCAGCGGCGCTGGAGGAGGTTCCAGCTGGTAAACACCACCACTGAAGTCAACGCACCGATGGCCCAGCCGGCAAGCACATCGCTGGGCCAATGCACACCGACATACAACCGAGACAGCCCCACAAGCAGCGCGATTACCCACAGCGTGAGTTTCCACCACCGGTTCACGGAGTACCCCACTGCCACGGCACATGCTGCAGCGCCCACAGCATGACCAGAAGGGAATGAAAAGTTAGTTTCTACAACCAAGTGCTCTGCTGTATTTGGTCGAGGCCGTTCAAACGCCCTCTTGAGAAAATGACTGATCAGATTAGCCAGCCCCACCGCGATCGGGGCAGTGGCGCTCTTGCGCAACAAGCCCCACACAAGCGCATACACAAACATCAGTGTTGGCCCGGTGAGCTGGGTGAACAAAATAATCACCGGACTCAGCCAAGTCACTCTCAAGCCGATAAATGCGTCGAGGATTAGCTGATCCATAATTCTCCTTTACGCAAGTAGGAGTGCATAACAAATGCCGGTTGCAACTGCTCCTGTAACAACGCCCGCCACAATCTCCGACATCGTATGATGCTTGATCCGCATACGTGCCCACGCGGTGACTGGGGTAAACAGCAACCCGAGTAACCACCACGAAGAAACCGTCAGACCGAGGAACATCACTAAACACACCCACAGCCCAACATGAACTGAGGCTTTAATTTTCAACGTCACTTGTGCAAACAGAACTAAGAAAATCAGTGCTGAGAACATGCCATCCCAAATCAGCTGAGGTGCTTCAAGGGCTCTGAGGATAAAAATCAAAATGATGACACAAACAATGATGCCCACAAACACAAGGCCGCGCTGATTTCGGGTCGTCACATGGTGGTTTCCTACCCTGCCGAGCTTCATCAAGCCCAAAATTAAGATCATCGGAACGATTCCGGTTCCGATTGCCGCCACAATTCCTAGCGTCCAGGCGCCTGTTACGCCGCCCAGGATGAGGAAAAATCCGATGTTGAGTACCCACGGTGCACAGATTTCACTAACGATTCTGGCCGCAAGCTCACTGAGACTTCTTTTGTTTTGGTCAGTTGTCACGATCTCCAACCATATAGTGTCCGATTTCCCCTCTCCCGTTGACTGTGGTTCAACCACAGGATCCATCCAGTTTTCCGTCATAGGGGGTACTTTCCCAAAGTTATGTTTTGCCAATTCATTCGATAGATCCTCGCAAAAAGTGCACAATACCCACTTTGCAAGAATTACAAACGGGGGCACCCTCAATGACTTGAAACACTTTATAGAGTAGAAAGTGAGTCACGACACTTTTTAAAGGAGGATGCTTTGCCCGAACAAGACTTAACCACCTTGGCCAATGATTGGCTCCAAGCTTTTGAAAAGGCCACTGCTAGTTCCAGCCCTGATGAAGCTGCCACTGCAGTCGTGCAACTTTTTGAGGATGAAGGATACTGGCGAGACCTTCTTGCATTCACGTGGAACCTCACCACCGCTGAAGGTGCAGATGAAATCGCCGAGATGATTCGCAATACGTGGCCATCAAGCATCTTCCGAAACGTTGAGCTAAAGGGCGAACCAGCTGATGAAGGAGATGGTGTCACTCGCGTACATTTCTCCTGCGAATCCGCAGACTTCAAGTGCACGGGCATTGTCCGCCTTCGTAATGGCAAGGCGTGGACGCTACTCACCTCAGCTCGTGAGCTCCTGGAGCACCCAGAGCCCAAGGGGCGCAACCGTGAGATGGGCGTCGTCCATGGACAAAATGAGGACACCCGAAATTGGACTGACCGCAAGAATGATCGACAAGCAGCGTTGGGTGTCACCGAGCAGCCATACACCCTCATCATCGGTGGTGGACAGGGTGGCATTGCCTTGGGCGCACGACTCAAGCGACTTGGTGTACCCGCTCTAATCATTGATAAAGCATCTCGCCCGGGCGACCAGTGGCGTAGCCGTTACCATTCTCTCTGCCTGCACGATCCAGTTTGGTACGACCACCTGCCTTACATTCCATTCCCAGATCATTGGCCAGTATTTACTCCAAAGGACAAGATGGGTGACTGGCTCGAGCACTATGTCGGCATCATGGATTTGGACTATTGGACCAACACCGAGTGCCTGCGCGCCTCATACAATGAGGACACCAAGCAGTGGGATGTGACGGTCAATCGTGATGGCGCGGAGTCCACGCTCCACCCCACCCAACTAGTCATGGCTACTGGAATGTCGGGCAGCCCGAACAAACCAACTTTGCCTGGCCAGGATAAGTTCCAGGGTGAAATTCGGCACTCTTCAGAGCACCCCGGCGGCGATGTCGATCGCGATAAGAACGTTGTAGTTCTGGGCGCTAACAACTCAGCCCACGACATCTGCGCGGATCTTTATTCCAATGGTGCAAAGCCCGTGATGATTCAGCGCTCGTCTACACACATCGTGCGTTCTGATTCGCTGATGCGCGAAGTCTTCGGGCCTCTCTATTCTGAGGATGCCGTTGAAGCCGGAATTGATACCGATACTGCCGATCTCCTGTTTGCGTCGTGGCCATATAAGGTGCTGCCAGGTGTGCAGAAGCAGGCTTTCGACAAGATCCGTGAGGACGACAAGGAGTTCTACGACAAGCTTGAAAATGCTGGATTCTTGCTTGATTTCGGCGATGACGATTCGGGGCTTTTCTTAAAGTACCTTCGCCGTGGCTCTGGCTACTACATCGATGTCGGCGCCTCTGAACTGGTGGCTGATGGAAAGATTCCGGTGCGCTCCAATGTCAGCATTGAAGACGTCAAGGAAAACTCTGTGGTGCTCACAGATGGTACTGAGCTCCCAGCTGACGTGATTGTTCTAGCGACCGGCTATGGAAACATGAACAACTGGGTTGCTCAGCTGGTTGATCAGGAAACCGCTGACAAGGTCGGCCCATGCTGGGGTCTGGGCTCTGAAACCACCAAGGATCCAGGCCCATGGGAAGGCGAGTTGCGCAATATGTGGAAGCCCACAAACGTGGATTCGCTGTGGTTCCATGGTGGCAACCTTCACCAGTCACGCCATTACTCACGGTATTTGTCCATGCAGTTGAAGGCGCGCTACGAAGGTATGAACACTCCGGTGTACAGCAAGTAGATACAAAGAAAAGGGCATCTCCGCTATGTGGGAGATGCCCTTCCTTTTAGTGTCCGCGTTCCTGCTCTAGCGGTGTGCCTTCTTCAAAGAACGGCACCAGCTTGTTGTCAAACATGCTCAGCGCAGAACCGATAGCCATGTGCATGTCGAGGTACTGGTACGTGCCCAGTCGACCGCCGAACAGCACCTTATTATTAGCAGCCTCTTCAGCAGCCAGAAGGCGGTACTGCTTCAGCATGTCTCGGTCGTCTGGAGTGTTGATTGGGTAATAAGGCTCATCCTCGTTATCTGCGAAACGGGAGAACTCGCGCATGATGACGGTCTTATCCTTGGGGTAACTGTCATCACGCTCTGGGTGGAAGTGACGGAACTCGTGGATGCGGGTGAAAGGTACGTCCGCATCGTTGTAGTTCATCACTGGGGTTCCTTGGAAGTCACCGGTTTCTACTACTTCGGTTTCAAAGTCGAGGGTGCGCCATCCCAGCTTGCCCTCTGCGTAGTTGAAGTAGAGGTCGAGTGGGCCGGTGTAGACCACAGGTGCGTCGGGGTTGCTTGCGCGGAGGTCATCGCGAACGTCGAACCAGTCGGTGTCGAGGCGGACGTCGATAAGCTCATGCTCTGCCATCTTTTCCAACCATGCCGCGTAGCCGTCTGTGGGAAGGCCTTCGTAGGTGTCGTTGAAATAGCGGTTGTTGAAGTTGTAGCGAACTGGCAGGCGGGTGATGTTGCCGGCTGGGAGGTTCTTTGGATCAGTCTGCCACTGCTTTGCGGTGTAGTCGCGGATGAATGCCTCGTAAAGTGGGCGACCAATGAGGGAAATGGCCTTTTCTTCGAGGTTGGTGGCGTCGGAGGAATCGATTTCTGCAGACTGTTCCTTGATGAGCTCACGGGCTTCATCTGGGCTGTAGTACTTGCCGAAGAACTGGTTAATCAGGCCCAGTCCCATGGGGAATTGGTAGGCGGTGCCGTTGTGCATTGCGAAGACGCGGTGCTGGTAGCCGGTGAAACTGGTGAACTGGTTGACGTATTCCCACACGCGTGTGTTGGAGGTGTGGAAGAGGTGCGCGCCGTATTTGTGGATTTCAATGCCGGTCTCTGGTTCTGCTTCAGAGTAAGCATTGCCACCGAGGTGCGAGCGGCGTTCAACGATGAGGACTTTCTTACCCAGCTGGCTAGCTGCACGCTCAGCCACGGTGAGCCCGAAGAGGCCGGAGCCTACAACGATTAAGTCGTAATTTTTCGATTCCGTCATGCATTCGACACTAACTTACATTCGGCGTTGCCGAAATTTCAGACACCCGATCGGGCCAAGTTTCTCCAGTTAGCAGGGCATATCCACACCCAGATACCTTTGTCGTTCTCACAGGCTCTTAACAACTTGCGACACACCCTACGAAACTTTAGTCACATAGGTACCATTATCCCCAGAAGTGCACTAGGCTTCTCAGTTGTTTCATATAGTCTCAGCCGCACCAATATCATCAGGGAGAACATCGTGCAGCAACGACGCCGCATCAGCGAGACTCGGAAAAAACCGATGCTCGCTATTATTTTGACCGCCGTATTGGGCGCATCTGGCCTTGCAGCCGCTGGCACTCAGTACCTCAATACTCAGGGCGAAGGCATCGGTCCGGTCGCCGTCCAAAACGACAGTGAATCGTTTAATTCCGGCACCAACGTGGTTGTTGAAGACGCAGCAGTCACCGCCCAGGGTGAAGGCGGAGGCGCTCGCACCGTCAAGGAATTCCAGCGTGACCAGCAATTCTCTAGTTTTGCTCTTACCTGGACCGGTAAAAAAGACATCACTGCTTTTGTTCGCGCAGAACAGGAAGACGGCACCTGGTCACAGTGGTACGACTTGGAGCCAATGGTCAATGAAGATCAAGGCACCAACGGAACTGAGCTGATCTGGCACGGCCCTACCAACAAGATCCAGGTTTCCACCCTCAACGTGGATCTCTTTGGAGCAGATGCTGCAGCCGCTGATGAAAACGGTCAAGACATTCCAGCAGTAGATGCAGCCGAGGCAGCGCCAGCAGCAGAACCTGCACCAGCTGAAGCACCAGTCGAGGAAGCTCCTGCACCTGTCGCAGAACCAGCACCAGCTGCTGAACCTATCGCTGAGCCAGTCGCTGATTACTCAGCAAATGACGGCCTCGCTCCCCTGCCATCCAACTATGGCGACATCCAGCCTGTTGCCGATGTTGATGACGGCCTAAACGCAGTATTTATCGATGGCAACGCTGATGCAGGCGTGGGTATCGCTAACGTTGCTGACACCGATGGCATGCCAAAGGTGATTTCTCGTGCTGGTTGGGGTGCGGACGAAAGTCTGCGCTGCTCAAACCCAACTATTGATGATGGCGTTTCTGCGATCACCATTCACCACACTGCGGGTTCCAACAACTACACCGAGGCGCAGGCTGCAGCCCAGGTTCGTAGTGCTTACAGCTACCACGCCAAGAACCTCGGCTGGTGCGATATCGGATACCAGTCATTGGTTGATAAGTACGGCAACATCTACGAAGGCCGTGCCGGCGGCATGACCAATGCTGTTCAGGGTGCTCACGCTGGCGGCTTCAACCAGAATACTTGGGCAATCTCCATGATTGGCGACTATTCCTACAACGCTCCCCCTCAGGAAACCATCAATGCTGTCGGTGAGCTTGCTGGTTGGCGCGCAAAGGTTGCCGGTTTCGATCCAACTGGTACTGATACTCACTACTCCGAGGGTACTTCTTACGCGAAGTACTCCTATGGCACCCGAGTGTCACTTCCTAATATCTTCGCTCACCGCGATGTCGGCCTGACCGCATGTCCTGGCGATGCTGGCTATGCGCAAATGGAGAATATCCGCCAGATCGCTAAGGCGAAGTACACCAGCTTGCAGAATGGCAACACAGGTGGCACGACTACCACCCCGGCGACAACGCCGAAGGAGACGTCGACAAGCAATGCTCCTTCGACGACCACTGCCCAGCCTGTAACTCCCGCTGAACCTCAGCAGTACAGCGAATCCGATGCCCTGGCAGCTCTGCTGACAGGTGGCTCTTCCGGCGGCACCGACCTGCTCAATGGCGCAAACTCTGAGCAGCTCCTGACTGGCCTGGGTTCCATTGCGGCTGTGCTGATTGCTGCGTCTTTGGCTGATGGTGGCCTGAATGGTCTGATCAGCAATGTTGGTAGCAACAACGGCGTCCCAGTGCTTGGCGATATCAAGATCACTGACGTCATCCCAATCGTTGATACCGCGATCAACCTAACCGGAGACAATAAGTACTCTCGCGGTTGGAACGACCTGAACAACACGCTTGGACCAGTGCTTGGCGCTGCCACTGGTGGCGAAACCACCGTGAAGTACACCAGCGACCAGAACTCTGAGGTTACTTTCGTGCCGTTTGAAAATGGCATCATGGTGTCTTCCCCTGAGGCTGGAACTCACGGCCTGTGGGGCGCAATCGGTGACGCGTGGGCTCAGCAGGGCGCTGACCTTGGCCCTCTGGGACTTCCAACCAGTAATGAATACACCGTTGGCGAACAGCTTCGTGTTGATTTCCAGAATGGTTACATCACTTACGATTCTGCGACTGGCCAGGCAAGCATTCAGCTGAACTAGTCTCAATTAGAGCCGAAAACCCCGCTACCTTCCCTGAGGAGGCGGGGTTTTCTCCAATCAAAAGCCAATTAAAGGCCGACCCAAATCAGCTAGGCCTGGTCATAAGAATGCTCCACTGCCCTATTCCATTCGGCATAGCGACGTTCGCGCTCTTCTTCGCTCATGTCAGGGTTCCAGACTTTCTTCACTGCAATAAGTTTTTCGATCTCGTCAGTTGTTTTGAAGAATCCAGAGCCGAGACCTGCAGCGAATGCGACGCCGACGGCGGTGGTTTCTACGTCCTCGAGACGTTGGACGTCGATGCCGAGGAAGTCGGCTTGCATTTGCATGAGGAGGTCATTTTCCACCATCGCACCGTCGACGCGGAGGGATTCGAGGGCTTTGCCTGCGTCTTTGGCCATGGCGTCCACAACTTCGCGGGTTTGGAAGGCGTTGGCTTCAAGGACTGCGCGGGCGATGTGTTTGCGGTTGGCAAAACGGGTGAGGCCTGTAATGACGCCACGAGCATCGGGGCGCCAACGTGGTGCGAACAGTCCGGTGAATGCTGGGACAACATGAACGCCACCGTTGTCTTCGACTTCTCGGGCGAGGTTTTCAATCGCTGGTGCGTTGGGGATTAGCTGTAGGTTGTCGCGCAGCCACTGCACCAAGGAACCGCCCATGGATACGGAACCTTCCAGCGCGTAGACCGGAGCGGATCCTTCCCGTTGATAGGCGATGGTGGACAGCAGGCCGTGCTCGGAAATCTTCAACGAGGTGCCGGTGTTCATCAGCAGGAAGAGGCCGGTGCCGTAGGTATTTTTAGCAGCACCTTCGTGGAATCCGCCCTGACCAAAAAGGGCCGCTTGCTGGTCGCCGAGCACGCCAGTAATCGGGACGTCGGCTAGGGTTCCGCGGTGGCGCACGGAGCGGAATTCTCCGACGGAGGGACGAATCTCAGGGAGCATGGACATCGGAATGTCTAGGGCTTCGCATAGTTCTGGATCCCACTGTTGCGTGCGGAGATCCATCAATAGTGTGCGGGATGCGTTGGTGACATCGGTGACGTGGATGGCATCATCACCGTCGTCGCCGCGGACACCGCCGGTCAGGTTCCACAGCACCCAGGTATCCATGGTGCCAAACAAAAGGTCGCCCTTTTCGGCGCGTTCGCGAGCTCCCTCAACGTTGTCGAGAATCCACTTGATTTTGGGCCCCGATGGGTAGGAGTTGATCAGCAGGCCGGTGCGGTCAAGCCACTTTTCCTGGCCTTCTTCGCCCGCGATCTCTAGGCAAATGTCAGAGGTGCGGGTGTCTTGCCACACGATTGCGTTGTAGACAGGTTCGCCGGTGTGCTTGTCCCACACCACGGTGGTTTCGCGCTGGTTGGTGACTCCCAGCGATGCAACCTCGTGTGGGGTGATGTCAATGGAGACCATCGCCTGGCTGACGACAGATCGGATGTTGTCCCAAATTTCTTCAGGATCGTGCTCTACCCAGCCCTGTTGTGGGAAGATTTGGCGGTGCTCCTTGGAAGCAGAAGACACCACTTTTCCTTGGGCATCAATGAAGATGCACCGAGTGGAAGTGGTGCCTTGGTCAATCGCTGCAACATACGCATTGGCCTTTGAGATTCTCATGGCCTTATTTTTGCACGTATTGGGCCACTAAGCAGTGTTTTAACACCACCTATTAGAACCACCACTCCAATACATCTGCTACACCGGCGTCGTCGTTGGTGCGGGTGATGTGGTCTGACACGGCTTTGACCTCTGGTCGGGCGTTGCCCATCGCCACTCCCCGGCCGGCCCACTGGAGCATTTCAATATCGTTGGGCATGTCGCCGAACGTTATAACGTCCTTTTGCGCAATCTTTAGGCGCTCTGCCAGCATCGATACGCCCAGTGCCTTGGTCACGCCGGGCGCTGCGATCTCAATGAGTCCGCCGGACATGGAGAAGGTGACGTGGACTTGATCCTCGGGAACGGAGGCGCGGACGATATCAAAAAGCTGCTTGGAATCGAGGTAATCGCTGCGCATCAACAATTTGGTGGCTGGTTCGGAAAGCACTTCGGCTTCCTCGAAGGTGCCGTGATCATTTGAGGGCCACGCGTGGCTGTATTCCGGGGTGACCAAAAACAGCTCATCGGCTGGATCGTAAGCGGATTTTCCAGCGCGCTCGACAGCAATACTGACCCCGCCATGCTCTTCCAAAGCGGCACGCGCAGCCATGACGGCACTCGCCATAACCTCCGGACTAAGCGTCTGAGCTGCAAGAATCTCATCGGCAGCGGAATCGTACAGCACCGCGCCATTCGCGCAGACGCAAATCGGCTTCACGCTCAGCTGATCCAGCACATAATGAATCCAGCGCGGCGGGCGGCCCGTGGACAGCGCCAGGGTCACGCCCTGATTGGTCATCCGCGTGATCACATCGCGCAGGCGTTGCGGCACGCGCTCAGAACTATTGATGAGGGTGCCATCAACATCGGAGGCAACCAGCTTGGGCGCTGAACCCAGTGCAATCATTTTTTAAAGATTTTCCTTATAAAGGTGGTGCGTTTCTTGGCGACCTTTGCCGCGCGTTTTGCTTGTCGACGTTCCCGTTCGGCGATTTCCAACATTTTCGCCTGCTCCAACGTTGGGGCGCCGCCGCCGAGGGATTTCGGGCGCCACAATTCTCCACCTTCGAATGGGCCATACTTTTGTTCGTAGGCGGTGCGGGTTTCGTCGAGAAGCTTTTTCATAGCCTCGTAGAGGCGTTCCGTTGCTTCGTCGGGATCGCCGCTGGCGTCGACGGGTTCACCCACGCTGATGAATACGGGGATGTGGGAGCGGCCGAAGTCGCGCTCGATGTCTTTGGTGATGATGCGCTGGCCGCCCCAAATAATAAGTGGCAGCAGCGGAACGTTAGCGCTGTCGGCGATGCGGACGGCGCCAGTTTTTAGTTCCTTGATTTCAAAGGACCGTGACACCGTCGCCTCAGGGAAGATACCGACGAGGCTGCCGGCGTCGAGACGCTTCCGCGCATCTTCCATGGAACCGGCACCTGCGGAGCGGTCCACAGAGACGTGCTTCATCCAGCGCATGAGGGTGCCGACAACTGGGGTGTCGAAAATTTCCTTCTTCGCCATGAATCGAACCAGGCGCTTACCCCGCACGAATGCGGGGATACCACCCAGAATGAAGTCATAATAACCAGTGTGGTTGATGGCGAAAAGTGCGCCGCCGGTGGTCGGAATGTTCTCCGCACCGAAGATGGAAATCTGCACATCCTGGGCTTTCATCACCGTCCGCACAGCACTAATGATGATGCGCCCATAAAACGTCTCCCGTGACTCTTCGGGATGCAGCGGAACCTTAGGCAGGGAATCCTCTACGAAAAAGCCAAACCTTTTGACCATGTCGACCACGAGCTTTCCGCTTAATTAACCGGCTTGTTTCACTGGCTTGAGCACGTCTTTGCCCACGAATGGACGAAGCGCCTCAGGAACAACAACAGAGCCATCGGCCTGCTGGTTGTTCTCCAGGATCGCGACAAGCCAACGAGTGGTAGCCAACGTACCGTTCAGGGTTGCGGCGATCTGTGGCTTGCCGTTTTCATCGCGGTAACGAGTCTGCAGGCGACGAGCCTGGAAAGTGGTGCAGTTAGAGGTCGAGGTGAGTTCACGGTAGGTGTCCTGGGTTGGCACCCATGCCTCGGTGTCGAACTTGCGGGCAGCAGATGCACCCAAGTCTCCACCGGCAACGTCGATGACGCGGTAAGGAACCTCGATGGCTGCGAGCATTTCCTTTTCCATGCCGAGCAGCTGCTGGTGTACATCTTCAGCATCTTCAGGCTTGCAGTAGACAAACATCTCAACCTTGTCGAACTGGTGCACACGCAAAATGCCTCGGGTGTCCTTGCCGTAGGAACCAGCCTCACGGCGGAAGCAGGAGCTCCAACCGGCGTACTTCACTGGGCCTTCGTTGAGATCAATGATTTCGTCCTTGTGGTAACCCGCAAGAGCCACCTCAGAGGTACCCACCAAGTACATGTCATCGCGTTCGAGGTAGTAGATCTCCTCGGAGTGATCACCCAAGAATCCAGTGCCCGCCATGATTTCAGGGCGCACCAAAACTGGAGGGATCATCATGCTAAATCCAGCTTCGCGCGCCTTCTGAGCAGCCAACATGAGCATGCCCAACTGCAGCATTGCGCCGTCACCGGTGAGGTAGTAGAAACGTGCACCGGAAACCTTGGTGCCGCGCTTCATATCGATAAGTCCGAGGGATTCACCGAGCTCCAGGTGATCCTTTGGCTCGAAATCAAAAGTGCGAGGCTCGCCGATGGTCTCCAGGACGACGAAATCATCTTCGCCACCAGCAGGCGCGCCGGAAACCACGTTGGAGAGCTTCATCTGCAGCTCATTGACTTTCGCCTCAGCAGCTTCCTGTGCAGCCTCAGCATCCTTCACCTTGGCTTTGAGTTCGTTGGAACCCTCCAGAAGTGCAGGGCGGTCCTCCGGAGAGGCCTGTCCGATCTTCTTTCCAAAAGCCTTCTGCTCAGCGCGCAAATCGTCGGCAGCCTTGATTGCTTCGCGACGAGATTCATCAGCACTAATCAGTTCGTCCACAAGCGCGGGGTCTTCGCCGCGAGTGATCTGGGAGGCACGAACAACGTCCGGGTTATCACGGAGGAATTTCAGATCGATCATAAAGAACAATCTACCGTGATCGGTAGACATGTGGGCACTTAGGGCTTATCTGTTTTCCAGCCTTGCTTTTTACTAGGCGCTCCTGTCCCGCTTCAGTCACCAAAACCACACCCCTGGTTATGACCAGATCGGCTAAAATGAACACCATGCCTGACCAACCGCTCAACCAGGACGGATTCCCTACCGCATCCAAAGGGGTGGAACCCGACAACCTCCCCGACCGCGTTCTCGTGGACGGCCTTAAACCAAAGCATCAGCAGCTTCGTGAAATTTTGGAGGAAATCTGCACCACCCAGCTTCAGCCTGGGGACATGCTGCCTGGTGAGCGCATCCTGGAAGAAAAGTATGGCGTCAGCCGAATTACGGTTCGTCGGGCGATTGGTGATCTGGTCGCGTCCGGCAGGTTGAAGCGAGCTCGCGGCAAAGGTACCTTCGTGGCCCACTCGCCGTTGATTTCCCGCCTGCATTTGGCCTCGTTTTCCGCAGAGATGGCCGCCCAGAAGCTATCGGCTACCAGCAGGATTTTGAGTTCTTCCCGCGGTCCCGCCCCAGATGATATTGCTGATTTCTTTGGTACCGATCGCGCGGCCCAGCACATCACGTTGCGCCGCCTGCGCCTTGGAAATGGTCGACCCTATGCCATTGACAACGGCTGGTACAACTCCGAATTCGCACCTGACCTGCTGGAAAATGATGTGTACAACTCCGTGTACTCCATCCTGGACCGCGTCTATGGCGTCCCCGTCACCCAGGCCGAGCAAACGGTCACCGCCGTAGCAGCCGACGAAGACACCGCACGGCTTCTCGACGTCACCCCCGGCGCCCCACTCCTTCGTATCCTTCGACAGTCACTTTCTGGCGATAAGCCCGTGGAATGGTGCGTTTCCTTGTACCGAACCGACCGATATTCTTTAAAAACATTGGTTACACGCTCCGAAGATCTCTGACGTGAACCCATTTTGGTGGCATGATGGTGTCAATTATGAGTACAAACTTTGACACTTCGACGTCTCCAGAGGGTGAAACCAAGAAGAACTCTTCTTTCCGCACTGCGGCCTCTGTGCAGACCATGCTTGTTGCAGCTTTGGCAGCAACGGCTGCTGTTGGCGTGTACTCCTACAACACGGACAATTCAGCAAACGGCGGCGAATCCCCCACAGGACCTGAGCAAAGTACAGTGTCCACCACCGCAACTATTGCCTCATTTACCACTGCTGACGTGGGCCAATGTGCAACCTGGGATGTTAACAATGAAGGTCTAGTGTCTGGTTTTGAACAAACCAGCTGCGATCAAGAGCACCGCTTTGAAATTTCTGCTCGGGAAAACTTGGCAACTTACCCAAGTTCGGAATTCGGTCCGGACGCAGCTCCACCAAACCTCACCCGTCAGGCGCAGCTGCGTGAAGAGCTCTGCCAATCTCCTACCTTGGCGTATTTGAATAACCGTTTCGATCCATCGGGGCGCTACACCATCGCCCCGATCCTGCCACCTGCGGAAGCGTGGGCTGCGGGAGATCGCACCATGCTCTGTGGACTTCAGGCAACCGACGCTTCAGGCACTCCACAACTCACCGTCGGACCGATAGCAGCCAATGACCAGGCACGCGTTTTTGAAACCGGCGCCTGCGTGAAGGTGGAATCCTCCGCAGAGTTCCGCCAAGTTGATTGCACGGAAGATCACCACCTCGAATCAATTTTGACAGTCAACCTTGGTGTCCCCTTCCCACAGGGCGCGCCCAGCACGGATGAGCAGAACAATTTCCTCGGAAACACCTGCACCCAAGCATCCATTGATTACCTAGGCTCCGAAGAAAACGTCTACCAATCCACCCTGCAGACCTTCTGGCCAACGATTACCTCCAACTCCTGGTTGGGCGGTTCACACAGCGTGAACTGCTTCCTCATGTCACCATCCACCGAGGGTGCTGCAACATTTAACACCCTCAACGGTTCAGCGACTGGCACATTCACCATCAACGGTGAAGTTCCCCCACCTCAGCCAGAGCGCGATCCGCTCCGTGACACTGCAGGAACGACAGCATCCGCGGAGGTCGGAGTACCTGTAGAGGAGAACGCTCCATGATTGAAGTCAGCGACGAACGCTTCGAGGAACTGGTCGAACTAGCCTTCGACCAAGTTCCCCAGCAATTCCTGGATCATATGCGCAACGTGGTTTTACTCATTGAGGATTTCAACCCAGATTCGCCTTATATCTTGGGTTTATACCACGGCGTTGCTCTCACAGAGCGCACATTCAACCACGGTGGCCTGCCGGATTCCATCACCATTTATAAAGGTGCGTTGCAAAATTACTGCAATTCAGAGGAACAACTAGTGGAGCAGGTGCGGGTGACCGTGCTGCATGAGATTGGGCATTATTTTGGCCTCGGCGAAGAGGACCTGCACAGGCTCGGATACGCCTAAAACGCCTCATTAGGTGCACAGACCAAGAACCCCTAAAAAGTGGGCGTCCTTGGTCTGAAACAGCAGTTTCCCAAGCCTAAAAAACGTCGTTTCGGACCAAAGACCCACCAAAAATCCGAGCCTTTGGTCTCAATTACTCCTGCCATGGCAGTGGGCTGTCAGTCCAGCGCACAACATCCCATTGGCTGAATTTCTTACCGTTTGGCTCCAGCACCACGAAGCGGCAGTTGCCCAGGTAGGTGTTGAACGCAAAGTTGGGATCCACACCAGTTGCGTGTGTTGCCACGATGCGGATGACGGCGCCGTGGCTGACAACGGCAACGTCGCGGTCGTCGTCAAGGTCGTGGCTGTCCATGATTCGATCAAGAGTCGGCTGGTAGCGGTTCAGCACGTCTTTGTAGGTCTCACCGCCGGGAAGACCAGCGGCAGGATCCCCGTGAAGCCAGCCGTTGAGTGCGCGGGAGTAATTCATGTGGGCTTCTTCATCGCCGCGCATTTCAAAGTCGCCGACGTTGATTTCCTGAATGCCTTCCACAACGTCGAGTGGAATCGCACCGGACTGCATGTCGCGAGCTTTTTCAAAGGTAGAGGTGGCAAGCACGGCGGTTTGTTGGGCGCGCAACACGATGGAGCTGTACACATGGGCGAGGCGCTCACCGGAGTAGGTGGCTAGTTCGTGGCCAACTTCAAGGGCTTGTTTACGGCCCAGGTCGGTGAGTTCAGCTCCTGGTGGGCGGGTGTCCAGGAGGTGTTTGACGTTGTTGTGAGTCTGCCCGTGTCGTAGCAAAATAATCCGGCCGGCCATGGCTAGTTAAGTTTCCTTCCTTCGCTTGCTGCGCGAACCCATTCGTCCGCCTTGTGTAGCTTAGCTAGTTGGTCGGTTTGGGGCGTGCTGTCTTCCGCACGGTTGGAGGGCCAGGAGCCGACGAAGACGAGTTCTTCGGCTTGGAGGTGGAGTGCGCGGAGGGCTTCGGCGACGGGGATATCGCGGATATGTCCGGATATGTCCAGGTGGAAGCGGTAGGTTCCGAAGACTTTGCGGGTGGGGCGGGATTCGATGCGGGTGAGGTCAACGCCGCGGATGGCGAATTCGTTGAGGGCGCGCACGAGGCTGCCTGGCACATTCGGTAGGGAGAAAATGACGGAGGTGCGGTCGTGGCCGGTCGGTTCGGAAACGGCTGCTTGGGCTTGGACAGCAACGAAGCGGGTGCGGGCGCCACGGACGTCGGCGACATCATCAACAAGGCGTTCCAGTCCGAAGAGTTCGGCTGCGCGGGAGGGCGCTGCGGCTGCGTCGGCGGTTCCTTCGGCAACCATTTGTGCGCCGGCGCCGTTGGAGCTTGCTGAAAGATACATGGCGTCCGGAATGGTGGTTGCCATCCAGTTTTTCACTTGTTGGTACCCAACCGGGTGGGTGGCGAGGGTTTTGACGTCGGCAAGCGAAGTCCCTGGCCGGACCATGATGGAAAAGGCGATGTCGAGTTCTTCTTCGGCGATGATTTGCACGTTGGAGCCCTGGTCAAGGGCGTCGAAGGTGGGGGTGACGGGGCCGTCGACGAAGTTTTCGATGGCGACCACCGCGAACTGGGCGGTGCCGTGGCGGACGGCGTCGACAGCTTCTTGTGGCGATTTGGCTGGTAGCTGCTCGATCTCACCGTCGCCGAATACGCCGGCGTCGGCAAATTTGTAGAGGGCTTCTTCGGTGAAGGTTCCGGCAGGCCCCAAATAGGCCACAACAGTTGGTGCGTCGCTCATGGTTACACAGCTTAACCCGCCGAACTAAGGTGGGTGTCCATGTCTGTTGCTCAATTAGCGAACCGCTTGGCCCAACTCTCCCCCGCCGAGCATGGTTTTGCATGGTTCGACCCTGAAATCACCGCTGGCCATGGCGTTGGCCCGTTGCATGGCATGGTGATTCCAGCCAAGGACCTCAACGATGTCGCAGGCATGCCCACCGCGTTCGGAAATGCATCTCGGCGAAAGGTAGCAACAGATACCGATCCGTTCATCCAAAATCTCATCGACCGCGGCGCGATCATCGCTGGCAAAACCCAAACCAGCGAGCTCGGCATGACGGCGTATTGCGAACCCATCGACATGGACGCACCCAGCAACCCGGTTTTGCCTGGTCACACGCCCGGCGGTTCGTCGGGTGGTGCGGCGGTTGCCGTTGCCAGGTCGCTTGTCGACGCCGCCCACGCCTCAGACGGAGGCGGCTCGATCCGGGTTCCAGCCGCCGCGTGCGGGCTGGTCGGGTTTAAACCCGCCCACGATTCCAGCGGCGGAAACCCCTCCACGCAGGGGTTTATCACCCGCGATGTGGCCACCCAAGTGCGCTTGCACGCACTTCAACCACGCACCAGGCGCCTGCGCATCGGCGTTCTCGCTGAGCCCATCCATGCTAATTCGCTTGTCGACGCCCCCTTCCTGAGCATCCTCGAATCCACCGCCCACCTCCTGGAGAAAGCTGGCCACGAAATAGTGTCCGTACCCCTCCCTTATGGCGCTTGGGCTTTTGACGCTTATACAGAAGTTTTCATGATGAAATCCGCTGGACTAACCAACCTGGGTAGCCCCATTACAAGATGGTTGAGTGAACAAGGCCGTAGTCTTTCTCCTTCTGATAGACAATCAAGTGTCAAGGCTTTTGATTCCGTGGCTGAGACTGTACACGGAGCATGGGACATCGATGTTTTATTAACCCCTACCTTGGCTTATGCACCTCCCAAGATTGGGTACTTTTCATCCATGCCACCTGAAGAAGACTTCCTTGCACAAACCAAATGGACGCCGTGGGCAACGCTGTTCAACATGACCGGTGGTGCAGCCATCAGCGTGCCTGTTGAAGGTGTCGGCATTCATCTTGGTGGGATACGCGTACGAGATGAAGACCTCTTAGGATTAGCAGCATTTGTGGAAAGAGCTGTGGCATGAGTAGTTCAGTAATGTCACCGCGTCGAATAAAGGCGGAAATACTTATCGTTTTAGCCATCACCTTTGGCATGAGCGGCCTGCGATCAATCCTGCGCCTCATCGACGATCTCCTCGCACCGGTTGCGCTCAACGACCAGCAAGTTGCACTGAATGCCTCAATGGCAAACTCCGCATGGCTGGATCTCACCTTGCAATTGTGTTCCGCCGGAGTGCTGTTTTCCTGGGGAGCACTAGCGATCTACCTGCTAGGTGAACGTTTTCAGTGGATTAAACCCAAAGACTGGGCATGGGGTGCAGGCCTTGCAGCACTCATTGGTATTCCAGGGTTAATCTTCTACGCCAGTGCTGTTCATTTGGGGCTGTCCAAACAGGTTGTGCCCACCACGTTGGAAACCTGGTGGGAAATCCCAGTACTTCTTATCTGGTCAGCTGCCAACGCCTTTGGTGAAGAGATCGTGGTAGTCATGTGGTTTTTCACCAGGCTGCGCCAGCTGAAGTGGAGTGTGCCTGCAGTTATCGTGACATCTTCAGTACTACGCGGTTCCTATCACCTCTACCAGGGAATCTCTGCAGGCTTGGGCAACATCATCATGGGAGTAGCGTTCGCGTACTTCTATCACCGCACGGGCAAAATCTGGCCACTGGTAATCGCTCACTTCTTGATTGATGCGGTGGCTTTTGTGGGCTACTCCGCAATTGGCGGGAATTTAAGTTGGTTAGGGCTTTAAACTGAAGTTCCTATTTTATTGGGATTAGAAAAACACGAGAGATTTAAGGCAAATCCGCTAAATACATCTGTCCCTCCTAGGCGCTACTCTATTAACCATGGATTCACCAGGACAGGGCGAGATTGCCCGCGATAGTCAAGGACGCCCGATACTGGACCGGTATGGTCGGCCGGTTCGGGTTCGTCCGCAACCGCGGCAAACTCCCCCGACTCCTCGAACCCCTCCGGTGAATGAAACAAGGGTCTATCAGCCAAGGCAAACGCCACCGCGCCAGACTCCTCCAAGGCAGACACCTCCACGACAAATGCCTCCTAGGCAAACCCCACCGAGGCAGGTTCCCCCACAACAGCAGTACCAGCAGCCTGGTCAGATCGGGCAGGTTCGTCCACAGCCGCCGGTGATTGCAGGGGATGGGGGGAGGCGTCGAAAAGCAATATCTTTTAAGCCCCGTGGCTGCCTGGGCACGATCGCGGGCGTGCTTGCTGTGGGCTTGGTGCTTGTGTTTGTGGTGACGCTGTGGGCGGATTCGAAGCTGAATCGCGTGGATGCCACGCCTGCGACGCAGGTGGCGAACACTGCCGGAACGAACTGGCTGCTGGTAGGTTCGGATTCGCGGCAGGGTTTAAGTGATGAGGATATTGAGCGGCTAGGTACCGGCGGCGATATCGGTGTGGGCCGTACGGACACGATCATGGTGTTGCATATGCCGCGTACTGGCGAGCCGACGCTGTTGTCGATTCCGCGTGATTCTTATGTCAATGTCCCTGGCTGGGGCATGGATAAGGCAAACGCCGCATTTACCGTGGGTGGCCCGGAACTGCTGACGCAAACCGTGGAGGAGGCAACTGGCCTGCGAATTGATCACTATGCAGAAATCGGCATGGGTGGTTTGGCGAACATGGTTGATGCCGTGGGCGGCGTGGAAATGTGTCCTGCTGAGCCGATGTATGATCCGCTCGCGAACCTGGATATTCAGGCTGGTTGCCAGGAATTTGATGGGGCAGCCGCGCTGGGTTATGTGCGCACTCGTGCCACAGCCCTGGGTGATCTGGACCGGGTGGTGCGTCAGCGGGAATTCTTCTCCGCTCTGCTGAGTACAGCTACGTCCCCGGGCACGTTGCTGAATCCGTTCCGCACCTTCCCGATGATCTCCAACGCGGTGGGAACATTCACCGTCGGCGAGGGCGATCACGTGTGGCACCTGGCCCGATTGGCGCTGGCGATGCGCGGAGGAATCGTGACGGAGACCGTGCCGATTGCCTCATTCGCAGATTACGATGTGGGAAATGTTGCGATTTGGGACGAAGCTGGAGCCGAAGCACTATTTAGCTCCATGCGCTAAAACCCCAGGTAATCGTTCACAGGAAGTGTCCAGTCAACTTTTTGGTTAATTGATTATCTTACCTAGAGACTTGGATACTTCCCTCCACGGATTGCTAACGATCCAGTTTTATCGTTGGACTCATGAAAAAGATCCACATGATTCCAGCGGCCCTCCTCATCGGTTCCCTTGCGCTTGTTAGCTGCGCGCCTTCACAACCTACCCAGAACGCGCAGACGGTTTCTTCTGTCATGACGGAAACTCCTACTTATACCTCTTCATCTAGGTCGGTGGAATCTACCGCGGGGACGATCGCTGCCTCGGAGGAAGCCACGATGACGCTACTGGAGAATAGTTCGGGGGATCCGGGATCTGATTCTGGGGGTGCACGCTATAGCCTCAATTCGCTCAAAGTTTCTGAGCAGGCCGCGGCTAACGCCGTCTTAAAGGCCGTGCTTAACGACGTCTCCTACCAAGAGTTCGCAGACTCCTCCTACTTAGAAATCACAGGAACGCCCTCCGCCGACGGAACATGGGGCATCTCATTTGGCGGACCTTCCGAATCGGCCTCCGTGGAATTCTCCGACGGCAGCATCAGCTTCTCCCCTGTTGACATGACAGTGCCCGCAACACGATTGCCTCAGATGGGCGCATTTTATGAAACCCTGACCGAAGAACAATTAGGCATGCTGGAGACTGGCCTCGCGGTTTCCACCGTGGATTCGAGCCAACAGGAAATGCTTCTGGACTTGGTCTCCAACTCGATCGGCCTGGCAGATACTGAAACCACTGCGACTGCAATTAGTAAAATCCGAGCAACGCTTTCCGAGACCTACCTGTTCGGAACCCCCGACGGATTAACCTTGGCGCTTAGTGGCCCACACGTTGATTTCGAAGTCTCCCACCAGGGCAGCACCGCGAAAATTACTTACCGCGATCCAAGCACCGACACCTTAACCGCCGAAGATCGGGTAGATACCGCAAGTGTGGCTGCTGCTCCGCCGGAGGTTGTTTAGGCGTTTGCCGAGAAATTTTCATTGGGCCTGGATTTCATTGAAATTCAGGCCCTTGCCATTCCCGATGCTGCTAGGTTCGTGTTAAGCAACCACAAGTTGCACCACCATTCTTCCATCCAGAGAATACGAATTCGTTTACCTCTAGAAAGGCACTTTCCCATGTCTTACCACGATCACAGCGACATCGAATACCTCAAGAAGATCGGCGCCAACTCCCCTGACGCCTTCAAAGCTTTTGTCCATTTTGATGAGGCAGCTCTCCGCGGCCCGAACAAGAAAATCCCACGCAACTACACCGAAATGATCGCACTTGCGGTCGCATTCACAACCCAATGCGCCTACTGCATCGACATCCACACTGCCGCTGCGAAGAAGGAAGGTGTCACCACCGAGGAGCTCGCTGAGGTTGCGCTCATCGCCGCAGCACTTCGGGCAGGCGGCGCCATGACGCACGGCGCACTTGCCATGAAGCTTTACGACGAAAACTAGAAGCGATTCTGCACATTTTTTAACATCCCCAAGGCGTGATTTCGATTTTCGGAATCACGCCTTTCCCATTTCCGCGTTAAAATACCAGGTCAACACACACAGGAACCGTTCAGAAACCTTCCAGATTGCTCACTTTTTAATTTCACTTTTTTGAGAAGTTTTACTTTTATATTAGTTCTCATGCGCCTCAACAAACGACTCCCAGCGGCACTCTCCGGACTGCTGCTCTCTGCTGCCCTTCTTGCCGGATGCTCCACTTCTGGAACCGCCGAGACCACGACAACAACCGTTTCATCTGCTGCGGCATCAACAACCACTTCCACCTCCTCTGCTTCGTCTTCCTCTTCCTCCTCCTCTTCCTCCTCTTCCTCCGACTCAAGCACCACCGCCGAAACCATCTCCAACACCGCGGAAGCTGCCCAAGCTTTCTTGTCCACCCTGTCCACCGAAGAACAAGACGCCGTACTCTACGACTACGACGCCGAAGAAAAGTCCACCGGCTGGTCTAACTTCCCAGTCACCTTCGTGCAGCGTTCCGGCGTGAACCTCACCGACCTCACTGAGGAACAGCAAGCAGCTGCCCTCAACGTGCTGAAGAACCTGCTCAACGACGACGCCTACCAAATGATCGAAGACATCATGGCTAGCGATCAGTACCTCAACGACGAAAGCAACACCACCGAGGATTCCCTCGGCCAGTACTACATCGCATTCTTCGGCGATCCAAGCAGCGACTCCGACTGGTCCATCCAATTCGGCGGACACCACATCGGCATCAACACCACCTTCTCCGACGGTGCCATCACCTTCGCCCCAACCCACCTTGGCACCCAGCCTTCCGAGTGGACCAACGAGGACGGCGAAACCGTTGCAGCACTAAGCAACATGTACGAAACCGCCTTCGCCTTCTACGACAGCCTCGCCGAAGAGCAGCAAGCACAGCTCTACCAGGGTGAAGAGTTGGATTCCATGGTGTGCGCACCGGGCAGCACGTGCGACTACCCAACCGGCACCGGCTTGAAAGGCTCTGACCTCACCGATGAGCAAAAAGAATTGCTCATCGATGTCATCGCAAACTGGGTTGGCCTCGCCGATGAGGAAACCACCGAAACTGAACTCGATGCCATCCGCGAAACCCTGGATGACACCTACATCAACTGGTCCGGCGCCACCGAGTACGACACCTCCACCGGCGACGGCATCTACTTCCAGATCAGTGGCCCAAAGGTCTACATTGAGTTCGCTAACCAGCAAGGTTCTGCAGGTGCCGACATCGACGGTGTCATCACCGCTGGATGGGGCCACATTCACACCATCTACCGCGACCCAACCAATGACTACGCTAACTCCGTAACTCAGGAAGCAGCCAGCGGAATGATGGGCGGCGGCCCTGGTGGTAATGGTGGCGAGATGCCTAGCGGTGACATGCCTACTGGTGAGATGCCTTCTGGCGCTCCATCAAACTAACGCCATTTAAGAGGCCGAACCCGTGAGACGAGCATTTACATCACCTCACGGGTTTGGATCCCTCAGAGGCGATTCTGTGAAGTCGGTTTCTGCTGGGCCCAGGTCAGTTTCTCCAGGCGGTTAGCATTGGAGAGGCGTTTCAGACCAAAAGCGCTCGGGTTCTTCCGATCCTTGGCCTCGAATGACAGTTTCCACGCCTACAAAGTGCTGTTTCAGACCAAGAACCCCACTTTTCGACTGGCCCTTTGGTCTCTTTTTCAAGTCCACCCACAAAGCGCGTGTCCCTCATCAAAGAAGGGCACGCGCTTGAAGTGTTTTTAAGAGATTTTAGCGGATGGTCACCTGGCGGGACTTGATGTTCTCCAGCTGACGGCGCTCGTCGGCGTTGAGCTGTGCATCGTTATCCAGTTCAGCGACGATCTTCTCGTTGAGTGCAACCAAAACATCGGCGTAATCGGTGGATGGACGCTCAGGATCGAGATCCCACACTGGGACGACGATGCCGTGGGTGCGGAAAGCACCAGCGAACTTAGTTTCTTCGCCGAGATTCAGCTCGCCACGTGCTGCGATGCGTGCCAAAGCGTTGAACAGTGCGGTTTCGTTTTCGGTGCGGACCCAACGGATGTGCGCTTTTCCGCCTGGGTTGACCCACCAAACAGCGCCTGGGACGTCTGCTTCGACTTCGTGTGAAGGCAGGATGGAGTCATTGGCTGCCTGCATGTGCTGCGCAACTTCTGGGGAGAGGTTGTCGTTTTCCGCCAGCCACCAGTTGAAGTCCTGGTGAGTGGTGATTTCGAGGGTGTCGGCGTCGTTAAGCAAGCTCTTTAGCTCTGGCTGGGTGCCGTCCGCTGTGGCGGTGGCCAGTGACTCGCCGGCTTTTGCGTTGATGACCCAGTTCAGCGCGAACGCGAGGTCCTTGCTTGGGTTGTTGGAGCGGATGGCCTGCTGCATTGCAACAAACGCTTCGCCGCCGAATGCTTCTTCGCGGACAAGTGCCGCAGCTGCGCCTGGAAGCACGGTACAGAGGGTGATCTTGCGATCGGTGCCTGCAACGGTGATGGGTGCGGTTGCAGATGGAATGAATTCCTGCAGTGCAACGAGCTGTGACTCCATTGCCAGGCCCTCGAATGGGCGAGGTTCACGCTCAAGTGCTGCACGTTCAGCCGCGCGGGCTGCAAGTTTTGCCTGACGACGGCTCATGCCCTCCGGCAGCTGTTCATTCTTCTTAGTCTTCTTTGCCATGCGCATTAGCGTACATGGCGGGCTTGGGATGTGCGTTCAAAAGCTCCGCCGCACGGTCCGGATAATTGGTGGCGAGCATGTCGACGCCCTGTTCGCGCGCCCACAGCATGTCTTTTTGCTTATCGACGGTGAAAAGATAGGTGGGTAACCCTTTCGCCCCAATCATCCTTGGATCCATCTTCGCCCGCTCCAGCGACAACCCCAAACCGGTGGGTACACCGCAGCGCACATCGCGCGGATTACCCCAACGCTCCCACGACCTGCGCAGATGAATGCGATCAAGCTGTGGAGCAAGGCGAGCCATGCGATACATCGCGGGAAGTGCAAAAGAAATGATGTGGATGCGTGGGTCTTCCGTCAGCCCACGATATTTTAAGATTTTTGTGATTTCTTCTTCCAGCATGACCGCGTAGCGCATTGGGTGCTTGGTTTCTATATAAAGGTGCTTATCTGGATAATCCTCAAAAATATCTAATAGATTGTTTAAAGTAAGCACTTTTTCTGGGGTTTCTTTGGTTCCAAAGTTCAAGCTCAGCAAGGATTCCAAGTCCAAACGCGACACCCGACCGCGACCATTCGACACGCGATCCACAATGGGGTCATGGACGTTAACCACTTCGCCACATTTAGTCAGCCGGACATCAGTTTCAATTCCATGAATCGGTAGCTCTAGAGCCGCCCGAAACGCAGACTCTGTTAATTCGGGAAAGCGAGACGATAAACCTCGGTGCGCGATGACTTTCATGAACCCATCTCTCCTGGCCTTTATATACCTGCTATCGACTCTAGTATCCCTCCAAACCACCAGCCCCGCAGCGTGAACGGAAATAAATACACTGCACTAATTTTGTGATGCAGATTACTTTTTCTTTTCACGACCTAGCAAGGATCTACGAGGAAAATGTCCGGCGGGTTAGATGAAGGGATTTTTGAGGAAGCCGGATACAATCCCAATACAGCAATCGATTGCATAGTTTCTTAAGAGGGCTTGATTGTGGCTTTACCGCCCGATCGGGGTATGAAAATTCCGACCAGAAGCGCCAGTAGAAGTAAATTATTCAGTGATAACCATTGGGTATTAAGAAATTTGTGGCTTAGATCTCAATTTCTGTATAGTTTGATCATACTAATTCATCCACTTCCAAATTTTCACGAAGGATCACCCCATGGACACCTGGGAACAAACCCTTGGAACAGGGCCACTGCTAGGCATTGCAGCCGGCGCCATTGCCCTCATCTTGGTTCTCGTCATCGTTTTTAAACTCCATGCTTTTCTCACCCTAATACTGGTTTCAATTGTTACCGCACTTGCTGCCGGCATTCCCGTCACCGCAGTAGTGGACACTCTCCTTGACGGTTTTGGTAAAACACTCGCCTCGGTCGCCCTATTGGTAGGCCTGGGTGCCATGCTTGGTCGATTGGTTGAAACATCCGGTGGCGCAAAATCTCTAGCCGACACTATGGTGCGAATCTTCGGTGAAAAACGAGCAGCTTTCGCACTCGGTGTCGCATCGCTGATCATGGGATTCCCTATCTTCTTCGATGCTGGCCTCGTGGTCATGCTCCCAGTGATCTTCGCAGTAGCTCGACGCCTCAACGGCTCCGTCCTTACTTTTGGTATCCCTGCAGCTGGCGCCTTCTCTGTCATGCACGTGTTCGTCCCACCTCACCCAGGCCCAATTGCAGCCTCTGAATTCTTCGGCGCACAAGTTGGATACGTACTAATCGCTGGCATCATCGTTGCACTACCCACCTGGTATTTAACCGGTTACCTGCTAGGTAAGTTCTTAGGCCGAAAGTTCCCCCTTCCCGTACCCGATCTACTCAGTGGTGGAGCACAGGAAGATGATCAGCCTCAGAACCCAGCTAACGCAGTGTCGATCATTGTCATTTTGCTCATTCCTATGCTCCTTATTTTTGGCAATACCGGAACATCAATGGCAGTTTCCGCCGGCCTCCTAGATGCAGAATCCACCATGGTGAAAATTCTAGGATTCCTCGGCGAAACACCAGTGGCACTGCTCATTACCTTGATCATTGCCCTGTTCTTCCTAGGCAACCGACGTGGCATTAATGGTTCTGCTCTAGAGAAAACCATCGAAGGCGCACTCGGCCCAATCTGTTCAGTCGTATTAATCACTGGCGCCGGTGGCATGTTCGGTGGAGTGCTACGCACGTCTGGAATTGGAGGAGCGCTTGCAGACTCCATGGCAGATCTAGGACTTCCAGTTATCGCAGGTTGTTTCATCGTGGCAGCCGTCCTTCGTGTCGCGCAGGGTTCTGCCACCGTTGCGCTAACCACCGCCGCAGCACTCATGGCACCTGCTGTTGCCGCTGCTGACTTTAACGAATTCCAGCTTGCTGCCATCGTTATTTCCACTGCCGCTGGTTCTGTTATTGCCAGCCACGTCAACGACTCCGGATTCTGGCTCGTTGGTCGACTCATGAACGCCGACGTACCCACCACGCTAAAAACTTGGACCGTAAACCAAACCTGCATTGCGATTGTGGGATTTGTGATGGCCTATGCAATGTTCGGATTGGCATCGCTTGCATAGTCCGCTGACCCCATTGATTCACAGGCTTTAAGTTCGAGACCTTAACTGCGATTTCTTATTACCGAGACCGGTCGATTTCGGGTGATAATCCGACTGAAATCGGTGTTAAGAAATTGAGCTTGAGGTCTTAGTAATGTGGTATCGAACTTAAGAAATCGCCCTCTGTCGTCAACGTACTCAGAGCCCTTCTAAGGCGTCGAAAATCTGCGATGAGCATAGGTATGGATAGGGCCAATAAAGAGGCTTAGAAGCAATTCTGGAGCCTCATGTTTTTTGGGGTCGGGCTCCAAAAATCTCTCCACCCAGTCGAAACCAAACATACGTGACAAAAATACTGAAAACCCTGCAATTTTGGTACCTATGTTTGGTTTATCTCGCCCTCAACCAGCCCTCAACCAGACAGGGAGGACAAGAATCTGGGAAAACCCAAATCCTTGTCACCCATGTTTGGTGCGAGCCGAACCAGGGTGCCCGCAATCCTTGAAGATCCAAATGTTGGGCATCTGTTTCCGACCCCAAGCCGAAACCGTCCTATATGGCCAAGCAGAGATGAGTTTGAAGTTCGTTGGTCACCTGGTTTGGTCGAGGAGCAAAGAATGAAAAATGGCTTTAGGCTCACAAAAAGGGACCTCACAGAATCGCTCCTAAGGGTTTTTAATGTGAGGTCAATACCAAAAAGCTCCCTCCAGATTTACAAGACTTTAAAAGCACTCTGAGGGGCTTAGGGATTTGGGAGTTGTTAAGGGCGATTTCTTAAGTTCGATTTCGTATAACCGCTACCTTGATTCCAATACCTTCCGCTCAATTTCTCATTTCCAATTTCAGTCGGAAAAGCGCTCAAAACTGACTGGTATCTAACCTGAGAAATTGAGCGCTCGAAACTGTAAACGTGAAATCGCTGTTAAGATCTCGAAGTTAACGCCAATCGCCTTTGTGAGTTACTCTTCCCAGCTCTTCACCTTGCGCAGCAGCAGCCTACTCTTTCGTTGGGATGCACCAAGTTTGCGGCTCATTTCGGTGAGGACCTTGATGGCGTCGTTGATGTGTGGTCCCTTGTTCAGCATGACGCATTCAGCGCGAAGTGCCATTGCTGCGTCGGTGATTTCTGCGCGAGATGGGAGTCCGTTTTTGGCCATGTTTTCCAGGACTTGGGTGGCCAAGATGGTTGGGACGTGGGCGGCTTCGGCAAGGGCCATGATCAGTTGGGGGACTTCTGCCATGCGGTCGAAGCCGAGTTCGACGGCGAGGTCTCCGCGGGCGATCATGATGCCGAAGTTTTCGTGGCGCATGCCGGTCAGGAGGATTTGGGCGAGGCCTTCGTAGCCTGGGATGGTCTCGATTTTAAGGACGAGGCCAAGGCGTTCGACGGCTACTGGATCTCCGATGTCGGCGAGTGCTTGGAGGAGGTATTCCACGTCGGCGACGTTTCGGATGAAGGAGATGGCTGCGATGTCGGCGTATTTGACGACAAAGCGCAGGTGTTGGAGGTCTTCTTCAGTGAGGCTTGGGAGTGGAAGTTCGGAGTCTGGGAGGTTGATTCCCTTGTATGCGGCCAGGTTTACGCCTTGTGGGCGGGCGTGGGTGACTTCCAATTCTACGTCGTTGTGGCCGTCGGCAGTGGAGGTCTTGTCGATGCAGACTGCGGCGATGGCTCCGTCGTCGAAAAGCACGCGGTGCCCGACTTTAATTGCATCGACTGCTTGTGGAAGGGTGCAGCTGATGCGTGGTGTGCGGCCGGATCCGAGGGATGGATCGTAGGTGAGTTCTTCGTCGGTAAGGATGAGGCGGTCGCCGACTTTGAGGTTGATGCGCTGAACTACGGCGGGGATGCCGTAGACCCGGGAGCGGTCGTAGTTGTGTTCCAGGAGGGTGCCGTTGGAGATGTAGGCTTTTTGTGGGCCTTCGGCGAGGACCGCGCCATCAAAAACCCTGGTCACGGTGAATGCTCGGCGGGATCCGCGGGTGTCTGGGACGTTGATGACGCTGCCGATTTCTAGTTTGTCGAACCATTCTGGGGTGACTTCAATCGGCAGAGCGGGGCGACCGGGCAGGCTTTCGGGGGCTGGGACTGGTTCGGAGCCGTGGGCGGTGATCCACAGTTTTGCGGGCGTCAGTACTTTTCCGGTTTCGTCGCGGGTTACTCGTGCGCGACCTACTTCTGCGCCTGGGGCGATTTCGCCGGTGCGTACTTTTGGTCCGGCGAGGTCCATGCTGACGCGGATTTCCCGGCCAACTTCTTCTGCAACGGTGTGGACGTTGTCGATCATCTGCTTCCAGACGGTTTCATCGTCGTGTGCACAGTTGATGCGAGCTAGATTCATGCCGCTTTTGGCGAAGCCACGGACAAGTTCAATGTCGGTGGCGGCTTCGGTGGGCAGGGTGACCATGATGCAGGATGGAGTATCCGGTAGGGGTTCGCCAAGGAGAATTTCGGCGTGCTCGTCGAGAATCTCATCGGCATCTTCGAAGGCATCGACGACATCTGAGGGTGGATAAAGTGGGCCTTCACCTGCGAAAGCTCCGATAACATTGCGGGCGGCCTTGAGGCGGGCCTGCACTGCTGGTTCGGTGGTAGTCAAGCGGGTAGCTCCCACAGAGGAGAGGCGTTGCTGCAGGCCACGGAGGTCTTTGGTGCGAAGATGCGCGTAATGCATGAGGTTGCGGGCACCAACGTAATGGGTTGGGGAGACCTGCCCGATGGCCTCGCTGTGAGTTTGTGTCACCTCATCAAGTTCTAGAATTAACTCGTCGAGTTCAGTCTTGATCTCCTGGAGAATGTCCTGGTCAAACTCATTCATTTGAGCTCCTTAAGCTACAAACACTCTAAATTCCATCCAACAGTTTCATTGTGCCCGTAAACCAAAAAGTTGGCAGCGCAAGTGTTCCAATGAAACACTTGCGTCGCCAACTAGGCGCCAAAGATTTAGAAGAACTGCTTCTGAATTTCGCGCAGGGTATTTGCGGAATGCTTGAAGCGTTCCATCTCGTGGTCGGTGATTTCTAGTTCGACAACGCGGCGGATGCCTCGGCGGTTCACCACAGCTGGGGTGCCGATGTAGATGTCTTCCTCACCGTATTCACCGTGGAGCAGTGCAGAGACTGGGACTGCAACGTCTTGGTTCTGCAGGATTGCGCGGGTGATGCGAGCAAGACCCATGCCGATGCCGTAGGAAGTGGAGCCCTTGGCGTCGATAATGTGATAGGCAGCGTCGCGGGTGTCTTCGAAAATTTTCTCTAGACGGCCCTCAAGCTCTGGGTCTTTGTCCAGCATTCGGCTAAGCGATACGCCTGCGATGGTCGCGGAGGACAGGACTGGAAGTTCAGTGTCGCCGTGTTCGCCGATGATGTAGGCGTGGACGGAGCTTGGTGCCACTTCGTAGAGTTCGCCCAGCATGTAGCGGAATCGAGCGGAGTCCAGGACAGTTCCGGAGCCGATCACGCGGTTCCATTCCAAGCCGGAGAATTTCCACACTGCGTAGGTCAGGATATCCACTGGGTTGGACGCCACGAGGAAGATGCCGTCGAATCCGCTGTCCATGACATCGCCGACGATGGATTTCATAATCTTGACGTTTTTGTCCACCAGCTGGAGGCGGGTCTCGCCTGGCTTTTGGGCTGCGCCGGCACAAATGACAACCATGGCTGCGTCTTCGCAGTCAGCGTAGGTGCCCTTGGTGACGCGGGTGCGGGAATCGGCCCACACAACACCATGGTTTAAGTCCATGACGTTGCCTTCGAGTTTCTTTTCATCGATGTCGATGATCGCAAGGTGATCTGCCATGCCCTGGTTGATCAGTGCGTATGCGTATGCAACTCCAACATCTCCTGCGCCAATGAGGACAATCTTGTTACCGACGGTTTCTTTCATTTTCGATCCCACTTCCTGATTTCCCTAACCGGACAACCCACAAAGCAGCTCAGAAAATCAGCAAGAGCTTGTGCCCGGATTCCTTTGTTACACCTTTAATTATGCCCGATTATGTCCGAAAATGTGGTCAGACCAAGTGTTATTTTTGTTGAAAAAATCACATTGTAAATCGAGCAAAACCAACCTATGCCCTGCAGAATTGTGCATGCTCTGCCAAGATGACTCAATATGGTTTCGCTCCCCAGACTAGCGTCTCTGCTCACCACTCGCCTGGCAACGCTTAAACCCGCACTAAAACCTGCCACCCACCTCGCCTCCCTCGGCGCGCAGGTCATTGCAGAGCTAGTTCCGGGGATCCGAATGTCGCCAAACCGCAGGCGAATCCTCCCTGCAAATATGGGCGCTGGCTTTATCGGAGCGGAAATCGCAATGTGGTGGGCTCTCTCGCCGTCATTGTTGCCGAAACCGTGGTGGGTTACGGCTGCTAACCTGGCTGTTTTACAAGCGGTGGGGCATGCGGCAGCGACGGGAATCCACTCGATCCTCCCCAGAACCAACCGGCGGGTATCCAGGAAAATTTACAACGCCACCCACATCGCAACTGGTGCCATCACGTTGACCACCACGGTTGTGGGATTGATCAGGCATCGCACCCAAATCCGGCTGATTGGGCAGAAGAATTTTGGACCGAAGGAGACGATCGCGGGCATTAGTGTCGGCACCTTGGGGTACGGCGCGCTGCTGATCACCGGCGAATTAACCCAGCACAGTATTAATGAGGTCAAGCTCCTAATTGAGAGGTTTTTACCGCCGTGGATAAGTTTCATCGCAGCGGTTTCGGTCATTACATTGACCACTTTGACCTTGGCCGATCGCGTTTTGTTGCGGCGCATCTTGCATAATTCTGCAATTCAAGCAGCGCACCTTAATCGCATGGTGTTCCCAGGAACTGAGCAGCCGTGGGAGCCGGAGCGTTCGGGTAGCCCGTGGTCGTATGAAAAATGGGGTGCGGTGGGTTCGCAGGGCCGTGCAGTGTTGTCGGGAGGCCCACGCAAAGATGACATCATCACGGTAACCAGGCTTTCTGACACGGAAACACATGAACCGATTCGTATTTTTATCGGTATGGTTCCGGGACGATCCTTAAGCGATCAGGTGGATCTTGTCATTCATGAAATGCGCCGCACGGGAGCCCTGCGCCGCGACCACATCGTGATCAACAATTCCACGGGCACCGGCTGGATCACCGATTGGTCCGCCCACACCTTTGAGTTCCTCACCGGCGGAAACTGCGTGACAATTTCCATGCAATATTCTTATCTTCCCAGTGCACTGAGCTGGTACAAGGACAACGACGGCCCCATTAATGCGGCGAGAATGCTTATCGACGCCGTCCTCCACGAGCTAGACCAGCTTCCCACCGGGAGTCGCCCAAAGCTGTTCCTCGCGGGAGAGTCACTGGGGGCGTATGGGTTGGCTGAGGTGTGGGGAGACGTCGAAAAGCTTCTTGGAACCGCTGACGGCGTGCTGCTCAGTGGGGCGCCGCGTTTTTCGGACGCCATGAATGCGTTGCGCACCCGGCGCGATGCGAGCAGCTCCGAGCGGCTGCCCGTGATTGATAGCGGGCGGCACATCCGTTTTGCGGGCGAGCCTGAGCACCTTGATATGCCGGCTACCTGGCAGTTTCCGCGCATGATCGTGGCGCAGCACGCCTCTGATCCAATTGTGTGGTGGAACGCGGAGCTGTTTATTCGGCGGCCGGAATGGTTGAAAACTCCCAAGCAAGACCACCAAGATGTCTTTCCCCGCTTGCGATGGATGCCGTTTGTAACCGGCTGGCAGGTGGCTTTGGATTTGTTCACTTCAACCTCCGTTCCCGGCGGGCACGGGCACAATTATCACGAGGAGTTTATTGATTATTGGGCAGCTCTTTTGGACCGCGAAGTCACCCCCGAGCTGCGCCACAGCATTGCTTATTGGATCCGCGCGAACCACATCAAACGCTAGAGTGATTCCATGACGCATGCGATCCTCTTTGACCTCGACGGCACCCTCGTTGATCACGCTTCCGCCGCCCGCGCCGCCCTGCACGCCTGGTCGCCGACCGTGGGCGTCGACACGGATGTTGAGCGCTGGATTGAGCTGGATAAGTGGGGTTTTGCCCGTTTTGAGCGCGGCGAAACCACGCATTTAGGTCAGCGGCGCGACCGCATCAGGGCGTACCTCAACAGAGAGCTTGACGACGCCACCTGCGATGATATTTACTCCGGCTACCTTAAAGCATATGAGCAAAACTGGACTGCCTACCCCGATGCCAAGGGCGTTCTCGATCGCGCGGTAGCCACCGGTGCCCCTGTGGGAATCCTGACCAATGGCGCAGCCCCCATGCAGCAAGACAAGCTTGATCGCACCGGCCTTGGCCTGCCAGAACTCGTCATGTTGGCGGCGTCCACTCTGGATTCTGCGAAGCCTCGCCCCGAAATGTATGCCCGAGCGCTCACCCATTTGGGTGCCCGAACCGCAACAATTATCGGCGATGATTGGACCAACGATGTCGCAGCTCCCCGCGAACTTGGCTGGAATGCTCTCTATTTAGATCGTTCCGGAACCGATCCACGCGCCGATATCCACTCCCTGGATGAACTCTTTCACTAGGCTGGCCTTTATTGTTTCCGGAAAGGGGTTGCTATGAAAATTGGTGTCATCCTGGGCAGTATCCGCGAAGGCCGCTTCGGCCAAGGCGTTGCCGATTGGGTCATGGAACAAATCGGGGCTTATGACGCACCCGATGTGGAATTTGAACTCATCGACCTCAAAGCTTTCAACGTGCCCCTGTTGGAATCCGCGACAGTTCCAGGTTCCGCGGATAAACAGTACGACGACCCGCGCGTAACTGCCTGGTCACAGGCCATTGATGCCTGCGATGCCTTCCTTTTCATCACCCCGGAATACAACCACGGTGTGCCCGGCGCGTTCAAAAATGCGTATGACATCCTGGGCAATGAATGGCTGAACAAAACCGTCGGTTTCATTTCCTACGGTGCAGTCGAAGGGATCCGTGTTGTCGAACAGTGGCGTCAGATCGTCGCCACCTTCAACATGTACGATATCCGCAGCCAGCTATCCTTTTCCACCTTCACCGAGAACAACAACGGCACTTTTGCGCCCAATGATCGACGCCCCGGTGAACTAATCCGCCTCCTTGATAGCCTCCTAACGGCTGTCCGCGATTAAGGCTCTGAAATACTAATGAGTGTGAAAGCACATGAATCTGTCATGGATTGGGTCACCGAGGAGCTCCGCAGCGGTCGCCTAAAAATCGGTGACCACCTCCCCAGCGAACGGGCGCTCTCCGAAACCCTCGGAGTTTCCCGAAGCTCCCTGCGCGAGGCGCTTCGTGTGCTCGAAGCCCTCGGCACCATTTCCACCGCCACCGGATCCGGCCCGCGGTCTGGCACCATCATCACTGCTGCCCCTGGCCAGGCGCTTTCCCTCTCCGTGACGCTGCAGTTGGTCACCAACCAGGTCGGCCACCACGATATTTATGAAACCCGCCAACTCCTTGAAGGCTGGGCTGCCCTGCATTCCAGCGCCGAACGTGGCGACTGGGACGTGGCAGAAGCGTTGCTGGAAAAGATGGACGACCCCTCGCTACCGCTCGAGGATTTTTTGCGTTTCGACGCCGAATTCCACGTTGTTATCTCCAAAGGCGCGGAAAACCCTCTGATCAGTACGCTCATGGAAGCCCTCCGTTTGTCCGTGGCAGATCACACCGTTGCCAGGGCCCGGGCGCTCCCCGATTGGCGAGCCACCTCGGCGCGTCTGCAGAAAGAACACCGCGCAATCCTCGCAGCACTTCGCGCAGGCGAATCCACAGTGGCCGCAACCTTGATCAAAGAACACATCGAAGGCTACTACGAAGAAACCGCTGCCGCCGAGGCCTAAATGTCCCGCACTCTGTGGGCGGTTTCAGATCTACACGTCACCTTCGCCCAAAACCAAAACACCGTTGATGCCCTCATGCCGCAGGACCCCGGCGACTGGCTGATCGTCGCTGGCGATGTAGCAGAGAAAATCCCCGATGTGGTACGTACCTTATCCGCGCTGGTCAAACGCTTTGACACCGTGATTTGGGTGCCGGGCAACCACGAACTCTTCAACCGGAAAACAGACCGCGTCAACGGCAAAGCCCGCTACCGAGCATTAGTCGGACAACTCCGAGCCATCGGCGTGATCACCCCCGAAGATCCCTATCCGATCTTTGGTGGCGTCACCATCTGCCCACTTTTCACACTTTACGATTACTCTTTCCGTCCCCTCGGCCTCACCGCGAAACAAGCCCTCGCCCAAGCAAAAATAAAGCTAGACGACGAACTAGCCATCGCCCCCTACGTAGACATCCCCGCCTGGTGCGCCGAACGAGTCACCTACACAGAAGACCGCCTAAAAGCCACCAAAGGCCCAAAAGTCCTGGTCAATCACTGGCCGCTGGTCATTGAGCCCACCCACCGGCTCTTCCAAAAAGACATCGCGCTGTGGTGTGGAACCACCGCCACCAGGGATTGGGCCGTACGATTCAACGCTCTCATGGCCATTCACGGTCACCTACATATTCCTGCCGAAACCCGCGTTGATGGGGTAAGCCACGTGGAGGTTTCTTTGGGTTACCCCTTTGAAAAACACCCACCTCACATGAAGCGTCCGTGGCCGTTTCCGGTCATGCAGATTAACTAACTCTGTTGCTTAAATGGGGGTAATTGGATTCGACTGTTTTCCACACCCCATTGACAATTAAAGGTGACACGCCTTACATTCTTGTGGTCTGACCATGAGGTTGGGCCAATCGGTTTCAGCCCGTTTACTCCCGCCGTCCGTTTCAGAGAAGAGGTCACCATGACAACCGCAGTAGATCAAAACTCACCGCCCAAGCAGCAACTCAACAAGCGCGTCCTGCTGGGCAGCTTGAGTGGCAGCGTTATCGAATGGTTCGACTTCCTGGTTTACGGAACCGTCGCCGCGCTGGTCTTCAACAAGATGTACTTCCCCAGCGGCAACGAGTTCCTCTCCACAATCCTGGCGTACGCATCCTTCTCCCTGACCTTCTTCTTCCGCCCCATTGGTGGCGTCATCTTCGCCCACATCGGCGACCGCATTGGGCGTAAGAAGACCCTGTTCATCACCTTGATGCTCATGGGTGGCGGCACCGTCGCCATTGGTTTGCTGCCCGACTACAACGCCATCGGCATTTGGGCACCAATCCTTCTGATGTTCCTCCGCATTTTGCAGGGCATCGGAATTGGCGGCGAATGGGGTGGCGCACTGCTCCTGGCATACGAATACGCTCCAAAGAAGCAGCGTGGGCTCTACGGCGCAGTTCCTCAAATGGGCATTTCCCTGGGCATGCTGCTTGCAGCTGGCGTGATCTCTCTGCTCACCCTCATGCCGGAAGATCAGTTCCTCACCTGGGGCTGGCGCATCCCATTCGTCGGATCCATCCTCCTAGTGTTCATCGGCCTGTTCATCCGAAACGGCCTTGATGAAACCCCCGAGTTCAAGCGTATCCGCGATTCCGGCCAGCAGGTAAAGATGCCTCTGAAGGAAGTTCTGACCAAGTACTGGCCAGCCGTTCTGGTCTCCATCGGCGCAAAAGCTGCCGAGACCGGCCCCTTCTACATCTTCGGCACCTACATCGTTGCTTACGCAACCAACTTCCTGAACATCCGCGACAACATTGTCCTTCTGGCAGTTGCTTGCGCCGCCCTCGTTGCCACCATCTGGATGCCACTGTTCGGATCCTTCTCCGACCGCGTCAACCGTGCAGTGCTCTACAGGATCTGTGCATCCGCAACCATCGTGCTGATTGTCCCTTACTACTTGGTCCTCAACACCGGCGAAATTTGGGCACTGTTTATCACTACCGTGATTGGCTTCGGCATCCTCTGGGGTAGCGTCAACGCAATCCTCGGAACCGTCATCGCAGAAAACTTCGCACCTGAGGTCCGCTACACCGGCGCTACCCTGGGTTACCAAGTCGGAGCAGCACTCTTCGGCGGTACCGCACCCATTATCGCAGCATGGCTGTTCGAAATCTCCGGCGGACAATGGTGGCCAATCGCCGTCTACGTCGCTGCATGTTGCCTTCTCTCTGTGATCGCCTCGTTCTTCATCCAACGCGTCGCGCACCAAGAGAACTAAAATCTAAGTAAAACCCCTCCGAAAGGAACCACCCATGGTGAAACGTCAACTGCCCAACCCCGCAGAACTACTCGAACTCATGAAGTTCAAAAAGCCAGAGCTCAACGGCAAGAAACGACGCCTAGACTCCGCGCTCACCATCTACGACCTGCGTAAAATTGCTAAACGACGCACCCCAGCTGCCGCGTTCGACTACACCGACGGCGCAGCCGAGGCCGAACTCTCAATCACACGCGCACGTGAAGCATTCGAAAACATCGAATTCCACCCAGACATCCTCAAGCCTGCAGAACACGTAGACACCACCACCCAAATCCTGGGCGGAACCTCCTCCATGCCATTCGGCATCGCACCAACCGGCTTCACCCGCCTCATGCAGACCGAAGGTGAAATCGCAGGTGCCGGAGCTGCAGGCGCTGCAGGAATTCCTTTCACCCTGTCCACCCTGGGCACTACCTCCATCGAAGACGTCAAGGCCACCAACCCCAACGGCCGAAACTGGTTCCAGCTCTACGTCATGCGCGACCGCGAAATCTCCTACGGCCTCGTCGAACGCGCAGCCAAAGCAGGATTCGACACCCTGATGTTCACCGTGGATACCCCCATCGCCGGCTACCGCATCCGCGATTCCCGCAACGGATTCTCCATCCCGCCACAGCTGACCCCATCCACCGTGCTCAATGCAATCCCACGCCCATGGTGGTGGATCGACTTCCTGACCACCCCAACCCTTGAGTTCGCATCCCTTTCCTCGACCGGCGGAACCGTGGGCGACCTCCTCAACTCCGCGATGGATCCCACCATTTCTTACGAAGACCTCAAGGTCATCCGTGAAATGTGGCCAGGCAAGCTCGTAGTCAAGGGTGTCCAGAACGTTGAAGACTCCGTCAAACTCCTCGACCAAGGCGTCGACGGCCTCATCCTCTCCAACCACGGTGGCCGTCAACTCGACCGCGCACCAGTCCCATTCCACCTCCTGCCACAGGTACGCAAGGAAGTCGGATCTGAACCAACCATCATGATCGACACCGGCATCATGAACGGCGCCGACATCGTCGCAGCCGTAGCCATGGGCGCTGACTTCACCCTCATCGGTCGTGCCTACCTCTACGGACTCATGGCCGGAGGCCGCGAAGGCGTCGACCGCACCATCGCCATTCTCCGCAGCGAGATCACCCGCACCATGGCTCTCCTCGGTGTTTCCTCCCTCGAAGAACTCGAGCCACGCCACGTCACCCAGCTGGCCAAGATGGTTCCAGTTTCTGACGCAACTCGTTCTGCAGCGGCGGAGATTTAAAAGTTTCTCTCCTTAGCTATTAAAAGGTGCCCATCCGTTTGGATGGGCACCTTCTCGTTTCTTGCAATCGGCATATTCAGTCAAAAAATGTTGAAATCAGCACTTTCAATTTGGGACATCTACTCTTAGGAGAAAAGCCACAAACCTTTCCCACCCCACAACCGTGTGTTCTGCAGTCGACCCAGTTTAGAGGAAACATGAGTGACTTCACGGAAAATACTTGGACTGTCCACTACGACGAAGATGGTGATTTCCCAAAATTCTTCAACTCTCTAAAGGAACACGAGCGCGCTGCAGTTATCTTGACCATCGAAAATATTCTAACTCCTCTAGGCATTAACATTTGCCAGACTGAATGGGGAAAAGCGCTGGGCCAGGGCCTTTACGAAATTAGGATTAGACATACCGTAAAAAAATCTCAAGAACCTCACTAGAAATTCAGGCTCAGAACTAGCCCTCAACGCTGGAGAAAACTCACCGGTGTTGCTTCGGGTATTTTGTACTTTTCATGGAAAGAAGATTGTCTTGCTACTCGGCGGATATAACAAACAGCGAGACTCTTCAAAGAAGCGCCAAGAAACTGAAATTAAGCGAGCCCGAAAAGTCCTCAAAGCATGGAAAGCCAAACAGTGACCATTGATAGAATATGTGTCAAAACATATATTTGGATTTGTGCTTTTACTTGTCTCGCGAATTGGCAATAGGAGTCAGCAACATGTCATTAAAGAGTTTTAGTTCTCTAGCACAATCAGAGAAGTCAACATGGAGTAAAGAAGCTAAGCAAGATTACGAGGACGCTTCCGCGCTAATCACTCAAGAACTCGCCTCACGAAAAGCTCTTGGCCAAAAACTAGTCAAGGCTCGGAAACAACGAGGAGTCACCCAAGTTCAACTTGCTGAAGCTTCTGGAGTCCAACAGGCAGAAATAAGCAAGATTGAACGTGGCCTCGCCAATCCCACTTTTTCCACACTTGAAAGCCTCGCATCCCACCTAGGACTTCAATTCACTTTTACAGAATCAGCCGCATAGCATCCAACCCTTAATAAATAACTCCAAAAGTTGGGGCACCAATTATTGAATAATTGGTGCCCCACTTTTTGGACTTTTATTCAGTTCGATCAGACGCTAACTCTGATTTTTCAGAAGGCCCTTGGACCTTCTCTCGGATCTCCTCTTGAATCCCTAGTTTTTTTGACATCGGTTCACCCAACATGGTGGAACGCTCTGCTTCTGGGACAAGTGCCACTCGCCCAGCTGCGACATCGTCTCGGAAAATTCCCCCGAATGTATTCGCCTCTGATGGTCGACGTAGAAATTGGGGGAGGCAGAGGCGCCTCAGCGCTAGCTTTGTTAGTAAACCCCACTGGATACTCCTCAGGAAACATATGTGCCAAAGCCCAAGCAGTATTAGAGGAATATCCTGTCCGAAACACCTCTTGTGGGCGCTTGCCTCTTTCTAAATGAAGAAGCTGAGCAGCATCAAAAGGAATCAAATCCTTCAGCAACGAGAAGGCCGACTCAAAATCTCGAGGCACAATACCCCTTGGAAATAATTGAACAAGACCACTTTATATTCCCAATACTAATTAGTTTTCTGCCGACCAGGCCCTACCAATTGCAAAAGCACCCACATTCGCAATGAACGCGGGTGCTTGAATCTCAGACAGTATTAGAAAGGCATCTTCACGCCGAGGTTGGCAAAGAACTCAGCGAGGGAGCCGCCGCCAACAAAGAGTCCACCGACGAAACCGAAGATGGCCAGAACTGGAGCCAAGATAGCAGCTAGACCAAGGTTGGAGGAGCCGGTCGCGTTGTCTCCGTCCTTGTCATCTTCAACTGGGACTTCAGATTCTTCGTCGCGGTCCTGCTTGCTCAGGGTGAACTGGTCAACCAGCTCGCCGGAGACTGCGTCCTTAGTGGTCACAGTCAGGCCTTCTGGGGTCAGTTCAACGTTGGTGTAGTCCTGAACCTGGTCCTGGTTCCAGACTGCGGTGTAGGTGCGGATCTTCTTCTGATCGACGGTTTCCTGGAAATCCAGTCCGGTGTCGTAACGCTGGCCGAGCTGGAAGTCGTAGAAGTCGTAGAACTTGGAGCCTGAGGAAGAGTTGGTTGCAAGGTAAACAACTTCGCCGGCCTTAGGGTTCAGAGTTTCACCGACAACTGCTTCGCGGCCTGCATCGACTGGGGTGAAGCCGTTCATCAGGTGGGAGCGGGTGTAGATGTGGTCGTGTCCACCGAGAACCAAGTCAACGTTCAGTTCAGAGATCACTGGGGTGAGGCGTTCGCGCTGGTACTTAATGCGAGCGTCATCCATGTGGTAGGCCTGGGAGAAAGTGGAATGGTGGTAGGTCAGGACGATCCAGTCCTTGTCGTCACCGTGTGCTGCGACGGTGTCGCGAAGGAATGCGATGTCGTCGTCGATGTCCAAGTAGTCGTTGGAGTCCAGGGACAGGAAGAGTGCATTGTTGTACTCGAAGAAGTAGTTCTCATCGACCTGGTTAGGGCGTGGGTACATCGCGTTGTAGGCGTCGTAGTTGTACTGGTCGTGGTTTCCATTGTTCACGGCCAGACGGTAGTTGCGCAGGGTTTCTGGGGAGATGTATGCGGAGTGCTCGTCCCAGCTGGAGTGGTTTGCCTGATCACCCGCGGAGAGGATGAAGGAGGTTCCTGGGTTTTCGATGGTGGCGCGTTCCAGGTTGTTTGCCCAGTTCTGGACTTCTTCTGCACGGTTGGAGTGGGTGTTGTACAGCTGGGTGTCGCCGAAGAAGAGGAAGTTCCAGTTGTCACCGTAGGTGCCGGTGTTGAAGGTTTGCACTTCGGACCAGCCGTCAGCTTCGGAGCCGACGCGGTAGGAGTAGGTGGTGTTTTCTGCGAGGCTATCTACGGTTGCGCGGTTGACTGCGCCATCGCGGTATTCAACGTATTCACCTTCAGCTCGGTCGCGGGAATCGCCTTCGGTGTTCACGATGCTGACGTTTTCAGAAACTGCATCAACGGTGATTGGGGATGCGAAGGTATCGTCCAGGGAGATCTGTGCAACCTGGCCGGTTAGGCCCTGCGCGGTGATCCAGTTGAAAATGAGCTCGGACTGGGTCGCTCCAACGCCGAGAACTACGTCGTGTGGAACTGCGGTGAATGGTGCATCGCGTTCGACGCCGGAATCGAATCCGACGGAGGGTGCCGTAGCAACGGTTACAGCTTCATCGGCGATTGCTGGGGTGAGGGAAAAACCAAGGGAAGCTGCGGTGATGCTTGCGGTGAGCATCATACGGAAACGGCGTGAAGCCATGGGAGAACTCCTAGGGAGAGATTAAGTTAGATTAGTACGACCAAGTGGAGGTTATTAGTTATCTGTCAAAATCTCTCAAGTAGGCTGCGAAGTCCCTTAAGCCACCTCGTCATTTAATCCGAGCGCCTAATAGTGTTCACTCTCTAGACATGAAACGGGGGTGGCTTAATTACGTTCCTTCTCCCGGATCAGATCTAGCGCGACCATGCCTCCAATGATGACTTTTCTGATTTCATCAGGGGCTTCTTCATCGAAAATAAGGGCGTAGGTGCTTCGGCCTAGGTATCCGTTGCCAGCGCCGGACCATTTTCGGGTTACTTTCGCAGGAATCCGATCGCCCATGCGGAACTCAAATTCAAATCCAAGGAAGTTACCGTGCATTTCAATAACGCGGTCACCTGGTAGTTCGATGTCCATCCGCTTGTTGAAGAAGGTGAAACGCTTCCGCACATGAGCAATGGGATTGCCATTTGGATCATCAATTTCATAGGTGTCGCGAACAAAGTTCATGGGATCGCGCACCTGCATCAATGGGGTGCCGAAGGCGTCTTCCAGTGTGAATCTGCGGTCGCCCTTGACCAGCCGAGAGCCCAACGACCCTTCAGTTTTGATTCTGATAACAACTTCGCCGTCTGGATTGTAGATCTCAAAGTTGTTAGACAGGAAGGAAGAGGTCTGCTGGACAATCAACGTGTCCGAAAGAAAAGGATTCATTAGCCAATTATTTTACTAGCCACGCAGAAGCAGCTACAACCAGCGCTTCCACACCACGATCAAGAGTTGGCTGCATATCTGGCGCGAACGCTGGAGAGTGATTTCCCGGCGCGTTGTCCTGATCCGCCATCATCCTCGCACCAGCTGCCGTCTCTTCCGCTGGCTGGAAAACGGCCATCAACGTTCCGTTCCACAATTCCCGATGAGAATTGAACGCCTGCACCGCACCCAACAGTGATGAAATATGCACATCGTGGCCACAGGTATGCGCCACCGGAGTTTCTTGACCGGTGGTGTTATCCACCTGTGTCACTCCGGTTGCTGCGTATTCTTTGCCGGATCGCTCCGCCATGGGCAACGCATCAATGTCGCCACGAAGCGCAACAACCGGACCTTCCCCATTGCTGATCACCGCGACAACACCGGTGTCACCAATGCGTTGGATGTTTCGAACTCTTGCAAAGACAACTGCGGGTGCTGATGGAAGAACTAGTACAGTTCTTCGCGGTAGCTACGCGTGTTGTCCAGGTCGGAAAGAAGCGCGACGATAGTCATGCCTCAGGCGTAATCCGAGGTGGAGGGATGCGTCGAAAAGCAAAAATCTTTTAAGCTTCTACCCCGCACGGGATGCCCGTGGAGTGATGAGGGCAGTAGCCATCGGGATTCTTGTCCAGGTATTGCTGGTGGTAATCCTCGGCGAGGAAGTAGTCAGACGGGCTAATGACACCGATTTCCGTGGTGATTTCACCAAAACCGTGCTGCTTCAGCGTCTCACCATAGGCATCGACCACGGCTTTTACGCGCGCAGCGTCCTCTTCGTTCTCGGTGTAATAAGCAGAGCGGTACTGCGTTCCCACATCGTTACCCTGGCGGAAACCCTGAGTCGGATCGTGTGCTTCCAGGCCGCGGGCAACAAGCTGCTCGAGGGAAATCTTCGAAGGATCGTAAACAACCTCCACGATTTCAGTGTGGCCGGTGCGCCCAGAACACACCTCGCGATAAGTGGGATTAGGGGTGAAACCGCCGGCGTAACCAACCGAAGTTCCCTCAACGCCATCCATCTGCCAATACATTTGCTCCACACCCCAGAAACAACCAAGGCCAATCCAAATTCGCTGCTGGCCTTCTTTCCACGGACCAGTCACAGGAGTTCCCAACACAGTGTGCGGCGCAGGATTTTCTAAAACAGGATGCCTGCCACCTTTAAGCGCCTCATCAGCGGTAACCATCACGGGTTCGGGTGCGAAAAACCATGCCATAACAGGAATGTTCCTTTCGAAAATTGAGGAAGCCTTATGCCCTTCAACCCTACTTAGCTGCCAATTATTCCGGGCTTGTGACCCGCTACCCGATAAATAGGTCGGCTGAAAAATTTCGTTGCAATATCAACAAAAAGGCCTATCATTGGGAGGTGTCGCACCAAGTACTTTTGCGAAGCGCCATCTGACGGATTTTCAAAAGATGTATATGCTCGGTGCGGAAACCTACGAAAGGATTTTTTACCCATGGCTGTATACGAACTCCCAGAACTCGACTACGCATACGACGCTCTCGAGCCACACATCGCCGCTGAAATCATGGAGCTTCACCACTCCAAGCACCACGCAACCTACGTTGCAGGCGCAAATGCAGCACTCGAGGCACTAGAGAAGGCACGCGAAGAGGGCACCAACCCTGACCAGATCCGCGCACTGTCCAAGAACCTTGCATTCAACCTCGGTGGACACACCAACCACTCCGTTTTCTGGAAGAACCTCTCCCCTAACGGTGGTGGCGAGCCTACCGGCGAACTGGCTGAGGCTATCAACCGCGACTTCGGTTCTTTCGCTAAGTTCCAGGATCACTTCAACTCCGCAGCACTCGGCCTGCAGGGCTCCGGCTGGGCAGTTCTCGGCTACGACCACATCTCCGGTCGCCTGGTTATCGAGCAGCTCACCGACCAGCAGGGCAACATCTCCGTCGACATCACCCCAGTTCTGATGCTCGATATGTGGGAGCACGCTTTCTACCTGCAGTACAAGAACGTTAAGGCAGATTACGTCAAGGCTGTTTGGAACGTCTTCAACTGGGACGACGCAGCAGCACGCTTCGCAGCAGCTTCCAAGTAAGCATTTTTAGTACGTGCAATAACCACTCTGGTTTTTCCAGGGTGGTTTTTTGATGCCCTTTTTGGAGTCTTCAACTGGGTAGCGTTAGGATTCACCATTTCCGGCGGGCATCCGGCGAAAAATGGTGAATCCACACACTGTTGCCGGGCAGTAAGTACTTTTCGCCGATCCCGATCGCTAGGCCAGCTGTGGCAAGCCCCGGGTTGCAAATTTTCGTCCCCGGCCAGAGCGAAATCGCCAATTCCCGATCGAAAATTCGCGCCAATCCATAGAGATCATGCAAAAACTCGTTCGATTTCCAGGCTTCCCAAGCGATCCGTGACGAGAAGTTTAACAGCAATCTTGCAGCAAGCCTCCAGGATTAACACCAACCCCCATGGCCACAAAAACACCAGCCCCAGAATCGCCCCTAGGGGCCCCTAACGCACAATCTGGACCAACTCCTAGTCATCGGGAAAACTCAACCCCTTAAAACGGCACCCACGACACTTACAGCTCAGCCCTCTTCTAATGCATACCTCGATCCCGCCACGAACTTCCGGAAGTTATCCACCGCAGGTGCCGGCCCCGCGTTGAGTCGCCACACCAAACCTAGTTCCCTATAAGCGGGTGGACTAAGTGGGCGTTGCACGATTCCCACTGTGGGAAGGTACGGATCATCCATCGGAACCACACCAACGCCGAGACCTGCGCTGACAAGCCCTGCGACGGTGGTGAGTTCCATGGATTCGAAAACCACATTGGGAACAAAACCGGCTTCTTCGGCTAATGCATCCATGAGGAGTCGGGTGCCGAAACCTGCTCGCATCGCCACGAAAGGTTCTTCCGCCGCAGTAATCAACGGCAATTCTCCTTGGCCAGAAAAGGAGGCAAGCCGGTGATCTGCGGGAACAGCTAGGGCAAGTCGTTGACGAAGCAGTGGCGCCCACCCTAAAGAGGTACCAACCTCGGCAGGTTTGGGGCCAACTAATGCGAGGTCAGTTTCATCAGCCAAAACACGATCTACCAGGAGCATTGCTGCCGCTTGGTGGAGTTGGAATTCTACGTTGGGGTGTTCGGCGCGGAATGTTCGGATAAGTTCGGGGACCATCCAAGTGCCCAAGGAATGCATGAAGTCCAGTCGGATTGTGCCTTTTTCTGGGTCCATGAGGCGTTTGATTTCAGTTGCGGCGGAGTTGAATTCTGCGACGATGGCGCTGGCGTGGTTGAGGAAGGCGTGGCCTCGTTGGTTGAGGACGAGTTTGCGGCCGGCGCGGTCGAAAAGTGGGGTGCCTGCGTGTTTTTCCACTCGGCTGATTCGTCTGGAAAGTGTGGGCTGCGGGATGCCTAATCTTTCGGCAGTTTCGGTGAGGTGGCCTGATTGAGCGACTGAAATGAAGCTGCGTAGGTCGTCGATTCGCAGGTCTCCGCCGTCGTTGCCCATGGTCACAGCCTACATGCACAAAGTGAATCAAAAACAGCTATTTCTAACATTTTACTAATATTTGCTGTTGGCGCATGATGAACTCCATGAGCCAAGCAATAGATAGCAAGGTCGAGGCACACGAAGGCCACGAAGGCCACGAAGGCATCGAGCGAGGAACACGCAATTACAAGCGCGCTGTGTTTGCGATGCTGGCCGCCGGTCTTGCTGCTTTCAATGGTCTTTATTGCACGCAGGCATTGCTTCCCACCATGACGGAAGAGTTGGGAATTACGCCCACTGAGTCCGCGCTGACGGTGTCGGCTACGACTGGAATGTTGGCGCTGTGTATTGTTCCGGCGTCGATACTTTCGGAGAAATTTGGTCGCGGTCGGGTGCTGACAATTTCACTCACGTTGGCCATCATCGTGGGATTAATTTTGCCGCTTGTCCCCAATATTACTGCTCTCATCCTGCTCAGAGGTCTCCAAGGTGCGCTGCTTGCTGGCACTCCAGCGGTGGCGATGACCTGGTTGTCTGAGGAAATTCACCCCAAGGATATTGGGCATGCGATGGGAATTTACATCGCGGGAAATACTGTCGGCGGGCTCACTGGACGTATGATTCCGGCGGGACTACTTGAAGTAACTCATTGGCAAAACGCACTGCTGGGAAGTTCTATCGCTGCGCTGATCTTCGGCGTAATCATGGTGGTGTTGCTTCCCAAGCAGCGGAAATTCCAGCCGAAGAATATCAATCTGCGCCATGAGATTTCGGCGATGGCTGCTCATTGGCGGAATCCTCGTTTGGCGTTGCTTTTTGGTACTGCGTTTTTGGGCATGGGTACTTTTGTGTCGCTGTACAACTATTTGGGTTTCCGCATGATTGATCAGTTTGGGCTGAGTGAAGTGCTGGTTGGTGCGGTGTTCATCATGTATCTGGCCGGGACCTGGAGTTCCACCCAGGCGGGTGCGTTGAGGGAGAAGATCGGCAATGGGTCAACGGTTATTTTCTTGAGTCTGACGATGATCGCGTCGATGGCACTGATGGGGATTAATAATTTGTGGGTCACGTTGGTTGCCCTGTTTGTGTTTACCGCGGCATTTTTCGCACTGCATTCCAGTGCTTCGGGATGGATCGGAATCATCGCAACGAAGGATCGCGCGGAAGCCTCCAGCATGTATTTGTTCTGTTATTACGTGGGATCCTCGGTGATTGGTTGGGTTTCTGGATTCGCGTTTACGCATTTGCCGTGGTTGGCGTTCATTGGCTGGTTGATTCTGCTTCTTTGCGGAGTGCTGGCGATTTGTGTGACGCTGGCAAGGCTTGCCCGCAACGCCAATTAATACGAGTTTGTCCGTGTTTAAATCGGCGCTATTGTTGAATCCATGAGAAGCGATTCCACATGGAGCAGTCGGACTTGGCACAGAAAAGCTAGTAGACCAGTATCGATTTGGTTGATGGTTCTGGTAATCGCCGGAATAATCCACCCGCTCCTGCCGGAATACCGTTGGGTTCTCATTCACCTTTTCACCCTTGGTGCCATCACCAATTCGATTGTGGTGTGGTCGCAGCATTTCACGGAAAAGTTTCTGCATTTAAAGCTTGAGGAATCGAAACGCCCTGCGCAGCTACTGAAAATTCGGGTGCTGAATGTGGGAATTATCGTCACGATTATTGGGCAGATGATCGGTCAGTGGATCGTCACCAGTGTCGGCGCGACGATTGTGGGCGGTGCTTTGGCGTGGCACGCAGGCAGTTTGGCATCACAGTTCCGGAGCGCAAAACGCGGTCAGCCTTTCGCGTCGGCAGTGATCGCGTATGTTGCCAGCGCGTGCTGCCTGCCGTTTGGCGCATTTGCCGGAGCGTTGTTGTCCAAGGAGCTGTCGGGACATCTCCAGGAACGAGTCCTTCTCACCCACACGGTGATTAATTTTCTAGGTTTCGTGGGATTTGCTGCGCTCGGTTCGCTGTCGGTGCTGTTCGCCGCGATTTGGCGCACCAAAATTCGCCACAATTTCACCCCGTGGTCTGTGGGGATCATGGCGGTGAGCCTGCCGATCATCGTCACGGGCATCCTGCTCAACAACGGCTATGTCGCCGCCACAGGCCTGGCCGCGTACGTGGCAGCATGGTTGCTGGCCATGGTGGGGTGGGGGAAGGCGTCGATAAGCAATTTAAGCTTTTCGACGTCCACCTCCACCACCGCACCCCTTTGGCTCGTGGGCACGCTTGTGTGGCTGGCGGTGCAGGCGGTGATGCATGACGGCGAGCTTTACCATGTGGAAGTTCCCACGATTGCGCTGGTCATCGGCTTTGGCGCGCAGCTTCTGATCGGTGTGATGAGTTATCTACTGCCGTCGACGATGGGTGGCGGCGCGAGCGCGGTGCGGACTGGAACGCACATTTTAAACACTGCGGGGCTGTTTAGGTGGACGCTGATCAACGGTGGCCTGGCGATTTGGCTGCTCACCGACAATTCGTGGCTGCGCGTCGTGGTGTCTCTGCTGAGTATCGGAGCGTTGGCAGTTTTTGTCATTCTGCTGCCCAAGGCTGTGCGGGCGCAGCGCGGAGTGATCACCAAAAAGCGCGAACCAATTACTCCGCCGGAGGAGCCTCGACTCAATCAAATTACCGCGGGAATCTCTGTGCTTGCCCTGATTTTGGCAGCATTCGGTGGGCTCAACCCCGGTGTTGCGCCGGTGGCAAGCTCAAATGAAGACGTCTATGCTGTGACCATTACCGCAGGTGACATGGTGTTTATCCCTGATGTGATTGAAGTGCCTGCTGGTAAATCACTCGAAGTCACGATGCTCAACGAAGACGACATGGTGCACGATCTGAAATTTGCCAACGGTGTGCAAACCGGACGTGTGGCGCCAGGTGATGAAATTACGGTGACCGTCGGCGATATTTCCGAAGACATGGACGGCTGGTGCACCATCGCTGGGCACCGCGCGCAAGGAATGGATCTGGAAGTAAAGGTTGCGGCTCCGAATTAACCAAGGGCTGCTGAAAAACTCCCCGCCTTGGTCTCAATCGCACACTTCGACCCGCGAAAACTGTGCATTTGAGACCAAGGACGGCTCTGGAGAATCCTTCCTTGGTTTAAATATTCCCCAGCACAGGTGCCGTGCGCGCACCTTGTCGAAGCCAATGGCGAACCGCTGCGGTGGCCCTGCAATCATCGCCGTTGTAGCTGAGCAATTGAGCACGAGCGGCCTCAGCTTCTGGTTCGGCAGCCGTGGAAGCAATGAGATATGCGTGGAGGCTATCTTCACCTGCGAAGTCTTCTTCCTCCCAATGGAATCCAGCTGCCGGCGCGAGTTGTTTCAGACCTAAACCACCGGGGCCAACAAGTTGGGAGCGCGCGACAGCAAACATGTCATTCCATTGGTCAGAGCTAATGAAGCTGCGGATTTCTTGCTCGTCGGGCACACCTTTGACTTTGCCGAAGAATCTGCGAGCAGTGGAGAGCATCCAGTGGTTTTCGCCGTTGCTGGCATAGCAGAACACACCGAAGGTTTGTCCCTGCTGGCGAGCTTTGTCCCGGCGCGATTTCAGCCAGGACCAGAAGCGAGCAAAGTTCTCACCTTCGGCAGCCTCACCGAGATCGGACCAAATGACAAAAGGTATGTACGTTTTGCCGTCCCAAGCTCCCCACAAATAGGCACCTAAATCTAGGTAGGCTTCCACATCGACGTCGATTTCCACATCGAAACGTGGGGCGCTGGTGTGCGCCTCGCGTCGAAGGACGGGGATTTCGGCGCGCCAGGCGGCAGCGACGTGGGAGATTTCGCCGAGGTTGGCGTCGATAAGCGCTGTTGTGGTGTTGATGCCTTTTTCGCGGTAGGTGTCTGCGCGGTCGCCGGTGAGGAAGAGGCTGATGTCATCGGCGGCTTTGAGTTCTGGTTCGCATTTGGGCCAGAATCTGCAGGTTGCGCACTCTTTTACCCGTCGAGGTGCTGTCGGCGCCGGGGTCAGCAACGCGCGGTGAGCTGCAGGGGCGTAGCGGGTGACATCCACTAGGTATGCCCAATCGCGGTCCTGTCCCACGACGGCGCCGATCGAAGACTCGGGTGCTGCTCCAGCTTCCTCCAAACCCATCAACGCGAGGGTGAGGCGATAGCCATCGATCGTGTGGTGGCGCAGCGTTGCCTTGAGCTCTAGCGGCTGACCCAAACCGAGGCGGGTGACGGCAATGCCCTGCATAGTTTTGTGCGGATCCGGACGGGCGACACGGTGATTGCTCACCATCACGGGCATGTAGCTTCCATCAGGGTTGCGCACCAAGACATCCACTTGCACTTCCCATGCCACCCCTTCGAGGGTGCCCGTGAACACTGCGCCGGTAATCAAGGTGTCGCCGGCTGCAATTGCTTCGAGGGTTTCAAACTCCGCCAATTCAGCATCATTGTCTAGATCTGCCCTGGTGAAAGGAATTCGGCCCCGCTTTTTGGGCTGCTCTGGGAGACGATCCAAAACTTCCGTCAACCCAACCTCACGGCGGGCCCTGCGCTGCATTGTTGCAGGTAAAGGAGAGATTTCTGGGAAATTTATGCGCTGGACCTGACGGTACCTACATCCCACCAGATCACTTGGCGTTAACCGTTCCGATTGCATTCTTCCCACAATGACATGAGCTTATTGCAACATCGTGGGTAAAGTTGAATCGAGAAGTCGAGAAATAACCGACCGATGAAAGAGTTGAGACGATAATGGGCATCTTCGAAGCCATCCGAGCCGCACGCGCGAAGACCAAAGCTGAGATCAAAGCAGCCGAGGCAAAAGTAAAAACTGAGGCGAAAAACAAAGCAAAGCTAGATCTCAAGCGCGAGAAGCTTCTTGTCCAGCAGGAAAAGAATCTGCTCAAGGTTGAAGAAAAGGGCCTGAAGAAGCGCAACAAGCATGAGCTGAAGATGGCCAAAAATATCCTTGAGCAAAAGCGCCAAGGACGCCTAAACAAAGACAAGGTGAAGCGCTGGGCTGGCACCGCACGTGTGCTCACTCCACTACTGCTGCCTATTATTTATCGACTCTCCACCGAAGCACGCGATCAGGTTGTTAAGGGACGTGCCCGTCGTGCAGGTGTCACCGCGGAGCAGCTTAGCCAATTCGCAGGTCACGCAGCAGCGCTGAAGGCTCGTATTCAAGGTGTTCGCGAAACCGCAAAGAACTCCAGCCTCCCTGCTGGCTTTGTACGCGATGTTGAAGAGCGTCTCAATGAGCTCGAGGCTGCTGCGAATAACTCTGAGTTCATGTCTCCACAGCAGAGGAACCGTGCGCACCAGTCGATCAGTCGTGATCTGAACCAGGTGTCAGATCAGATTCAGGATCGACTACTGGACAAGTAGCTGCTGGTCGAGTCGCTGCCGGGATTATTTTGCTTCCACCACAGTGGTTGTGGTGGGGATGAAATAGGAGATGACCGCAGCCACAAGCGCGGCGCAGCATCCGATGATCAGAGTGGTCATGAATCCCCCTAAGGTGGGTACTCCGCCACTCATCATTCCGGCCAACACTGCACCGATGACAGCTGATGAGCCGGTGGTGCCCAGTGAACGCATAAGAGAGTTGAAACCATTCGCTGCGGCTTTCTCCGTGGCTGGTACGGCACCCATGATCAAGGCAGGCATGGAACCAAATGCCAGGCCAATGCCGATACCGACCACGAGACTACACACTGAGAACAGCACCAGGGTGGTCAAAATAAGTGCGTTGTCTGCATCTCCTCCCGGTGTGCGGTTGCCGATAGTGAACAACACTGTGGCAGTAAGTGCATAACCGACTGCGATCACAACACCCGCAATTGTCAGCGTCACACGAGGACCATGAGCAGCGCTAATGGCTGCACCTGCATTCGAAATCAACATCATGCCTAGACCCATCGGGATCAGCCAGATGCCCATCTGAAGCATGCTCTGGCCTAGACCGTAGCCCAGAATTACAGGCAGCTGCATGACCTGAGGCAGGATCAGATTCATTCCATACATGGTGAAACCGATGAGGATGGACGCAATATTTGTCATCAACACGGTCGCCCGAATAGTGGTGCGCAGATCAATCAAAGGGGATTTCTGGCGGGTTTCGAACCAGCCCCAACCCACCAAAATCACCAGCGCTGCCACGAATAACCCAATGGTCAGGGCACTTCTCCAGCCCCATTCTGATCCCTTGGACACCGCGAGCAACAATGCGATAAGTCCCATTGCAAGGCCGAGAGCACCGAAATAATCAAAGCCGCCACTCCTCACGATCCTGGGTCTAGCAGGAATCGCCTTCCAAATGACCGCGCCAACTGTAAGCGCTACCAGAGCGGTGAACCAGAACAGCACCCGCCAGGACGCAAACTGGGCAATAGCAGCAGCCAGCGGTAGACCGAGTGCACCGCCAATGCCCATGGAAGAACTCATCAAAGCAATGGCAGACCCTGCTTTCTCCCGGGGCAACAAATCATGCATGAGAGAAATGCCAAGAGGAATCAGGCCAGAGCCAAGCCCCTGAAAACCACGGCCGATGATCATCGGAATCAAATCCACCGACACAGCGCAGATCACTGATCCAAGAATGAACGGGACAAGTGAGATGAGCATCATCTTTTTCTTGCCGTACATATCTGCAAGCCTGCCCATCACAGGAGTCGCCACTGCGCCCACCAACAGCGTCACAGTAATGATCCAAGAGGCATTAGCAGCCGTGGTGTTGAAGATCTCGGGCAACCGACCAATGATCGGAATAACCAGGGTCTGCGCTAGGGAAACAGTGATACCAGCTGAGGCGAGAGTGACCACCAGCAGGCCGTATTTGATCTGTGGTGTGGCTGATTCGGGAGGACTCGATGACATTATGTGTATGGTACACATTTTGTGCAAGATGCAATAGCTGGCAAACTGGAGAGCCATGAGCACCGACCCCATCGCGGCCTTGGAATACGAATCCACCATCTTCGCCCGTCACCGGAATCAATACACCGGCCAAGCAGGTACGAATGCTGGCGTCCTCGATTCCAGCGGCTACAACCTACTCACGCTGCTCCAGTTACGTGGCCCCTCCACCATCGGCGAACTCAGCGCCATCACCGGCCTAGACGCATCTACCCTTAACCGTCAGACAAAAGCCCTACTAACCAAAGGATTTGTCGAACGCATCCCAGATCCCGACGGTGGAATCGCTCGGAAATTCCACCCCACCGACCTCGGCAATGAACTGCTCAACGAGGAACGCACATCCAGCCAAGAAAAATATGCCGAGTTACTTTCAGACTGGCCCGAAGAGGATCTACGCACCTTCGTCAAACTTCTTGAAAAACTAAATAAAGCCGTGGAGACACGCGTCGGAAAGCATTGGCCGCGCCCCTGACTCAGCCCAAGCCAGAGCCCGTGCCCCTGCTAAAGCCTCGGGATGCTCCCGTAGGCCAACCCCGGCGCGGATACCTAAAGCCTTGCAGCAACCCCCGCTACAGCAGCCCCTGCTCACGTGCGGCTGCGACAGCGGAGGTACGTGACCGCACGCCGAGCTTGTCGTAGATGTGCACGAGGTGGGATTTCACCGTGGCTTCTGAGAGGAAGAGGATACGGCCAATGTCGCGGTTGGAGGATCCACCGGCAACCAGCTTGAGAACTTCCAGTTCACGTGGGGTGAGTGAGGTTTTGGGGGTGCGCACGCGAGTCATCAGGCGGTTCGCAACCATGGGTGACAGTGTGGAGTCACCTTCTGCTGCGGATCGTACTGCTGCCAGGAGTTCGCTCGGTGGGGCGTCTTTGAGCAGGTAGCCCAGTGCGCCGGCTTCGATTGCGCCGAGGATGTCTGTGTCGGTGTCGTAGTTGGTCACGACCAGGACTTTTGGCGGGTTATCGATGTTTCGCTTGATGGCTGCGGTGGCGTCTGCGCCTGTGGAAACCTGGGTTCCTTGGACGCCGGGGCCGAATCGGAGGTCCATCAAGATGACGTCGATTCCGCCTTCTTGGGCTGCCTGCACCGCACCTTCGGCGGTGGAGACTTCGCCCACCACTTCAATGTCCTCGGCGCTTTCCAGCACAGCTCGGAGTCCGAGCCTCACGATTTCGTGGTCATCAGCAAGCAGCACGCGAATCATTGTTTGAACTAGGTCCTTCCCAATGGCGCACTTCGTTTCGAATGAAAATGCGCCTTCAAGAGTATCGATGAGCAGATGAATCGTACTTTAGTCTAGCCTTACTCATCGTCAGTTGGAGAACTTAGTTCAACCTCGCCTGTAGCACTTGAGTCCGAATCTGCCAAAACCGGCGCCCCGACAAACCCCTCTGGTGGCTCCACCGGCAATGCTGCAGATACCGCAGTACCCTGCCCATATGCAGATTCCACTATAACTTCGCCGTGCAATTCCATCGCACGCTGCTGCAATGCGGTTAAGCCGATATGGCCAAGGCCAGCGGGGGTACTGGACACTTCCGAAGGCTCAAAACCCACACCGTCATCAACCACATCAAGGCGTACTTCTGTGTCTTCGTAGGTTAGTGTCACGTGGCAGTTTTTCGCCTCTGAATGTTTCGCCACATTTCCGATCGCACCTTGAGCAATTCGCAGAAGGGTGGCTTCAGTTTTCATGGGCAGTTGGCGAACATCACCGTCGACAGAAATCACAAAATTAATACCCAACAACGGTTCTGTGACGCGGTGAAGTGCTGCTTCCAAGGAGGTTTTAGACAGCGCTGCCGGTTGCAACGCCGCAATCATCGCGCGAGCCTCACTGAGATTGTCGGAGGCTGTTTGTCGGGCAAGGCGCATCTTCTTCACGATCGCCTCCTTTGGCTTCTCTTCCATCTCAGCAACGAGAATCTCCTGTTCAGAGACATGCAGCAGCATTTGAATGGAGGAGAGTCCCTGGGCGACCGTGTCATGAATTTCATGCGCAATACGTTGACGTTCCGCAGCAATACCCGCATTTCGTTCCGTCACCGCCAGCTGGGAGCGAGTTTCAATCAACTGATCAATCAATTCCTGCTTTTCATTATTCACCCGCCACAACGTGCGGAACGCGTAATCAATAGCCACGGTCACGATCGCAGAGACCACCGGACCCATCACACCACCAAAGGTCAACCCCACGGAATACTGGCTGGCAATCGCAATCGCTGTCGCACCCAAAATCGCAATAATGCCTCTCACGTCAGGCATCACCTGTAGATAGAGGAAAAACAGCGGGAACAGCAGATAAATGGACACGGGCACGATCGGCACCATAAAAATCCACACCAGCGTCAGCACAAACAGCCAGCCCAGCTGCATGCCGTGGCTCAAATCTACGCGTTTGGTTGATCCATAGAAGTACAGAAAACCCCACACAAACAACAGCACGCACGACAGCGCAAACATCGGCAGCGTCAGGCGGGCGGAAGCTCCCAACCCCACGACCAGCAGCGAGGCTGTCAAAATGTGGATACTGTTGCGATAGCTCATCGCGCCCGGTTGATTCCCCTTCTTCACAAGGGTTTCAACATCGAGCTCATTGCGTCCGGTTTCCGACACACGATCTAGGCTTGACTGCATGCGTCGTACATTACCTACTATCCTCGCTGCTTCCATCATGCTCACCGCTTGTACCCCGGCGGAACCTGAAGCAACCCCAGAGACCACCACCGAGGCAGCCCCGGAAGTAATTACTGACGGCCTTCCCATCGACGCGATGCCCGCGGTCGAACGCACCGCACAAACCGCATGCCCCTACCTGGGCACCGACTGGGTCGCCGATACCAACGGCCAGCGCGTCACGGGTTACGGCACAGACGAACGCTTTTCGACGCCCTCCTGCGTTTTTTACTCCTACCCCGAAGAACCACAACTCACGGTGATTGTCCGCGATATGGCCACCACGGATGACGCTATCGCGGTAGTGGATTGGGCAGCCCCCATCGATTCCACTGAGCCCGCTGAGGAACCCGCAGGGTGGTCCGGTGGCCGCCGAGGTGGAAACGATACTTCAGGCGCACTCTACGCGGTTCAAAACGGCCCCACCGCGGTCATCGTGTTCACCAATCAGGATCAATCCCTCAAAGCGCAGTTAATCGCTGAGGAAGTAATCCAGAATCTTGGTCTCTAACTATTAGAAGGCCACATCGTTATATGGCATCAGTGTGGACACCCATGGGAACACAACATCCATGAGGAGGAAGAACACCAACACAATGAGCGCCAATACGATGAGAAGTTTTACAAACCAAGGTCCTGGAAGATAGTGCCACAGAAGTGAATACATTTAGTTTTCCTCCAAAGCTGCAGGGCGTTCGCCACTTGATTTATCGATTTCTTCCACCAACATTGCGTGCACAATCATGCGCTCAGCGTTGGAGAACTGCGGGTGACACGTGGTCAAGGTAAGCAGAGCTTCTGATCCTTCACGCACTGCAGTGTCGAAGACGCCCGGTGTGGGGTAGGTGGCATCGATGCGATCCGGAGTGGTGATGCTTCGTCCGGACACATTCACATAGTCACCTTCAGCCATGCGGCTGACCTGGTTTTCGTTGAAGCAATCCGCAGCTTCTGCTGCACGATCTGCACCGTTGGTGGACATCGGCATCACGCGGTACACATCCCAGGAATTGTAAGTCTCCACCACGATCGCATCGCAGACTTCCAGGTTTCCTAGATCATTGAATGGCGCACCCTTGCCCACTCGGTGGCCTGCCACTGCAAAGTTTCCGGCTTCACCAGGCATTTGGGAATCCACATAACGGCCAGGACCGGCAAGAAGGTCTTCCTCATCGGTTCCTTCAATCACTGCGAAGTTGAAGTCAGAGCCGAAAGCTGGAACATACATCCGGGCAAATGCCTCACCAAGTTCCGGGGTGAGCTTTTGTCGAGGATTCACCCGAGCTTCATTCCAGTCTTCATCAAGCTTTTGACCAGCCGATTCTTGTAATTTCCCAGATTCCACGTTGGTCCAATAGGCCTCATAGTATGCGAATAACAAGGCCAAAATGCCTACGGTGAGCAAGATTTCACCAACAACCTGGGAAACACTCACTCGAGGCCGCGGCTTTTTACCATTGCGAGAAGATTCCGCGCTTAACGTGGCTGTCATCGTTACTGTTTTCGTCCAAAATCTTTGTTAGGCGAATCTCAACGTCCTTTTAGGTACCCGTACTTTCAGACACGTACCATGAGACAAGTGCACATGAGATCAATTCATATCTCAAACATTGTACATCTGATCAGCAATAGCGATTATTGCTTGATTGTGTGTTTTTAGATCTTCGGTTCTCTTCACTCAACTGCTGTGAAGTGCCACCTGTTTGGAAAGGCGAACACGATAGTGCTCGATATTTTGATTTACCCGGTGTCTGGAGTGATGAAGCTGTGGCACCTGCTTCTTCACAACGTTGCGGGTTTGGACGATTCACTGGCGTGGTTCTTTTCCCTTTTCGGCCTTGTCATCACGATCCGTGCAATTATCGCGCCTTTCACCTGGCAGATGTATAAGTCGGGCCGCACTGCCGCACATATTCGTCCTCACCGCGCTGCGCTCCGGGAAGAATACAAGGGAAAGTACGATGAAGCGTCCATTCGGGAGTTGCAGAAGCGCCAGAATGATTTGAATAAGGAATACGGCATTAACCCGCTGGCAGGTTGTGTGCCTGGGCTGATCCAGATACCGATTGTCCTTGGTCTTTACTGGGCACTTCTCCGCATGGCTCGCCCTGAAGGTGGTTTGGAAAATCCCGTCTTCCAGTCGATCGGCTTCCTAACTCCTGAGGAAGTGGAATCTTTCCTCGCTGGTCGCGTGAGCAATGTGCCTCTGCCCGCTTATGTTTCGATGCCCACTGAGCAGCTAAAATATTTGAGCACCACGCAGGCGGAAGTTCTTAGTTTCGTTTTGCCACTGTTCATCACAGCCGCAATCCTCACCGCAATCAACATGGCGATGTCCATGTACCGCAGCTTCCAAACCAACGATTACGCATCCGGATTCTCTAACGGCATGCTGAAGTTCATGATCGTGATGTCGATCCTCGCGCCGATCTTCCCACTGTCCCTTGGCCTCACAGGACCATTCCCCACAGCAATCGCACTCTATTGGGTCAGCAACAACCTGTGGACGCTCCTCCAAACAATCATCATGATGGTCATTTTGGAACGCAAATACCCACTTACCGACGATTTCAAAGTGCACCACCTAGAGCAGCGCGACATCTACCGCGCAAAACAAAAAGAAAAGCGCATCTTCCTGTGGACACGACGCAAAAACCGCGCCCTGATGATTCTCACCCCATGGAACGCCTCAACGCTTCACGCAACAAACGTGGAACTCACCAAAACCCGTACTGCCGAAATCAACGAAGCAAAACAGGCCCGCAAAGAAATCGCGAACAAGAGGCGCGAAACGCAACGTGAAATGAACCGCGCCGCCATGCAGCGCTTAAAGCAGCGTCGCGCTGAGGTTAAAGCTAAAAAGAAGGGGCTTATCGACGCCTCCCCCAACGAAGATACCCCTTCGGAAAATGAAGAAACTAAATTGAGTAGTCCGCAGGTGGAGCCGACAACAACTGCCGAGCCAAATCGCGAGCCGTCTCAAGAGGACTGATGTTGTGGACCAATCGAGATCCAGCAAGTCCACCATCAAGGAACACCAACAGCTGATTCGCCTGGGTGGTGCCTGGGTAGCCGTTCTTCTCAGTGAGCAAATCAGTCAGAGTCTTATGACACCACTCGCGGTGCTCTAACACTGCTGCAACAATGCCCTTTTCGCTATCAGTTTCGGGGCGAGGGTACTCACTAGCCGCATTCTGAAAGTGCGAGCCGCGGAAATCTTTTTCTGGTTCTTCCTCAATGCACTGATCAAAGAACGCGATGATTTTATCTTCCGGATCCTTCATACCGACGGTGCGCTCACGCCACGCTTCACGCCACAGCTGATCGAGGTTCTCCAGGTATGCAATAACCAAGGCGTCCTTCGATCCGAAAAGGGAATAGAGGCTCGCCTTCGCCACGTCAGCTTCACGGAGGATACGATCAATACCGATGACGCGAATACCTTCTGTGGTGAAAAGGTTGGTTGCGCTATCGAGGAGACGCTGTCGGGGGCTTGGTCGATTGCGACGACGGTTTGCCCCGGCACTTGTTTTACTCTTGCCTGAAGCGCTAGCAGCCACGTTCGGCCACGTCCTTTCGGGTTGGTCTGTTTCAAGATACGACGAACTGTCTAACACCAATATAGACAAACCGGTTCGTATAGTTTTAATCCACAGGCAAGTCTAGCGCTTTTTCCACCCCAAAATGACCAAAAGGCCTGTTGATATCGAAATATCAACAGGCCCTACGGATTTAAAGCAGATTACTTCTTCCGAGTGAAGAACTGCACGATCGTCAGCAAAATGACAGCACCAATCAGACATGTGATGAAGCTGAAGATCAAGCCGCCACCGGCAACATCCACTCCGAAGATTCCAAGCAGCCAGCCGCCTAACAAACCACCGATAATACCGACGACTATGTTCAGCAAAATTCCTTGCTGAGCATCAGTGCCTTTAATCTTGGAGGCAATCCAACCAGCTAGACCACCAATAATGATCCATGTAATCCAACCTAGGGCAAGCATGTGGTTCTCCTTTTCTTTCGGTGAATGCTGCCAATTTTAACCGGCTCCGCTCCAAAGGTGTCGACCTATTCCAATTATTCATTGTATTGTTATTAAAAGGTGATGGCCTAATTTCTCGATTTAAGCGCCCGAATTCCCCGGAAGGATTAAGTACCTCAGTGGAGATTGGAGAGGCCCTTAGAAGCAATCCTGTGAGGTCAAACTTTTAGGAGTCTCGGCCATGAAATCACTCTTTACAAGACAAACCAGGCAGGCGTGACAAGATCGGCGAAAAAGCCGAACTTTTGGCACGTGTGTTCGGTATCTCATTGCCTAAACCAGACGGGCGTGCCAAAACCTGGCGGAAATCCAGATTCTTGGCACGTCTGTCTGGCTGCCCTTGGTTTCTCCCTTTCGAATGGCCCGAACTAACCCGCAAACACCAATGCCCCGGCCTCCCTGCACAAAATCAGGAAACCGGGGCATCGAAACTTAAAAGAAACTACTTCTTAATCTTCTCAGGTGGGCGAACCACCATCATTGGGCACGGTGCGGATTGCAGCAGTGCGCGGGAGGTGGAGCCAAGGAGCATGCCCTTAAATCCGCCACGACCATGGGAACCAACGACTAGGAGCTGCGCGTTTTCAGATGCTTCTGCAAGTGCGCGAACTGGGCGGTCACGGGTGATGATCTTCTTGACGGTTACACTTGGGTACTTTTCCACCAGTGGTGCGAGGCGTTCGATCAGCATGTCGGTTTGCTGACGTTCCACTTCATCCCACTGCTGTTGAGCAGCTGCAAGACCTGCAAGTGATGCCTGTACCTGCATGTCCATCCAGGTGTGAACTGCAACGAGTTCGGCGCCACGAGCTTCAGCTTCCGCAAATGCGTATTCGGTTGCCTGTTGGGAGACTTCGGAGCCATCCACACCGACGACGACTGGGCCGTACTTGCTGTCTTCGTTGACTGCGCTGTCTTCACGGACAACAACGACTGGACACTTTGCGTGGCTGACCACTGCACCGGAGACGGAGCCCATGACCATTCCGGAGAGTCCGCCGAGTCCGCGGGAACCCATGACGATCATTGTGGCATCGGGAGACATTTCCAACAGCATGTCGATGGGACTGCCTTCAGCGATGGTGTGCCCGATCTTGATTTCTGGCGCTACCTCATGGGCGATGTCACGGGCTTCGTTAATCTTTTCCAGGGCTTCGGCCTGGAGGTCATCGAAAAGCTCTTGTGGTGGAACCATTCCCTCTGCGTAGAGGAACTGAGGCATGGTGTAGCTGGAAGCCAAGCGAAGTGGAATGCCACGTTTGTTGGCGGTATTTGCAGCCCACCGAACAGCTTGTTTTGAGGCGTCCGAGCCATCTACTGCTACGACGACAATGTCTTCAGTGCTCATGTCGGTCGACCTTTCATTGATTGGTGAATCCTGCGTTACAGTTCGTGGAAACTCATGATCTCTAACACCTCTAAGTGTAGCGCGGATACCCGATCCGCACAGCTGGTTAGTACCAGTATTTTTGAGGCTTTTGACACTAATTCCATGCCGTGCCAAGTGCAGCTATGGAGCGGAACCTGACTTCGGGGTCGTAGGAGTAGGTGACTGTAATGATCTCATCTAACTTGTAGCGATCAGCGAATTCCTGCAGTTGTAATACCACTGATTCGGCTGTTCCGATGAAAGTCATTTCCAATGAATCTTCGATGTGTTTCCAGATCATCGGGTCGAGTTTGTCTTTCAGATTCCGCACTGGTGGGGCAAGTTTGCCGCGGGAGTTCGTCACGATTCCGGCGAACATTTGGTGCAGTGTGGAGATCTGGAATTCGGCTTCTTCCTCGGTGTCGCACACCAGGACATTCGCTGCGGCCATGACATAAGGATTGGCTGCTAGTTCGCGATAGGAGGCGATGGCGGGCCCCATTTGGAAGGGTGCGAAGTGGCTGGCGAAGGCGAATGGAAGGTCTAATTTAGCGGCCATCGCAGCGCCGTTGAGGGAAGATCCCAGCATGAATAGCGGCACACGGGAATTTATTCCTGGATGCGCGATGATGTTCGGGCGTTCTTCGGGGGTGTCCAAATAATTCTGGAGGGAGACGATTGTGGAGAGGACGTCGTCGACAAGCGAACTTGCCCGACCCAATTCCCGCGCCGTCATGGGGTCGGTTCCTGGTGCGCGCCCTAGGCCGGCCTCGATGCGGCCGGGGTAAATGGCCTCAAGGGTGCCGAGTTCTTCGGCGACGTGCAGCGCGGAGTGGTTGGGCATCATGATGCCACCGGAGCCAACGCGAATGCGTGAAGTGTGGCCTGCAATATGACCCATGAGCAGCGTCGTCGCGGAAGATGCCAAGCCTTCCGAGTTGTGGTGCTCCGCCACCCAGAAACGCGCATAATTGTGCTCTTCGGCGATCTGCGCAGCGCGAACACTGTGTGCAATGGCCTCGCCGGCCGTCATCCCTTCACTCAGCGCGACGAGATCAAGCACGCTCAATCGTGGTTTTGGGCCTTCCCCGACTACACTAGACATGTTAAAAACTTATCCAGCATTCACCACTGCGGCATCAGTGTTTGAAGGGAAAAGCAGGTCAAACAAGGTGCGGCTGATTTGAGCGATCACAGCACCGAGATCTGTGCTGAAGAATTCAATGATTGGGTTGATGATTGCGTTGAAGTCCATGTCTAACAGGGTAGTACAAAAGCCAAAAATGAAAGCGCCGCTACCCATCCGCGACGGCCTCAACCCTTCCCGTGTGCGCTTGCCGCTCGACGCGGCGCCGATCCGCGCCATCGATTTTGTTGAATACCTCATTTCCACGCAGCGCCACCGCAATCCGGCCGACAACGCCGAAGCGCTTCAAGCGCGTTTCGACGCCGACCTTGTTGTCAACCACTACGGCGAGCCCTACGCCCCCGACACCATGGTTCAGCCCGACGACGACATTTGGTTCTACCGCATGCCCGCCGCCGAACGGCCGATCCCTTACAAAATTCATGTCATTCACGAAGACGATGACATCCTCGTCATTGACAAGCCACCCTACCTAGCAACCATGCCTCGTGGCCGCCACATCACCGAAACCGCTCTGGTGAAAATGCGTGTGCTGACTGGAAACAACGATCTCACCCCAGCTCACCGCCTCGATCGCCTGACTTCCGGTGTGTTAGTCATGGTGAAAAAACCAGAACTCCGTGGCGCTTACCAAACCTTGTTTGCCCGACGTGAGGCGTCCAAAACCTATGAGGCAATCGCAGAATTCGTTCCAGGGCTACTTGATGATGGTCCCGCGATTTGGGAATCCCGCATCGAAAAAGAACGCGGCATCGTGCAAGCCTTCGTCGTGGAAGGCCCCGTCAACGCACGCACTGAACTGGTGTCAGTCACCCCAGTCGAAGACGCCGAACAGAGCATCCTCGAAGAAATGCACGGCCCACTCCCCCGCCAAGCGCGCTACGTTCTAGCCCCCTCAACAGGCAAAACCCACCAGCTGCGCATCCACATGCGCGACTTCGCAGCCCCCATCCTCGGCGACCCCCTCTACCCCGTCCTCCACGCAGTCGACGATGAGGACTACACCACCCCAATGCACCTCATCGCCCGCACGCTAACCTTCGTGGATCCTCAAACCAACGAGGAACGTACCTTTGTGAGTAATCGACCTACGGGAAGTTTGTAGGCCTCGTAGACATCACCCAGACGCTCAAGCACTTTTTCAAGCCGGTGTAGTTTTCCCTACACTGGCTTTTCTGTCGCTTCGAGCACTTCGGCCCCATCTTGGCATGTCAGCCCATTTTAAGGCTCTCTACAAGCCCTATAAACCACGGAAAGGTGCGCTTGTCGACGCTTGCCCCCAGGCGCAGGTGCCGCGTGCACAAGGGGCCCAAGACCCCCACAAACACAAAAAAGAGAGGGTGTAGTGAACACACAACCATGTGTATCCACCACACCCCCTCAAACACGAATAAACCCAGAAACACACAGTGTTTCTGGGCTTATCCATACTATTTTAAGTTTTTGGTCGGCGGTAACCTACTCTCCCACACCCTCCCGAGTGCAGTACCATCAGCGTAACCAGGCTTAGCTTCCGGGTTCGGAAAGGGACCGGGCGTTTCCCTGCTACTATCACCACCGACACAACCACACACCAAACCAACCAACAGGTTGGTTGTGCTGTGTCAGACACTGCATAATGGACGCGAACACATATTGTTCTGTTTTCGTTACGTTGCGTTACACCAAACCATAAATGGTTTGTTGTTATCGGTAAATTAGTACCAGTCACCTCCACACCTCACAGTGCTTCCAGATCTGGCCTATCAACCCCATAATCTCTAGGGAACCTCAAAAGAAACCTCATCTCGAAACAGGCTTCCCGCTTAGATGCTTTCAGCGGTTATCCCTCCCGTACGTAGCCAACCAGCCCTGCTCCTGGCGGAACAACTGGCACACCAGAGGTACGTCCGTCCCGGTCCTCTCGTACTAGGGACAGCCTTCCTTCAAGTTTCAACGCGCGCGGCGGATAGAGACCGAACTGTCTCACGACGTTCTAAACCCAGCTCGCGTGCCGCTTTAATGGGCGAACAGCCCAACCCTTGGGACCTACTCCAGCCCCAGGATGCGACGAGCCGACATCGAGGTGCCAAACCATCCCGTCGATATGGACTCTTGGGGAAGATCAGCCTGTTATCCCCGGGGTACCTTTTATCCGTTGAGCGACACCACAACCACAAGTAGGTGCCGGATCACTAGTCCCGACTTTCGTCCCTGCTCCACCTGTCAGTGTCACAGTCAAGCTCCCTTGTGCACTTACACTCACCACCTGATTACCAACCAAGCTGAGGAAACCTTTGGGCGCCTCCGTTACATTTTAGGAGGCAACCGCCCCAGTTAAACTACCCACCAGGCACTGTCCCCAACCCAGATCATGGGCCAAGGTTAAGACATCCAATCCGATCAGAGTGGTATTTCACCAACGACTCACACACAACTAGCGTCATATGATCGAAGTCTCCCACCTATCCTACACAAACCGAATCAAACACCAATACCAAGCTATAGTGAAGGTCCCGGGGTCTTTTCGTCCTGCCGCGCGTAACGAGCATCTTTACTCGTACTGCAATTTCACCGGGCCTGTGGTTGAGACAGCAGGGAAGTCGTTACGCCATTCGTGCAGGTCGGAACTTACCCGACAAGGAATTTCGCTACCTTAGGATGGTTATAGTTACCACCGCCGTTTACTGGGGCTTAAATTCTCAGCTTCGAAAAAACAAGTTTTCCTAACCGGTCCTCTTAACCTTCCAGCACCGGGCAGGCGTCAGTCCGTATACATCAACTTAAACGTCTTCGCACGGACCTGTGTTTTTAGTAAACAGTCGCTTCCCTCTATTCTCTGCGACCACAACACGCTCCCAACGAAAAGTTGTTCACACGCCGTGGCCCCCCTTCTCCCGAAGTTACGGGGGCATTTTGCCGAGTTCCTTAACCACAGTTCACCCGAACGCCTTAGTATTCTCTACCTGACTACCTGTGTCGGTTTAGGGTACGGGCCGAATATCAACATCGCTAGAGGCTTTTCTCGACAGCACAGGATCACCCACTTCACCCTTTACGGGCTCCGCATCACGCCTCACACAAAAACAGTGCGGATTTACCAACACTGCGTGCCACACGCTTACACCACAATCCAATAAGTGGCTGAGCTACCTCCCTGCGTCACCCCATCACTTAGCTACTACCAGATCAGGTCCCACGCAACCACACACCACAAAAAAGCAAAGCCTTTTCGCGGGTGCTTATGGGTGGTTAGTATCACTGATTCACCATGGTCGCTCATACTCGGGTACGGGAATATCAACCCGTTATCCATCGACTACGCCTGTCGGCCTCGCCTTAGGCCCCGACTCACCCTGGGAAGATTAACTTGACCCAGGAACCCTTAGTCATCCGGCGGATACGTTTCTCACGCATCATTCGTTACTCATGCCTGCATTCTCACTCGCACACACTCCACCCAAGGTCACCCCAAAGCTTCAACGCATGCACGACGCTCCCCTACCCAACAATCCTATAAAGATCATTGCCGCGGCTTCGGCGGTGTACTTAAGCCCCACTACATTGTCGGCGCGGAATCACTCGACCAGTGAGCTATTACGCACTCTTTCAAGGATGGCTGCTTCTAAGCCAACCTCCTGGCTGTCTTCGCGACCCCACCTCCTTTTCCACTTAGCACACCCTTAGGGGCCTTAGCCGGCGATCTGGGCTGTTTCCCTCTCGACTACGAAGCTTATCCCCCGCAGTCTCACTGCCGTGCTCTAACTTACCGGCATTCGGAGTTTGGCTGATGTCGCTAAGATGTTGGTCCCGCTAAACCATCCAGTAGCTCTACCTCCGGCAAGAAACACACGACGCTGCACCTAAATGCATTTCGGGGAGAACCAGCTATCACGGAGTTTGATTGGCCTTTCACCCCTACCCACAACTCATCCCCTCAGTTTTCAACCTAAGTGGGTTCGCGCCTCCACAACCTCTTACAGCTGCTTCACACTGGCCATGGGTAGATCACTCCGCTTCGGGTCCAAGACATGCCACTAAAACACCCTCGTTAGGATTCGGTTTCCCTACGGCTACCCCACACGGGTTAACCTCGCGACATGCCGCTGACTCGCAGGCTCATTCTTCAAAAGGCACGCCATCACACCACAAAGGATGCTCTGACGGATTGACAGCACACGGTTTCAGGTACTATTTCACTCCCCTCCCGGGGTACTTTTCACCATTCCCTCACGGTACTAATCCGCTATCGGTCATATCAAGTATTCAGGCTTACCGGGTGGTCCCGGCTAATTCACAGCAGATTCCACGAGCCCGCTGCTACTCGGGGTATCAACAACCACACACACCACCATGATCTTCGTGTACAGGACTCTCACCTTCTACGGCAGGTGTTTCCACACCACTTCCACTAACCACGCAGCACATGCCCACATCCGGCAGAATATGAACGTCATTGCCCCACAACCACCTACATGCAACCCCTGCCGGGTATCACACACATAAGTTTTAGCCATCATCCACGTTCGCTCGCCACTACTAACGGAATCACAATTGTTTTCTTCTCCTACGGGTACTGAGATGTTTCACTTCCCCGTGTAAACCTCCACACCAGCTATACATTCACTGGCAGGTAACCACACATCACTGCGGCTGGGTTTCCCCATTCGGACATCCTCGGATCAACGCTTAGTTGGCAACTCCCCGAGGCATAACGCAGCCTCTCACGTCCTTCATCGGCTTGATATGCCAAGGCATCCACCGTGTGCCCTACAAAACAACAAACAAAATACTATAACCCACACACAAAGTGCGGGCGCGTTCGGTATCACACAACAAAAAACAAAAAAATAAAGATGCTCGCGTCCACTATACAGTTCTCACACAACACACCACCCCCACCACAACCAAAGAACACAACATTCTCTACCCGTGTTGACGATGCTCGATGTTAGAAACAACCCACACACACCACCAAAAGGTGATGCTTGCGATGTCATTCCAGACACCCAACAGCATGCCACCTATTAATCACAGCACTGTTTGCTGTGTTGTTGTCACCCGAGGGGTCATCTCCACCCGATTAAAAATATGTTGATGGCAACCACATACGGGTTCCAACACCAACAACCCACCAACCAGACACAGTCTGATGTGGGTTAATAAAGCTCCTTAGAAAGGAGGTGATCCAGCCGCACCTTCCGGTACGGCTACCTTGTTACGACTTCGTCCCAATCGCCGATCCCACCTTCGACAGCTCCCCCCTAAAAGGTTGGGCCACTGGCTTCGGGTGTTACCAACTTTCATGACGTGACGGGCGGTGTGTACAAGGCCCGGGAACGTATTCACCGCAGCGTTGCTGATCTGCGATTACTAGCGACTCCGACTTCATGGGGTCGAGTTGCAGACCCCAATCCGAACTGAGGCCGGCTTTAAGAGATTAGCTCCACCTCACGGTGTGGCAACTCGCTGTACCGACCATTGTAGCATGTGTGAAGCCCTGGACATAAGGGGCATGATGATTTGACGTCATCCCCACCTTCCTCCGAGTTAACCCCGGCAGTCTCTCATGAGTACCCACCACAATGTGCTGGCAACATAAGACAAGGGTTGCGCTCGTTGCGGGACTTAACCCAACATCTCACGACACGAGCTGACGACAACCATGCACCACCTGTGAACCGACCACAAGGGAAAACGTATCTCTACGCCGATCCGGTCCATGTCAAGCCCAGGTAAGGTTCTTCGCGTTGCATCGAATTAATCCACATGCTCCGCCGCTTGTGCGGGCCCCCGTCAATTCCTTTGAGTTTTAGCCTTGCGGCCGTACTCCCCAGGCGGGGCGCTTAATGCGTTAGCTGCGGCACAGAAGTCGTGGAAGACCCCTACACCTAGCGCCCACCGTTTACGGCATGGACTACCAGGGTATCTAATCCTGTTCGCTACCCATGCTTTCGCTCCTCAGCGTCAGTTACTGCCCAGAGACCTGCCTTCGCCATTGGTGTTCCTCCTGATATCTGCGCATTTCACCGCTACACCAGGAATTCCAGTCTCCCCTACAGCACTCAAGTTATGCCCGTATCGCCTGCACGCCCGAAGTTAAGCCCCGGGATTTCACAGACGACGCGACAAACCACCTACGAGCTCTTTACGCCCAGTAATTCCGGACAACGCTCGCACCCTACGTATTACCGCGGCTGCTGGCACGTAGTTAGCCGGTGCTTCTTCTCCAGGTACCGTCACCATAAGGCTTCGTCCCTAGCGAAAGGAGTTTACAACCCGAAGGCCTTCATCCCCCACGCGGCGTCGCTGCATCAGGCTTGCGCCCATTGTGCAATATTCCCCACTGCTGCCTCCCGTAGGAGTCTGGGCCGTGTCTCAGTCCCAATGTGGCCGTACACCCTCTCAGGCCGGCTACCCGTCGACGCCTTGGTAGGCCATTACCCCACCAACAAGCTGATAGGCCGCAGGCTCATCCCACACCGCATAAAGCTTTCCACACCACCCCTACGGTGGTGTGAATATTCGGTATTAGACCCAGTTTCCCAGGCTTATCCCAAAGTGTAGGGCAGATCACCCACGTGTTACTCACCCGTTCGCCACTCATCCACCAAAGCAAGCTCCGGTTTCAGCGTTCGACTTGCATGTGTTAAGCACGCCGCCAGCGTTCGTCCTGAGCCAGGATCAAACTCTCCACAAAAAAACAATAAAAAAGATTGTTCAGGCCGTGAAAAGCCCAACACCTGACAAAAACAACAACACCCCCACCAACCACACACAAAGGTGACAGTTGGAGAATGGGGTGTTACTGGCATTATCAAAAAATAATGATTCTAAAAAAACACCACAACCCACATAAGGATCATCGTGCCTTCAACGTGGGCCTGAATCCCTTGACGGGGAACAAGCAGACCCACAAAATCATGCCAACAATAAGATTATTGTTTACAGTGATGGATAAAATTGGCGATCCACCACCCGGCATGACCCACCACACATCACCCAAGGTGATCTGTGGTAGTGACAAAAATAATAAATGGCACACTATTGAGTTCTCAAACAACATACGCACACCATAAGAGCATCAACATTTGTTTGTGTTGGTGTCTTGTTGGCAGCTTGTTCAACGTTACTTCATCTTGTTTACTTTCACCAAATCGGTGTTTGTTGACTTCGATGAAGTGTTGTTGGTTTGTCGAGCGTTTGTTTTCCTAGATCCGCCTCACTGTCCACATAATCTCTTATGTGTTGGGGCGTTGTTGGTCGCGCTGACTGGAATTAATTTACACACCCGCACAACAGTCCGCAACTTCCCAGGTCAAGAGGGTTTAAGCGCTACTTGTACAGGCCCCTACTTTCAGCGACCTGGTCTAAAAGGGCGTGAATGCGCGCACGAGTGAAACCAAGGTGGATGGATTCGTCGATAAGCGGTGCTACATAAGTAGCCGCGAAGGCGGCATCTCGCCGCTCTCGGATGAGTGCTGGGGCCTGGGCGCTGACGAACATGCCAATGCCACGCTTCTTATAGAGGATGCCGGCTTCGACAAGGAGGGTCAGGCCGTTGCGTGCGGTGGCGGGATTAATGCGATGGAACGCGGCTAGTTCATTAGTAGAAGGCACGCGTTGATCAATGCTCAAGGTTCCGTCAACGATGGAGTCCTCAATCAAAGAAGCGATCTGTTTATACAGAGGCACGGTCACGACGATCCCGATGGTTGGTTACTCATATAACTAACCCTATGCCTCTTTATAGCCATTAAAAACAGTATTAACGACATTACTTTCGGGTAATACCAAGTGTTATGCAGTCTCTACCCACTTAAAATGGACGCATATTCGCAAGATAAGGCATGCTTGGATGAATAGATTTTAACTCAACGTTTACTAAACAGAATCGGAATTAGGAGCCATGCTTGAACGCACACAGGTATTCGTGGATACGTCCTACCTGCTCGCAAGCTTTTACAACTCTTGGGAGACAGGGGCACGTGCCCAATTAGAAATCGACCTCCCCGAAGTAGTCGGGGTATTAGGAAGGATGATTGAACAACAACTTAAACAGCCAGTACAACGCCAAATGTGGTACGACGGAATCCCCGATTCCGGCCCCCACCGCTATCAACGAGCACTACGCACCTGCGATGGTGTGCAACTTCGTGCTGGCCAATTAATTGAATGGGGCGAACGCCGCACACAAAAGGCAGTAGATACCCGCCTTGTTGCAGACCTCGTTCTCGCAGGTGTTCGCGGACAATGCTCCGATATCGTGCTCGTCAGTGGCGACGCCGACATGATCCCCGGTGTTCAAGAAGCTGCCAATGCAGGCCTTCGCGTTCACCTCTACGGCTTCGGCTGGGATTCCATGTCCTCCCAACTGCGCCACTGCTGTGACACCACCACCATTTTGGATCCTCGAGAAGATTTTGCTGAATGCATGCAGCTGCAGGTTCTCGAAGGTCCACTACCCCCTGTCGTTCGGGTAAAGCCCATCAACGATGCAGAACCCATCGAGGATTTGGATTTCACTCCAGTTCCAGGCGTCGCCTCACCATTTGAAGAGGTCAGCGCGAAAGATGAGAAATTCTCTCCACGCCCAAGTGAACCTGCCGAAGCTTTGTCGGAACAGGTCTGTGAAGCGCAGTATGAGATCTCCAAACACGAAGGTCAAACCGCTGATTCAGGAGAAATCACCGAGTCTTTCGAGGCCGCTGAAATCAAGGTAACTGAGTTTTTTGGAGAACCAGCTGCTCCAGTAGCGGAATCAGGCGTAGAAGCTCCCACTCCGGAAGCTCCCACGGTTCCTGAAGCAGCTAAGCCCACTCCGGCGAAACCTAAGACTCCAAAGGCAGAGCCCCAAAAGCAAGAATCCCCCAAGCCGGGAACTCCAAAACCAAAAGCTCCAAGCCCTGCGGATATTCCACCGAAAGCCCCAGCTGACACTGAGGAACATTCGGAAGTCGAAGCTGAAATCGAGGACTCACGTCCAAAGATCCCCAGCCCTTCGATGATGGCTCCCCGCCGCAAGCTTCGTTCCCGCTACGTTCCGCTTCCCAACGAAGTGTGGGCAACAGCAGGATTCCAAACTCCTTACGATGTCGGGCAACAGTACGCATCGTGGTGGTTTGAAAACGCAGCTACCAGCACTCAAAGAGATCAGGCTCATCTATTGTCTGGTGGCGGACTTCCACCAGAGATCGATCGCCCGCTTCTGCAGTTTGCTTGTGAAACTCTCCACGAATACACCCTGACTGAAGCGCAGCGCGTAGCTTTACGCGATGGCTTTCACTCCGGAATCCGTGGTGTATTGCTCAACCAGCGAGATAGCTAGAATCACAAAAAACTGGGGCTAATTCCTTTCGGAGTTAGCCCCAGTTTTTTGTGTTTAGGTTATTTCTTCTCGGACTCGTCTGCGGATGCTTCTGGAGCATCAGCTTCTGGGCTTGCGGTTTCTGGGGTAGCTGAAGGGGTGGAGGTTTCGTCGATAAGTTCTTCCGCATCCTCGACACCTGCCTCTAGCTGGCCCTTAGGCGTTGCGGACGTGCCCAGCGCCTCCGCGCGAAGTTCAGCCAAACGAGCTGACGCCCGCATATCGGTGCCGGACTGCGCAATCTCAGCCATGCGATCACTAACAGTGTTCTGGGTAAGTTCCTGCGCGCCCAAAGCATCTGCGTATCGACGCTCGATCTTCTCACGCACCGCATCAAGGGTAGGAACAGAAGAATCCTGAGTGCCAAACTGATTCAAAGAATCCATAGACTTAGTGACACTTTCCTGCATCTTCGCCTGATCAGCCTGCGCACGTAGAGCATCAATCTGAGACATCTGCTCTTTCAGGCGCATCTCAGACTCTTTAGACTTCGCAACAGCATCCTTCGCCGCAACCTCAGCCTGCTGATGAAGCGCAGTAGTCTGCTCCAACTGCTGTTCCACAGCTACCAACTGGGAAGCAAAAACCTCAGCAGTGTTGTTGAACTCCTGAGCCTTAACACTGTCGCCTTCGTTTGCGGACTTATCTGCCAACTGAATTGCCTGACGAGCCTGTTCCTGCAACTTATCGCGGTCAGTAACCAAGCGGTTCAATTTCATCTCAAGCTGCTTCTGCTGACCGATAATCTGAGAAGCGTGCTGCATAATCTGCTGGTGCTGCTTCTGGGCAGCTTCTGTAGCTTGCTGAATTTGGATCTTTGGATCTGCATTCTCATCGATCTTGTTGTCGAACGATGCCATGAGATACTTCCAGCCCTTGCTGAGCGGATTAGCCATTATCAGTCACTTCCCTGAGGTTTTAGTTACGTGTGTCTAAGTGTGTCTAATTGAAAAATCATTTCTGCGCCCGCAAGCAAATCACTGAATCCGATTCGCTGCTCAGAACCCGAGTCTACGCAAAACTGCACTCTGCTGAACGCTCATTTGAAAAAATGGGGGATGGTTCGGGGTCTTCATCAGGGGTGAAGGTGGTGCGCCCTTAGGTTTGGAGGGACTTCGTAAGATTCCGGCTTTACTTCGGGCGTCACTTCAGGCCTGTATCGCCAGTTTTGGCCTTGGCGCCCGCGATTTCGCCCCAGACGACCTCAATTCAAGGGGGTCCAATCCTAAAACCGGACTAAAACCAGACTGTAAAGTGTCAGCACGTTGTGCACACTCAATATCATATCCTTGCGCACGCCCGATCCCACTAGGTTGTGCACACACAAAGCCACAGCAGTGTGCACACCAACCCTCACCCTCGGGACAAGTTTCTAGCGCAGTAGATCCCCCGGATCTATCGACTTAAATCGCTTCTCAGCCTCATCACGTTTGCGTTGCCACAACAGCGTCGGGTGTTGCATCCACACCCCACGAATGTTGTAAGAACTGATATACGACTTACCCCGGGCAATCGCCACAACCGGCAACGAAATCAACAACTCAAGCTCCCCGGTTATCGCATCCCAGAAACCAAGCTCAGTTGCCGTCACCGTCCGATAAAACTCCCTGTCCCTCATCGTACGAGGAACAGAAATACGCATCCCCTGGAACACCACCTTCTGATTATTCCCAGCAAACGTAAACACATCAGGATCCACCGGCTTTTTACCAAAACGACGTACCCGTCGACGTTGCTCGGTCTGCTGCATCTTAGACACCGGAACAGATTCCTCCTGCCGAACAAGCGAGACATCTGATTGCTTCTCAATTCGACGACGGGCATAGTGATCAGCTTGCTGTTGAAGCACGACGGGATCAATCGGGGGTTGTTGCTCCACACACCCCACAATCTCCCAGGCCGCAGCCGGAGTGAGATTATTCGGCAACCCCTGATGTGGACGACGATTGTTGCAATGATCACGGAACTGTTCAATATAGTGCGCACATTCCTCAAGTGTGTGTGGTTGATGAGCTTGAAGGAAACGAAATAGTGTGCGGTGGCCGCGTTCGTTTTTACCTTGGGTTTGAGGATGCCCAGGCTTGCCGGTAATGCTTAAACACCCCACCGTCGCGAGATAGCTTTCCAAACTTCCGACGTATCCTTGCCGCATCCGGTTAAACGCTGAGCCGTTATCACTGAGTAATTCATGCGGGGCACCAAAATGAGCAATCGCTTGTTCTAGCACTGTTCGGGCATCGACTGAGTTTTCATTCGCGGGAAAGACACAGGTTCCGACATCAAACCGAGTGGCATCATCAAGGATTTGATAGATCGTTACCCGAGTCAGATCACTATCGTGCAGCGTGTAAATGAAACCATCTATTTGCCACATTTCCATAGCTTGACCTCGTTGAAACCTCACCACCGACGACTTTGGTCGCTTCTTAGGGTTACTTTCGACTGCTCCTGCAGCGCGTAACAAGCAAGCGATAGTTGAGACGGATGGAATCGGTGCAGTCAGTTCCCCGGTGGCGATGCCTTCGAATCGGATAGAGATCGGACCGTATTCCCATCCTTGGGCTTTCAGGCGGTGCGCGGATGGCCAACAAGATACTGGTGATGGATTCATCGTATGTTCGCCGGGAGGTGATCTGGGCGCTGGAGCGTGGATGCAGCGCTGCACTGGCATCTTGTTGGTATCGGTTGCGGATGTTGTAGAAGCTGCGCCGCGATATTTTAAGCCGACTGCAGAACTCTTCGATCGAGGGACTGTTCGGTGCGAACAGATCGAAATCGATGATCTTGCATCGGGTTTCTGGGGGCAGGGGTTTAGGTATGATCTCAATTGTGAGCAGCCGAGGACTATGCCTGTGGTGAAGGTCTAGGGTGTGCACAAGGTCATGACACAAAACATCACGTAACCGCACCCCTGTCCACCGGGCGGTAGCTGACCAGCCCTGCATGCACGTGTGGACGGCGACATACGAGGTCTGCGGCAGCTCCCGCAGATCGTCGAGGGTGATGGTTTTCTCGGTGCCGTTGGGATCGTCGCCGAGGGTGATGGTGTATCCCTCCCACTCGTTGTCGCGGGCGGCGATCCACTCGGGGGATTCATCATCGGTCGGCGGCAGGCCATTGGTCCAGTGGAACTGCGAGATGTCCTTGTCCGTGTAGGTGTTCTGCCTGCTCATCCGGGGACGCAGCCGGTTGAGGAAGATTTTGCGTCCGATCTCCGTGATGCTGGCGGTGAACCGCTGGGCGCGGGCCCGGTCAGCCAGCGACCAATAGCTGAGCACGATCCAGAACAACACCACCATGACGATGGTGGTGATCACGATGATGTAGGCCTGCGCCGCACGGTCAGTGTTCATATCGCCGAAGACCATGTGGACCATGTTGTAGTCGCCATGGACCAAAAAACCAGGCCGACGTGCATGATGACAAAGCCCGTCATCAACACCATGGCGATGAAGTGCAGGGAACGTGCACCCTGGTGGCCGCCGAAGAGTTTGACGTACCACGGGAAGCGGGACCGGATGGCCGGGGCCATCGCTATTCCGGTGAGGATGAGAAACGGCGCCAGGATAAAGATGACGAAGGTGTAGCCCAGCATTTGCAAGGCGTCATAGGGGGGTGAAGTGCTCGATGCCTGGGGCACGAAAGCCCAGGTAAACCTTCAATGTCTCCCACGCCTCGGGGAAGACGTCCCAGGAGGTGGGGATAATGCCTTGCCACAGCCCGGTGGCGAACAGCAGAACGACGTAGACGATGCCGTTGAGCACCCGCAACATCGTCGACAGACCGTGCCAGTGTCGGCCCAGGCCGATGTTCTCCCGACCCGGCAGACCGATCAACGGGGAAAGGGACTTCTCGTCCATCAGTGAGGTGTAGACCCTTCCTCCTTGGGCAGTTTGCATTTGGTGACCCGGAGCCATTCCGTGCCCGGGGCGCAGTCATTGCGCCACCACAACCGCGGCATGGACGACAGAATCTCCCACCCGGAGCGCAATAGCATGCCGATGAGAACGAAATTGATCAGGTGCGTGGCCCGCAGCCACAGGGGGAAATCTGGGTTGATCTCCACGGATTACTCCTTAAATCGTGACCGTCAATAGCTACATACAATGGAAAATTACGTATGATGCGTCTCACGCTAACCTGATAAGAAAGGAAAAATAAGGGACAATCCCCGCAGAGGGGGTAGCCAAGCGGTGTCAGGAGCAGTGCCCGAGACGCCGTACCATCAACGATGGCTCGCTTTCCCCGATGCTGTGTCGTCCTACAGGCCGTTAGAATCCAGACTCGCGGGCACTAGCCGCGCGACTGCCGACAACCGCACGCCGTGTACCGGAAGGCTTGGAACGCCTAGGGTGTTCCTCATGGCAACAGATGACGTTAGCAAGGCCTACAGCTCACCGACCTTTGATGCGGAGGCACTGCTCGGAACGGTAATCTCGGCCGAGGACCCCGACCGCGTGCTCATCGAGCCCTGGGCGACCGGCGTCGACGGGGTGATCCTCGATGTGGGCTCTGGTACCGGGCGGTGGACCGGTCACCTCGCGAGCCTCGGACACCAGATCGAGGGACTGGAACCAGCGACACGGCTCGTAGAGCTCGCTCGTCAGACACATCCCTCAGTGACCTTTCACCACGGCACTATTACCGACCTCTCAGACTCGCCGAAGCGCTGGGCAGGCCTGTTGGCCTGGTACTCCCTGATCCACATGGGCCCGGGCGAGCTGCCCGACGCCCTGGTCGCACTGCGGATGGCGGTGGAGGATGGTGGTGGCCTGCTGATGTCCTTTTTCTCCGGGCCTTCTCTGGAACCGATGTATCATCCCGTGGCCACCGCCTACCGGTGGCCACTGCCCGAGCTTGCCCAGGCACTGGAGACCGCGGGTTTCCAGGTCACCAGTAGTCACTGGGATCCTCGGTTCCCCCATGCCTATCTCACCGCCGAGGCCAGCAAGCAGAATCTCGCCTGACAGTGGTGGCCTACTCGGTAGTCGTCTTCTCAGAAAACATCTCATAGCACCAGTGTGGTTACCTGCCGGAGGAGAAACGAGTAGTCAGCCGGACCATAACTGGCGACCGCCTGGGGCAGCGGTCCATCCAGGCCCCGGATGGTCTGCAAGGAGGTCGGCGCCGATCACTTCGTCCAGGCGTCGACGAAAACGCCCAGCCACCACAAAACCCGCATTCCCCCTTTTCTGTCCCGAGGCACCTCAGACTGCGGCCCCGAACAAAACACCGACACCGTAGGTCAGGGCCAGGCCGAGGGCACCACCGATCACCAGGCGCCCGCACGCGCGCATTGGGGAGGTACCCGAGATCTGGGCTGAGATGAACCCGGTCACCGCCAGGACCAGCAGCGTGACTACGAAGACCACGCCGGCGTCCCAGCCTGCAGGGGCGATGAATACCGACACCATCGGCAGCAGTGCTCCGAGCAGGAAAGCCACGGCCGAGGAGAAGGCGGCGGCCAAGGGGCTGGTCAGTTGCTCATTATCAATACCGAGCTCGAGCTGAAGGTGGGCGCCCAAGGCGTCGCCCTGCCCGATCTCGGTGGCCGCCTGGTTCGCAGTCTCAGGGGAGATGCCGTAGGAGTGTAGGATCTCCGACAGCTCGACGTGCTCGGCCGTCGGGTCTTCGGCCAGCTCCTTCGCTTCTTTTGCGATGAGCACCCGTTCGGTATCACGCTGTGAGGAGACAGAGACGTACTCACCGAGAGCCATAGATACCGCCCCCGCGATCGTTGAGGCCAAACCAGCGCCGAACACGACGGTGTCACTGGCGCCGGTGGCGATCACACCGAGCAGTAGCGCAGCAATGGAGACGATACCGTCATTAGCACCCAGCACACCGGCACGCAGAGTATTCATACGATTGTGGTGGCTGGGTACGTGCGGTTCGTGCAGGGGGTGAGCGGTGTTAGTGGAGATGATCATCAGTCCTTTATCGGTGCAGGAGACCCTATAAGCACAGCTTATTAAGGGCCTAGTTTTCCCACAACGAAGCAGAGCCAACCCTCGCCGTCTTTCGGGGCTAATCTCTTCGTTGACACGTCCCGTTACTCTCCGGGAGATCTCCTGGAACGTGGACTCCGGCCTCGAGATGCGAGAAGAGGCACCTACTCATGCTCAAGCATGCGGTAGAGGGGGGCCGGTTGACTTTGTCCTCGCGGGCGACCTGGCCCTTGGGTACGTGGGCCACGATCTTTTCCATGATCACCTGGGGTTGCTCGTTATCGAACTTCGTGCCCCTGACGTTGTTAGCGGTTGGCCGCCTTAACCAGGTCGATACCCTCGGCCTGGCACTCATGGATCCGATAACGCTCGAACTCCACGAAGGGAGCCGAGGAGGGTGAATTACTCCTGGAGATCACGTGGAGAAGGTGAACCGGATCTCCTTCGGCATGATGTGGACAGCCTTAAACTCTGGGTCTGCCACGATCTCGTGCCAGATATCAGCGGGAATGACGAGGCTGTCTCCCGCGCTCACACCACGGTCTTCGGCAGAGAACTGAACGATGCATCGCCCCTCGGTGACGACGAGCACCGATTCGGTTGATGCTCTGTGTCTGGGCCAGGAAATTCCCGACGCCGCTTCCATCCGTTTAGTTTCAAACAGCGCTCCTTCTTCTAACGGCGTCACCCGGGGTCGCCCTGCGGATTCCATCGTAAAACTCCTTCGCCACACGTCACTCACTGGAGGGAATCTAGTCCCCGACCTGCCATGCCGCCACCCTACCGGCACAGGTCATGAGCGATGAGAATTAGTCCTTATCGTTATTGGATAGCGCTCGGTAGAGGGTGGCTCTGCCAATTCTGAGGTCTTGGGCGATCGACACCTTGGACTCACCAGCTTCTACCCGTTTCCGGGCTTTCTCGACGTCGTCCGGGGTGAGGGCGCGTTTGCGGCCCTTGTACTTGCCGGCCTTTTTCGCCAGGCGATCCCCTCGGCTTGGCGCTCCCGGATGATGGAGCGTTCGAACTCAGCGAAGGAGCCGAGAATGCTCAGCATGAGCTGGGCCCGCAAAGCATTGGATTCCGCCGAGAAGATCAGGTTTTCCTTGATGAAGTGCACGCTCGCACCCTTGGTGGTGATTTGGTCAATGATCTTCTGCAGGTCGACCTTCGACCATCACAATGACAGGCCAGGAACAACTATTGGTACGAGGGACATGAAACATCGCAGTCAGGTTCTCCTTGTTTAGGGCCGATATCAGGTCCTAGTTCTGGTTCTGTGGCGGCAGCACCGCGACGAGCTGGGCGTCGAAGTCCTGCGGACCCAGGCTGGCGGCACCGCCTGGCGAACCGAGGTCGTCGAAAAAGGCGGCGTTAGCGCCGGTGTAGTCCCACCATTCGTGGGGAACATCATCTTCGTAGAAGATGGCTTCAACCGGGCAGACGGGCTCGCAGGCACCGCAGTCGACGCACTCATCGGGGTGGATGTAGAGCATCCGTTTGCCCTCGTAGATGCAGTCCACGGGACATTCCTCGACGCAGGCTCGATCCAGGACATCAACGCAGGGCTGGGCGATTGTGTAGGTCATCGGATCTCCAATACTACGGATAAAGACGTGGAAAATAGGTTCACTGTCATCCTATTAGCTCCCCGACCCTTCACCAAGGGGCACATATTTTCGATTATCCCCGCCACCAGTAGCGGTAAGGATAGTGGAACCGGTCAGCTGGTCACCGTCGCATGCTGGTACAAACATCAGGGGCAGGAGGCCGGTGATCGAACGGTGCCGGTCCATGGTCTCGCCGCGGAAGACGGACCCTCGGCGGGCTCAAACACCCCAGGGGAAGTCCCTATCTTTCTTATTGCGTCAGTTTGGCAATGGTGATCAAAACAGCGGAGTCCTCGATTGCTTCGAGGCTGTGCCGAGATCGCGGCACGATCAACAGATCACCGCTGCGACCTATCCAGGTCTCATCGCCCGTCCTGAGTTGGACACGCCCTTGTAGGACATAAATCGTGGATTCATCGTGATTGTCGCGCTCTCCGAGCTCAGCACCCTGACGTATCCCGACGACGGTCTGCCGCAGAATTTTTTCGTGCCCGCCGAAGACGGTATCGGCGGCACGAGCACTAGGGGCGGCGACGGCCTCTTTAAGTTGCTTGCGGGCGAGGGCCTCGATCGATATTTTGTGCATATAAACAACCTTTCGGAGCCGGTCTGGGAAGCATCGAATGGTGAGGAGACGATGTTTTTGTTCATGCGCCTTCCCTGATGACCCGAGAAGTTAGCGCAGTACGTAAAAAAGTGGACTCTGACGTGTCAGTGGTAGGGATCCTCCGTGGGCGGGCCGATGCGCAGGATAGCGGTCAGCGCTTGGTTTCGGTCACTGACATCGAGATGGGCGACGATTATTCATGAGGAACGCAAGTTTATTGCAGCATCACGCGACGAGTCAACTACATCCGACCCATTGCGCAAGCTCTTCGATTGCGGTTGATCGTGATGGTCAAAACCAGCGGCCGGTCAGGGATCGCTCTTTGCCACACGTCAGGGACTTAAGCTCGTCAGTAATTGTTGGCGGCGGCGACGGTAGCGAACTCGATGGCGACGACATGGCCGGCCATGGTCAAAGAATCCGCGTTCGTGGCATAACCCGGTCGTAACGTCTCTCGGACTTCGGCATCTGGTTGGATTACTCCGATGGTCTTCCGCGCGGTGCTGTTGCAAAGTTTGGGCAGTAGGAAGAGCGACGTGAAATAATCACAGCCATGGGTACCTTCTCCGGTCGTCATTTCCCCCGTGACATCATTCTGTAGGCAGTGCGCAGGTCACTGCCGCTACGGGGTGAGCTGACCTAAGATCTGGAGGAAACGATGACTTCAGCGGGGCGTGCCGGTCGATCACACCACGATTCTCACCGCTGGGTCCAGACATACGCCCCTGAGCTGGACAAGCAAACACGGTGGTACCGGCAGGTACCTGACTAGCAGGCCAGTTCCTGGCGGGTGGATAAGACCTACATCCGGGTACGGTGTCATCGGTAATCGGTGGTGACGTCGCTGACCCCGAGGAGTTCCATGTCCTCCTGGGCTCTCACCGCGTCGGCTACACGTTTACCGATGACACCGTACCCGTTTACTGCAACCTTGATTTTATTCGGCATGCTGATTGTCCTTCCCGGAAATCCTGGTTTGGCCCGATGGTCGTATGGTCGTGTTTCTCATCTGGGGTGGTCGGGGAATGTCCTTGTTCAGAGCTCGTTGAGCATCTGCTCCATCTCGGCGATCTCGGCCTCCTGATCTTCAATGACCTGCTCAGCCAGAGCGATGGCCTGCGGGTTCTGGCCATCAGTGACCTCATCGCGGGCCATATCGACCGCGCCCTCATGGTGGGCGGTCATCTGCTCAAGGTAGAGCCGGGCAGCCTCGGTGCCCTGGGCGTCCTCGAGGGCTGTCATGTCCTCCTCGCTCATCATTCCACTCATCCCGCCATGGTCCATCTCACCCATATCACCGGTGACCGGATCTTCTTCCCAGGTCTCGAGCATGGTATTCATCCGGTCGATCTCCGGGCCCTGGGCATCGATAACACCCTGGGTGAACTCGATGACCTCGGCCGGGATATCGTCCTTGGCCAGGAGGATTTCACTCATCTCCACGGCCTGTTGGTGATGCGGGATCATCATCTGCGCGAACATGATGTCCGCATCATTGTGCTCGGCGGAGACCTCTCCGGCCGCCCCCGTCTCTGTCTCAGGATCCGTGGTGGCCCCGGTCGTTTCGGTGGTGTCGGGGGCGGACGTAGTGGCGATGGTCGTGGTGTCGGTGTTTTCTCCCTCAGTGTTATCTGCGCAGGCGGACAAAACCAGGGTGGAGGTCAAGGCGAGAGCGGCGATGGTGATAGTGCGCTTCATGGGGGTTCCCTTTCGGAGGTTGTGTATGGGGGAGTCGATGAAGGATTGAAAGTCAGCGGACGGGGGCTGCAGAGCTCACAGCAGCCTTCTCCTCCTTCCCGTCGGTCGGAGCTAGGTGAGCCGGGTCCAGGTCGATCCGGCGTAGCAGCTGGGCGTTGAGGGCGACGATGATCGTGGACAGGGACATCAAGATGGCGGCCGCCGCCGGGGGAAGCAGCACACCGATAGGGGCGAGCACACCGGCGGCCAGCGGAACGGCCACGATGTTGTACCCGGTCGCCCAGACCAGGTTCTGGACCATCTTGCGGTAGCTGGCATGGGAGAGCTCGATCATCGACAGCACGGCCCGGGGATCATCACTGGCCAGGACCACCCCGGCGGACTCCATCGCCACATCTGTACCCGCGCCAATCGCAATACCGACCTCGGCCCGGGCCAGGGCCGGGGCGTCATTGACACCGTCGCCGACCATGGCCACGCTCAGACCGCGCTCCTGCAGCTGGGTGACCTTGGTGTCCTTGTCCTGCGGCAGAACCTCGGCGAAGACCTCATCGATCCCCAGATCCTTGCCCACTGCCTGGGCGACCTGGGTGGCGTCACCGGTGATCATCGCCACCTTCACCCCGCGGGCCTGCAGGGCGCGTACCGCCGCGCGGGATTCGGGGCGGATTTTGTCCTCCACTGCCACCGCACCGATGATCTCACCGTCGCGGACGACATGGAGCACTCCGGCACCTCGCTGTGCCCAGGAACCGGTGATGTCGGCGAGCTCACCCGGGGTGGTCAGATTGAACTCGCGTAGCATGTTCGGCCCGCCCACGAGGATTTCGGCACCGTCGACGGTGGCCCGGATCCCGCGGCCGGAGGCGGCGGTGAAACCGGTTGCGCGCAGCTGACGCTGCGAGGCCTCCGGGTGTGCGGCCGCGGCAGTCACGATCGCGCGGGCCACGGGGTGCTCACTATCGGCCTCAGCGGCGGCGGCCAGGGCCAGCAGCTCACCCTCGGCGATACCCGTGGCCGGAGCCACGCCGGTGACGGCGTGTGCGCCTTCGGTCAGGGTGCCGGTCTTATCGAACAAGACGACGTCGATGGTGCGCATGTGCTCGAGTGCCATGCGGTCCTTGATGAGCACCCCGGATTTCGCGGCGCGCTCGGAGGAGATCGCGATGACCAGCGGGATGGCCAGGCCCAGGGCGTGCGGGCAGGCGATGATCAGCACGGTCACCGCGCGGACCACGGCATCGTCGGGGCTGCCGATGATGGTCCAGACCACGGCGGTGATCAGGGCCGTGATCAGGGCGAACCAGAACAGGAAGGCTGCGGCTCGATCGGCCAGGGCCTGGGCCCGGGAGGAGGAGGCCTGGGCGTCGGCGACCATGCGCTGGATGCCTGCCAGGGCGGTGTCCCCACCGGTGGCCTCCACCCGGATACGGACGGTGTTGTCGGTGGCCACGGTGCCGGCCACCACGGTCTCACCGGTATCCCGGTAGACGGGTCGGGATTCGCCGGTGATCATGGCCTCATCGAATTCGGCCGCTCCGTCGATGATGGTCCCGTCGGCCGGGACGCGGGCACCTGCTCGGACCAGCACGACATCGTCGACGGCCAGCTCTGAGATCGCTACGGTGCGGGTGGTCCCGTCGACGACCTTCTCGGCCTCATCGGGCAGGAGCGCTGCCAGCGCGTCAAGCGCGGAGGAGGCTGCACCAAGAGCGCGCATCTCCAGCCAGTGGCCCAACAGCATGATGGTCACCAGCAGGGCCAGTTCCCACCAGAAATCTAGGTGGAACCCGCCCAGCCCCAGGGTGGTGACCCAGGAGGCGATAAACGCCACGGTGATCGCCATGGCGATCAGGAGCATCATGCCCGGTTGGCGGGATTTCAGCTCGGTCATTGCGCCCTTGAGGAAGGGGGTGCCGCCGTAGAGGAAGATGATCGTGCCCAGGACCGGAGGAATCCAGTAGGCTCCCGGAATCTCCGGAATATTATATCCCAGCAGGTCGGCGAACATCGGGCTGAAGAACACCACCGGAACCGACAGGATCAGCGACCACCAGAAGCGGTCCCGGAACATCGCGGCGCTGTGGCCGGCGTGTTCACCGTGACTGTGGACCTGATGTTCTTCATCGACAGTGGAATGCGGATGATCGTGCGGCATGGCCTGGCCGTGGGTGGCGGCATCCGCATGGTGCTCGTGACCGGCATGATTCGGGTGGTGGGTGTGGTCTGTTTCCGGAGCGGGGTGATCACCGTGGTGGTGGGGAGTGCTCATGAGGTTCCTTCCGCTCAACCCGGTCGGGGTCGAGATGATGGGTGAATCGATCAGGACAAGACGGTGTAGCCGGTCTCCTCAATTGCCCGGTGGACGGTTTCCAGGGGCACGGAACCCGTGACCGTGACGATGGAGACCCCACCGGCGATGAGGTCGACCTGGACGTCGTCGACCTGGGGCAGAGCGCTCACCGCCTCGGTGACGTTGTCGGCGCAGTGTCCGCAGGTCATGCCTGTGACCTGGTAGGTGGTGGGACCTTCAGGTGTTGCGTCGGTTGCCGCGGCCACGGCCGAGGCGGAGACGGTCGCGGACGGTGTAGAGGGCGCGCAGCATCCACAACCGTCGGAGGCCAGCGGCAGCAAGGGGGAAGTCGGGGTGGTCATCGGATCGCTCCTGTGGGATCGGGGGATCAGGCGGGGTTTCCCCTCCCATCGTATACCCCTATGGGGTATTGTCAAGGGGTTGATACGGATCGCTGCCGAGGTCATCAGAATTATTGTCCCCGGGAGTGGGGTCACTGAGCATCAGGGACACGTTTTCCTGGTGCAGGGGAAGACGGATGGTGAAGACCGATCCGGCACCGGGGCCAGGAGAGGTGGCGGTGAGAGTGCCGCCGTGGGCCTCGATCAATGCCTTGGAGATGGTCAGACCGATACCGGCCCCGCCGTTGTCCCGGCTGCGGGCGGCATCCCCCCGGTAGAAGCGTTCGAAGATGTGTCCGAGCTGGCCAGGTGGGATGCCCTCGCCGTCATCGGCGACGTGGATGAGCGCGGTGGACGCCCCCTGTCGGTGGACGCTGATCCGGACCTGCCCGCCGGCCGGGGTGTACCGTAGCGCGTTCGACAGGAGATTGCTCATCACCTGGCCGAAGCGTTGCCGGTCCACGAGCACCCGGACGGTGTCCATAATGGTCTCGACCTGTAAATCGACGCCTTTGTCAGCATAAGCTTCCCCCGCGGCAGCAGCGGCGGTATGGAGCAGATCCCCGAGCCCTTCCTCCGCCAGGTCCAAATCGATCCGGTGTTCCTGGGCCCGGGAGACATCGTCGATGTCTTCCATCAACCGGGTCAGGCGGGTGAGTTGGTCAGCCATGATCGTGTGGGTGGCATTATTCCAGTCCACGACCCCGTCCTGGAGACCATCGAGGTAGACCGTGAGCACCGATAAGGGGGTGCCCATTTCGTGGGCCAGATCAGAGAGCATCTGGCGGCGGACCTGTTCGGTGTGTTCCAGCCGGTCGGCCATGGTGTTGAAGGCATGCGCCAGGGTGGTGACCTCGGGGCCTGCTTCTCCGGCGGGCACGCGGATACGGTAGTTGCCGGCCGTCAGGCTGGTAGCGGCGCGGGTGAGATCCTGCAGGGGGGTGCGCAGGCGACGCGATAACCACAGGCTGGCCAGCAGGGCGCTGATCAAGGCGGTGGGCAGGGCGACGGCCAGGGTGATCAGGTTGGCGTCCCGGTAGGCCTGCTCGGCATGGAACAGCTCCAGCGAGGGGTCCTCCCGGCCGGTCATCAACATATGATCATGGAACAGGGTCGGGCCCACCATCGTGGCCACGGCCGCGGCCACCAGCAGGCTAATCACCACGACCAACACCTGGGCGGCCAGGAAGCGGAAGGTCAGGCCGGGTCTGTGATTCATGGCTGCCCCACCCGGTAGCCCACGCCACGCACGGTGTCGATAAACCCCCGGCCCCGGGTGTCGGTGCCGAGCTTGCGACGCAAGTTGCCGATGTGGACATCGACGATGCGTTCATCGCCGACCCAGGTGGTGTCCCAGACCTCGGTGATCAGGTCGTGGCGGGTCAGCACCTGGCCGGGGCGCAGGGCCAGGGCAACCAGCAGCTCGAACTCCGTGCGGGTGAGCTCCACGGTCGTCTCCCCCACCCACACCTGATGGGCGACGGGGTCAAGGATGAGGTCACCAACGATCAAGGGGGTGGTCACCTGCGGTGGGGTGGTGCTGGTGCGCGGGCGGCGCAGCACCGCATGCACCCGGGTCACCAGTTCCCGGATGCTAAAAGGTTTGGTGATGTAGTCATCCGCCCCCAGGGTCAAACCGCTGATCTTGTCGTCCTCGCTGCCACGCGCGGTGAGCATGAGGATGTAGCAGTCCGAGAAGGTGCGGATCCGTCGGCACACCTCCAGGCCGTCGAGTTCGGGCAGCCCCAGATCCAGCACCACAACATCGGGGGAAAAGCGACGGGCCTCGTCCACGGCCTGGGTGCCGGTGTGCGCCTGGCGGGTGTCGAAGCCGGCCCGGATGAGGTAGGAGGCCACCATCTGAGCCAGGGGTTGTTCATCATCGACGACCAGCACCCGCCCCGGGGGCGTGGCGGTGGTCGGTGTGCGGTCAGCCATAGACCCCAGTATCGCTTCGGCCGGGGGGAATACCACCCTCGTTCAGTGCCCGGCGGGGAAATCTTCATCAAATCTTCAAACATCACCCTTCGACCGCCGTCACCCCTGTGCCCCACCCCGGGCCGGCGGCATCGCCTCCCCTGGTCGGTTCAGCAGGCGTCACCAGGGATTTCACTGCCTGCACCGCATACCCGGGGCGGGTAGAAGGACATCGTCCACGGCTGTGGGGTGGTGTCCCGGTGGTGACCCAGCCCACCGGAGTCACCCCCTTTTCGCCCTGTTATAAGGCTGTGAGCAGGGTTTTTGATTTCTGGGCCGTCAGGCACCCGTGCTAGAAAAGGTATGGCATCGACCTTGAGGCGGTGTCTTCTCACGGTCTTACCACGATCCAAGGAGATTGACGTGAAACGAGCAGCGATCGCAGCCGCCGCCCTTACCCTCGCCCTCACGGGGTGTTCGGCCGCCGACCCGGAACCCACCGCCGACGGGACGGTGTCCCAGGATACATTCCTGACTACCCATGGCCTGGCCGCCATGGACGCGGTGGAGATCATTGATCACCTCGACCGGCAGAAGGTCACTGAGCGTCCCACGGATCTGATCGCCTCAGTGCGTGCCGATGAACTGCTGCTCTCGAGCGATGACCAGGAAGTCGTGGTCGATCTTCCCGACAATCAGACGTATGTCTCGATCGCACCCTACCTCACCTCCACCCACGACTGCTTCTACCACAGCCTCACGACCTGCCTGGGGGAACTCGACAATGAGGATATCCAGGTCACGATCACCGATGAAGCGACCGGCGAGGTCCTGATCGATGAGCAAACCACCACCTTCGACAACGGGTTTGTCGGCTTCTGGCTTCCCGATGATGCCACCGGCACCATCGAGATCACCCATCAGGGGCGCACCGGTGTCACCGAGTTCTCCACCACCGAGGACGGGGCCACCTGTGTCACGGACCTGCGCCTGACCTGATGCCTCAGCAGCGGGTTTCCCCTGATCCTTCCCCTGTGTCACTCAGACTTGCACCAAGGACGGTTTAACCATGACAAGTAGTTTTTCCCGGCGACAGTTTCTGCTCGGCGGGCTCGTACTCGCCGGCACCGGGGCCGTGGCCGCCTGCACCAGCGACCCTGGACCCGCTGCCTCGGCACCAGGTCCCTCCCTTCGCCCCACTCCCACCCCCACTGCGCTCGGTGAGCCGACGGTGCGCCGGACACTGACCGCCCGGCCCCTCTCCCTGGATATCGGCGGCATCGAAGCCAAGACGTGGGGATACGTCTCTGACACCGGGGATGCGGCCATTGAGGCCACCGCCGGCGACGTCCTCCAGGTCGATATCACCAATGAACTGCCTGAGAGCACCTCCATCCACTGGCATGGCATCGCACTCCACAACGCAGCCGACGGTGTGCCCGGCATGACCCAGGACCCCATTGAACCTGGCGAGTCTTTCTCCTATGTTTTTGAAGTCCCCCACGGTGGCACCTACTTCTACCATTCCCACACCGGCCTGCAGCTTGATCGCGGCCTCCACGCCCCACTGATCATCCGTGACCCGCAAGACGCTGAGGACCAGGACGTCGAGTGGACCATCGTGCTCGACGACTGGGTCGATGGCATTCAGGGCACTCCCGACGATGAGCTCGACAAGCTCACCGGAATGGGTTCGGGCGACCATAACGGGAGGATGGGAATGGGAGGTCACGGCCAGATGATGCACGGCACCCCGGACCGGGTACTGGGCGGGGATGTCGGCGATGTGATGTATCCGCACTACCTCATCAACGGACGTATCCCCCGTGCTCACCGGACCTTCGAGGCTCGCCCGGGCGACAAGGCCCGCCTGCGGTTTATCAACTCCGGCGGTGACACCATCTTCAAGGTGGCCCTCGGTGGTCACCGCATGACTGTCACCCACACCGACGGCTTCCCTGTCCAGCCCTGGGAGACCGAATCGATCTACCTGTCGATGGGCGAGCGTGTCGACGTCGAGGTCATCCTCGGCGACGGCATCTTCCCGCTCACGGCTTTGGCGGTGGGTAAGGACGACCGCGCCTTCGCCGTCATCCGCACCGCCGGCGGCCAGGCCCCCCGCCCCGATGTCGACTTCCCCGAGTTGTCGTCCACCGGACTGCTTCTGTCCTCCCTGAAGCCAGCAGACCGTGCACTCCTGCCCGAGGGCACACCAGACCGAGAAGTCAGCATCGACCTGGGCGGGCAGATGATGCCGTATGAATGGAGCATTCTCACCGACGGCCAATCCTCCTCCGCGACCGTGCAGGAGGGCCAGCGCCTGCGGATGGTCATGCGCAACAGGACCATGATGCCCCATCCCATGCACATCCACGGCCACACGTGGGCGCTGCCCGGCAGCGGCGGGCTACGCAAGGACACCGTCCTTCTCCGCCACGGTGAAACCATGATCGCCGACCTGATCGCTGACAACCCCGGTGAGTGGGCATTTCACTGCCATAACGCCTATCACATGGAAACCGGGATGGTCAGCTCGCTTCGCTACGAGTAACCCCCACAGCAGGGTTGAGTGCCGAGGTGGGCAGAGTCGCTGCAGACCACCCACCGGGCAGCACGATGACCTTCCTCGGTGTTGTGGTCTTCCGGGACAACCAGAACACCGTCTTCTTCCTCACCGCCCCGGAATAAGGAGATCTAATCCATGCCGAGCACACCCCGCAGAGCCGCCATCGCGGTTGCCGCGGTGCTCACCGCCGTGACCCTGGTGGCCTGTTCCTCAGGCGACGGCGCCCGAAACGCCGTCGCCGTCGGGGGGCACCTTCCAGTTCCACTCACCAGGAGGCCAAACCGAGATTATCTACGCAGAGGAGGAACGTGCCCCGCTGCCGGACTTCTCCGGCCCGTCGCTGATGGAGGAGGGTGAGGAGATCAGCCTGTCTGATTTTGAAGGCGAGGTCGTCGTCCTCAACGCTTGGGGCCAGTGGTGTGCACCGTGTCGGGCGGAAGTCGATGACCTGCAGCTTGTCCAGGAGACTCTCGACCCCCTCGGTGGCACGGTGCTGGGCATCAACGTCCGTGACTACAACCAGACCATCGCCCAGGACTTCAAACTCGACAACGCGGTGACCTATCCCTCGATCTACGACCCGCCGTTTCGTATCGCTGCGGCCCTGGGTGGGGTGCCGACCTCGGTCATCCCGACCACCATTGTCCTGGACCGAAGCCACCGCCCGGCCGCGGTGTTCCTGAGGGAGGTCACCGCGTTGTCTGGTTAGTCCTGGGAGGTGATGAGCTCGAGGACGATCTTGCCGCGGGCGTGGCCCTGCTCAACGTGGGCCAGGGCCTTACCGGCCTGTTCCAGCGGGTAGGTCGTATCGACCTTCGGGTCGACCAGCCCGTACTGGACCACCCCGGTGATCTGTCCGACCATTTCCGGGGTGCGGCGCAGCACCTGTCCACCGAGTTCTCCCACGGTGGCAGCATCAGCCGCCGAGATCACGTGCGCCGGATTCTTCGCTAAGGGAGCAACCACCCGCAACGCCTCCCCGCCGACTAGGTCGAAGACTACGTCCACACCGTCAGGGAGCAGCGCACGCACCTGCTCCGCGACGGCGTCGCCGGTGGCGACGAAGATAGCACCGGTGGATTCGATGAGCTCGCGCTTGTCCTCGTGGTCAACGCCGACGACCTGGAACTTGTGGACCCGTCCGATCTGCGCGGCCATCAGCCCGACCCCACCACCGGCCCCATTGATCAGCAACGACTGGCCTGGTTCAAGCTCGACCTGGTGAGTGCCGGCGTAGGCGCTCGCCCCAGCGACCGGGATCGCGGCGGCGTCGGTGAACGAGATCTCCTCCGGCTTTAGCACGGTACTCTCTGCCACCAGCAGGGTGTCCTCGGCATATCCGCCGACGCCGGGGGCCACCAGGCCGAGCACCGGATCGCCGACCGCGAAGCCCTCCACACCGTCTCCAACGGCGGTGACGATCCCGGAGGCCTCCTCGCCCAGGGGTGCCGGAAGCTCTCGCGGGGTTCCGGCAACCCCGGAACGGACCTTCCAATCAAGCGGGTTGACCCCGGCCGCGTGGACCTTGACCCCGAGTTCTCCCGGGCCTGGCTGGGGGGTGTTGCGGGTGATCAGTTCCTGGTTTTCCGGGCCGCCGTACTCGTTGGACACGTATACCTTCGACATCGTGTGCTTCCTCTCCTCGTGAATTTCTTTCCTGTGGTCACGGCCGTTTGCGGCCTTGCCTGTCACGGTAGGAAGATGATCACCGCGAGACCATGACGTGGATCAAAGAGTGAAAGAAGTGATCACGAAGGACCCCACCGACATTGGGGGATCTATCGCGCAGGCCCCTTCGTGCCGCTAAGGTCGGTGTCGCTTGCCACAGCGTGCCCAGGGCCTCTCGATGCCCTAGGTGAGGCCTGCCCCTGTTCCCAGCAGGAGCAGGCATTTTTCTCCGTCGTCACCCTTCGGGGACGGCAGGACCCTGACATGCATATCCCACACCGCCTCAACGGTTGCGCACCATGAATCCCGAAAAACCGGCTAGTACCGGTTAAACCTGCGGCAGTGGGGAGGCCCTGAGGCGAAGGTCGGTGATGCAGGTGGCTCCGTCCGTACCGGTGGTGAAGTAGGAGTAGCCGATGAACCCGTTGTCGAAGGTGGTTGCCTGCTCCGAGACGAGCACCGCACCCGTGCCGTCCTCAATGATCTCCAACTCCTGGGCGATTGAGACCACCTGCGCGCTCTACCTGCCCGTCGAGGCCCTGGCCGAGGTCGTGGACGCCTACCCGCAACTGGCGTTGGCGATCATGCGGATGCAGCAGGACCAATTGGTCCGGTCCCGGGAACGCGAGACCGCACAGACCACCTCGACTGTCGAGCAGCGCGTGGCCGCCGCCCTCCAACACCTGGACGCCAAGCTCGGGCAAATCCGACAAGACGGATCCAGCCTGCTGCAGGTCCGCCTGCGCCGCGACGACGTGGCCGGCACCACCGTCGAGTCCGCCTCCCGGGCAATGGCGCGGATGAAGAAAACCGGTGTCATCGACTCCGGCCGCGAATGGATCGCCATTACCAACCACCAGGCCCTGGCCGACCTGGTCGCCGGCCTCTAAACGCCCACATCCCTCTCTCTTTCCCAGGACAATTTCCCGGTAGGAGAGATTTGTCGTTGTTTGATCCAGGTCAAGGAATTAACCCGGAAAGGACCGTATCTTTAAAGGTGCAAGCACAGGAACATGACGATAAAAGATGAAAGGACCTGGTTACGATGACCGCCCCCGCCACGCTGAAGAACACCACCTTGCGCTCTGATGAGTTCACCTGTCCGAGCTGTGTCGCCAAGATCGAAAACAAGCTGAATGGTTTGGACGGCGTGGAGAATGCGGAGGTGAAGTTCTCCTCCGGACGCATCCTGATCACCCACGACCCACAGAAGGTCTCCGTACGTGACCTGGTCACCGCGGTAGCCGAGGTCGGTTACACCGCCAAGCCGTCGGCGATCTGACGCACTCCCGACCCCACAAGCCCGCCCGCACCAGAAAGTGCCGGCGGGCCATCTGTGCCCCCGGGCTACGAGCACCACAGTCTTTTTGCGATCCATATCTCACTTTGCGGGTACTTGATGCGGATCAAGGTACTTTCTCCGGATTGTTCATAACTTAATGAGTATCACAGAAAACACCTGATCTTCATCATGAAAGGACACCACCATGGCCGAAGTAACCTTTGCCAGTCTCCACGAGAAAATGAACTTCCTGCTCAAGGACCACGGGGTCGAGAACTTCGACGAGTCGGATCTGGACCTCGAATCCGTCTCCTCACTGCACGCCAAGGCGAACGCGTTATGCGCCGCCCACGGCGGTGACCCCTCCCGCATGGCGAACGATACCCTCGCCCAGCTGCACCCGAAGCTGGACTTCCTGATGAAGGGGCACGGCGTGGACACCGACACTGCCCGCCTGGACTTGAGCACACTGGAGGCTGTGGATGCCAAGGTCAACGCCGTTGTCAACGCCCACGATCATTAGCGACTGGACCATCTTTCCGAAGTGGGAGCCGCGCTGTCCTCATGTCCACACCGACCCGTGAACGACAGGGACCGAATCTTCTCGCAAGAACTCGAGCCCTGAATACAGGCGACATCCAGGGTGCCATACGCAACGGCTACTCCCGCCTATCACAGTGTGGCGGCGTTGTACCGCGTGAGCCGTCCTGCGGGCCAGGACGACACTATCCACCTAGGACATCTCAAGGAGACCCGTGACGCCTACCAGTGACGCGTAGATGACGACCTCGCCCTGTTCCCCTCCCTTGCGGCGCCCGACCCACACGGCCGCCACCCGATCCGGGAATGGCTGAGCACTCACACCGGCCCTCTCATGGACCCCGGCTGTACCGCCAAACCCTCGGCCTACTAAACACCCCCTATCCGAGTACCCGGGAAAGGAGCATGATCGACGCCACGTCATCTCCACGCCAGGAACCCACCAGCACCGTGCGGTGCTGGTGGGTTCCTGGCGTTGACAGGCCACGTGGCATGCTCTTCTGCTCCACCTCGTCAGGTCGGAGGTGTGTGGGTGATTGATCCAGGTCAAGGAAGTTTCTCCGGAATTGTCCTAACTTAATGAGTGTCACAAGAAAAAGACCCTCAAAAAGTAAAGGACACCCATCATGAAGACCTGGAAAACCTGGGGCATCGTCGCCGTCTCAGGCCTGTTGATTATCCTGTCCTGGCTCACCCCCGCTGGGTGGCTGTCAGACGGATTCATGATCGCCGCCGCGGTGGTCGCCGGCTGGCAGATCGCCCTCTCCGCCGTCCAGGCCCTGCGCATTAGGATGATCTCGATTGACCTGCTGGTCATCGTCGCCGCCATCGGCGCGCTGTTCATCAACAACTACTGGGAATCCGCCGCCGTCACCTTCCTCTTCGCCCTCGGCAAGGCACTGGAGAAGGCCACGATGAACCGCACCCGCAAGGCACTGTCTGACCTGGTGGACGCTGCCCCCGAGACCGCCACCGTGCTGCGCGACGGTGAGCCCGAAACCGTTGAGATCTGGGAACTGGCCCCCGGTGACGTCGTGCTCGTGAAAAACGGCGAGCAGATCCCCGTCGATGGACGCGTGCTCTCCGGACACGGTGGGGTCGATGAGGCCACCATCACCGGAGAATCCGTCCCGGCCGAGAAGGCCGCGGACTCCGAGGTCTTCGCCGGCACCTGGCTGCGCTCCGGTGTGCTGCGCATTGAGGCGATCGGCATCGGCTCGGATTCCACCCTGGCCAAGATCATCCACCGTGTCGAAGACGCCCAGGATGACAAGGCAAAAACCCAGACGTTCCTGGAGAAATTCTCGAAGTACTACACCCCCGGCGTCATGATCGCCGCCCTGGCCGTCGGCCTGATCACCCTGAACGTTGAACTGGCCCTGACCCTGCTGGTCATCGCCTGCCCGGGTGCCCTGGTCATCTCGATCCCGGTCTCGATCGTCGCCGGTATCGGCCGCTCCGCCAAGGACGGCGTCCTGATCAAGGGCGGGGAATACCTGGAGACCTCCGCGAAGGTCGACACCGTAGTCGTCGACAAGACCGGCACCCTGACCAACGGCCGCCCCGAGCTGACCAACGTCGACGTCCTTGACCCCGCCTACTCGGACGATGAGGTGCTCACCCTGGCCGCCCGCGCGGAAACCGCCTCCGAGCACCCCCTGGCCGAGGCCATCATCCGCGGCGCGGAGAACAGGGGCTTGACCGTGGCGATGGTAGAAAAGGCCGAACCGGTCGCCGGCCGCGGCATCCGCGCTGACGTGGACGGTGCCACCGTGGCCGTGGGCTCAGCCGACCTGCTCGATCACACCCCGGATAACACCCGCATTCTCGAGCTCAACGAACAGGGCAGGACCGCCATGTACGTCGGCATCAACGGCAAGGCCGTGGGCATCGTCGCTGTGGCCGACACCATCCGAGATGATGCCCCGGCCGCGATCAGGTCCCTGCACAATAAGGGAATCCGCGTGGTCATGGCCACCGGTGATGCCGAACGCGTCGCCCGCAACGTCGCCGCCGAGCTCGGTGTCGATGAGGTGAGGGCAGAACTGATGCCTGAGGACAAGCTCGAGATCGTCAAGGAGCTGCAGGCGCAGGGCCGGGTCGTGGCCATGGTTGGCGACGGTGTCAATGACACCCCGGCACTGGCCACCGCGGACATCGGTGTGGCGATGGGTGCGGCCGGTTCGCCTGCCGCCATCGAGACCGCCGATATCGCCCTGATGGCCGACAAGCTGCCGCGGCTGCCCTACGCCCTGGGTCTGGCCCAGCGCACGGTGCGCACCATGCGGGTCAACATCGGCATCGCCCTGCTCACTGTCACGATCCTGCTGGCCGGTGTCCTGCTCGGTGGAGTGACCATGTCGATTGGCATGCTCGTCCACGAGGCCTCCGTCCTGCTGGTCATCGCGATTGCGATGCTCCTGCTGCGCCCCACCCTGAAGGAAGACAAGGACAAGGCAGACGTCAGTACTGCTGACGCCGCGAAGGAGACGCTGAGCGCCTAACGACACAATCGCCACAGCCAGCCCCGCCGGTTTCCTCCAGGTCTTCCCGGTGGGGCTTTCCCCTGTGCACCAGATCCCCGATCTCATGTAGCTGCACTGTGACGGTGCTGTTGCAAAGTTGGGCGGAGAGCAGCGAAGACTCAGTTTCTCATTCCCTGATCGCCGCTGCGTGTGGGCGTTGTTAGGCCGTCTCGAAGACCCGGTTGACGATCACCGCGTCCGGGTTCGGTTGCCCGTGAGGGCAAACATCATGCCTTGCCCTTTCCGCAATGAGTGCATCGCCTCCATCCCTTTCAACGTCCGATATGCAGATGTCTAAGTTCTTAAACGCGCCTTTCGGCCCGAGGATCCGTTTCAGCCGACCATGGTCGCCTTCCAGGATGTTGTTGAGGTATTTCACCTACCGGTGTTCCACTGTTGGCGGGCAGATTCCCTCTGACTTCAACTCGGTGATTGCCCTGGCTAGGGAGGGTGCTTTATCGGTGTTGATCACTCTGGGATACCCGGCTGACGCATTGGATCTGAGGGCCTTGGCCAGGAAACGCTTCGCTGCGGCCACGTTCCGCTTCGGAGAGAGGTAAAAGTCCAGGGTCTGGCCACCGGCGGTGATCGCCAGATCAGAGGTAGCACCACCTGCCGCCGACCCGGATATAGGTCTCATCCACCCGCCAGGAACTGGCCTGCCAGTCAGGCACCTGCCGGTACCACCGTGTTTGCTTGTCCAGCTCAGGGGCGTATTTCTGGACCCAGCGGTAGATCATGGTGTGATCGACCGGCACGCCCCGCTGAAGTCATCATTTCCTCCAGATCTTAGGTCAGCTCACCCCGTAGCGGCAGTGACCTGCGCACTGCCCACAGAATGATCTCACGGGGAAATGACGACCGGAGAAGATACCCATGGCTGTGATTATTTCACGTCGCTCTTCCTACTGCCCCAACTTTGCAACAACACCCAAAATCCCACCCTGACCTCAGAAAAAGTGCCCCTCTAGATTCGCTTCAAACGGTCTAAGGAGGCCAAACCCACACTCTGGCCCCTTCGACATTTTCGACGCCTTAAATCGCCACCAAATCAGCCATCCCCAAAACCCCGCAACAGACACAAAAGCCTCAAAAGCCGCAAGACCCCAAAGCTCCCAAAAAGGACGAAAACCGCCGAGAAGAAGTTCTCCTCAGCGGTTTTCACCAAAACACAATTGGAAGCTTATGCCTCTGCAGAACCCTGCTGCTCTGCGACCTGGCGACGAACGTCATCCATGTCGAGTGCCTTAACCTGGTTGACCAGATCATCCAGTGCAGGAGCTGGCATGGTGCCGGCTTCGCGGTAGACCATGATGCCGTCGCGGAAAACCATCAGAGTTGGGATGGACTGGATCTGCAGTGCTGCAGCCAGGCCCTGGTTTGCTTCGGTATCAAGCTTGGCGAAGGTTGCGTCGGTGTGGGTTTCGGAAACCTTCTCGTAGGTTGGGGCGAACTGGCGGCAAGGTCCGCACCAGGATGCCCATGCGTCTACGAGGACAATTCCGTCGCCGGTAACTGTGCTCTCAAATGTTTCTTCGGTTACATCGATGGTTGCCATTAAGAATCTCCGTTCAAGATTTGTAAGGTCTATATATAGACCAACTTTCAGCGGACTGTAGTTATTCCCGGCCAAGGATTTTCTTCATTGACCGGCAGCTCGTCTGATTCACTGCACATCGTACATTGGACGGTGGACACGTTTCAGAGTCCGCTGGATTTCATCACATCGGAAGGAAGAGAATTTTGAGTACCAAAAATTACCACGTCGAGGGTTTGACCTGCGCAAACGGTGTAGCTTCCGTAGAGGATGAAATCGGCATTGTTGCGGGCACCCAGGGTGTGGATATTGATATTGAGACCGGCCGCGTCACGGTGACTGGTGAAGGTTTCACTGACGAGGAAATCATTGAGGCTGTCGCGAACGCGGGCTACAAAGTTTCTGGGCGGTAGCACAATTACACATTCATCTCATCGATTCCGATGAGATTGCCACCCCCAAAATGGGGCGCCTATTTTTTTGACCGCCACCCACGGTAGCGCTTGTGCGCTCAGCCGGGGTGGCCGTTTGCGTGTACGGGTTTTGCTTATCGACGCCCACTTCTGATTTTAAAGGCAAATATTTTGTGTCACAGCGAGTAATCTTTTCGGGCATGAACCTAACCCGGAATGACAGGCTCGATCGACTGCCCGTAACTTCCAAACATAAAAAGATTCTTGGCGGCTCAGGTATCGGCTGGGCATTGGATGCCATGGATGTCGGACTGATCTCTTTCGTCATGGCTGCGTTGGCCACTCATTGGGGCCTATCCCCTACTGAAACTTCCCTGCTCGGATCCATCGGTTTCGTTGGCATGGCCATCGGCGCTTCGCTGGGCGGTTTGCTGGCGGACAAGTTGGGGCGTCGACAAGTTTTTGCGTTGTCTTTGCTAGTTTATGGCGTTGCCACTGGCGCGTCGGCGCTTTCAGTGTCGCTGGCAATGTTGATGGCGCTGCGCTTCGTCGTTGGACTTGGCCTGGGCGCTGAACTCCCCGTTGCATCCACTCTGATTTCCGAGTTTTCTCCACGAAAAGTTCGTGGCCGCATGGTCGTTATCCTGGAGGCGTTTTGGGCGCTGGGCTGGATCATGGCTGCAATCGTCGGAACCTTTGTCGTGGCAGGATCCGATAATGGTTGGCGTTGGGCGTTAGCTCTTGGCTGTGTCCCTGCAATTTACGCGGTGTATGTCCGTCTCGGACTTCCAGAATCAGTACGTTTCCTGGAGAAGAAAGGCCGGCACGACGAAGCAGAAGCCATCGTTGTTTCCTTCGAAGAAGCTGCCGCTGCCGAAGGTAAAGCTGCCGATGCCACCACCGCTGTGGTTCATGACAACGCTGCCGAGGGTTCCGTATCCATCTGGTCAGCTGCTTTGCGCAAGCGCACCGTCGCGCTGTGGATCGTGTGGTTCTGCATCAACTTGTCCTACTACGGAGCCTTCATTTGGATTCCATCGCTGCTGGTTGCCGACGGTTTCACCCTCGTGAAGTCTTTCCAATTCACTCTGATCATCACCTTGGCTCAGCTTCCAGGCTATGCGGTTGCAGCGTGGTTGATTGAAAAGTGGGGCCGTCGCAGCACATTGGCCACGTTCCTGGTTGGTTCTGCTATCTCTGCAGCGCTCTACGGCTTGGCAAATGTGGAGTGGCAGATCCTGGTCGCAGGTTGTTTACTATCCTTCTTCAACCTGGGCGCATGGGGCGCACTGTATGCCATTGGGCCGGAGCTTTATCCCACTAATGTCCGTGGAACTGGAACGGGTGCTGCCGCGGGATTCGGGCGCATTGCTTCCATCATCGCTCCGCTCATTGTTCCGCCAGTGATTGCTTTTGGTGGACCAATTGCTTTGTTCGCTCTCTTTGCCACCGCGTTTGCGATCGCAGCGATTGCGGCGTTTACGCTGCCTGAGCAGAAGGGTAAGTCTCTCGCTGATTAGTGAGATCCTTCCACCAGTTTTTCACCTGCCCAACGATGGTGCGTTTCTGCGCCTGGCGGAAGTCCTCCAAATTGCGGGGCAGGTTCGCGATAACCGTGGCACCCTGGGTGCGGGTGACCACGATATCTTCGCGCAGCTGCATGGTACTGGGGTTATAGTCTCTTGATGTCATCTGCTGCTCTCCTTAAAATCTCGATTATTTGCTCTGCTTTATCGTCGGGAGCAGCTTTCGCTGCTTCCCTGACCTTGTGAAACTCAGAGCGAATGTTAAACACCCGCACCTCTCGGGATTCTGGATTGCGATAAGCCTCCAGAATTGATCCCCACGCATCCTTGTTCTTTGCCACTTCCTGCGCGCCTTCTTCTGTAAGGCGCGCCATTTTTCTGCCCATTTCATGGGAGATGGAAATCAGGCCTTCATCTTCAAGCATGGACAAGGTTGGATAGATGGTTCCTGGGCTTGGAGTCCAGTTACCTTCTGTTTGCTCACTGATGGTGGTGATGATCTGGTAGCCGTGCATTGACTCAGCTTCCAGCAGCACCAAAATCACATTGCGCAGATCGCCTCTGCCAGCACGTCCACCGCGACCACGTCCGGGTCGCCTGCCGTGATGATGTCCATGTCCGTGCCCTTCAGCGTGCCGTTGAGCATGACGCCTGCCCGGCCTTCCCCTGAATTCTCCGGATCCGCGTGATCCACAAGATTCATTGTTTAGTTCTTCAAAATGCATATCATTATCTCCTGTTCTTGAACTGAAGTTAACGATATATCGCAACATATCTCTACGTCAACGATATGGCTATTCTAGAACAACTTTGCAGGTCAGTCTATGTCGGTAAGTCTTGCCAAAGATAGGATTGCCTGGGCTGAGTGACTTAGAATCACTAAAGGCAGTGCCCCACATCGGAGTCACTGCCTTTAGAAAAATGAACTTTTCTTAACCGCGCGCCATGTCCACAAAACGTGAATAGTGCAGCTGGTGCGCCACCTGGACGGTATCGATCGGGCCACCACGGTGCTTAGCCAAAATGATGTCGGCCTCGCCCGCGCGCTCGTCGTCCTTATCCTGGGAGTCTGGGCGGTATAGCAGCATAACGATATCGGCGTCCTGCTCCAGCGAGCCGGATTCACGAAGGTCAGCAAGCTGTGGTCGCTTATCGGTACGGGATTCAGGTCCACGGTTCAGCTGGGAAATCGCGATCAACGGCACATCGAGTTCTTTGGCCAGCAGCTTGAGCTGACGGGAGAACTCGGAGACTTCCTGCTGACGGGATTCCACGCGTTTACCGGAGCTCATCAGCTGGAGGTAGTCCACCACGATCATTTTCAGATCATGCTTCTGCTTCAGCTTTCTGGCCTTGGAGCGGATTTCCATCATGGTGAGGTTCGCGGAGTCATCGATGAACAAAGGTGCCTGGGCTACCTTGTCTAACTTCTGCACCATCTTTTCCCATGCGGTTTCATCCATCTTTCCACCACGCATATCAGCCAGGCGGATTTCTGTTTCTGCAGAGAGCAAACGCATCACGATCTCTGACTTGGACATTTCCAAGGAGAAAATGACAGACGCCATGTTGTTCTTGATGGATGCCGAACGCATGAAGTCCAAGGCGATGGTGGATTTACCCACACCAGGACGAGCTGCAACGATGATCATCTGGCCACCGCGCAGACCGTTGGTGAGGTCATCGAGATCTTTGAAGCCGGTTGGAATACCGGTGGCGATGCCGCCGTCGTTGAGCATTTCCAGCTCAGCCATGGTTTCATCCAGAATATCGGCTAGGACTGCATAGTCTTCGCTCTGATTCTTTTGGGAAACGGCGAAGACTTCTTGCTGCGCGCGGTCAATCACCGCGTCAATTTCGGCGCCTTCATCGCCCTCGTAGCCGAGCTGGACGACGCGGGTGCCGGCGTCGACAAGCCTGCGAAGCACTGCCTTTTCCGAAACGATTTCCGCATAGTAGCGCGCGTTGGCTGCGGTGGGAACGGACTGGATGAGGTCGTGGAGGTACGCGCCACCGCCGACGCGGTCCAGATCGTTGGTTCGATCGAGGCGACCGGAGACAATCACGGGGTCAATATCACGGTTGTCACTGAACAGGTCAATGATCGCCTGGAAAATCAGCTGGTGGGACGGCCTGTAGAAGTCTTCTGGGGTGAGGATATCCAGAATGTCGATGACCGTGGTCGGACTGAGCAGCATCGCGCCCAGCACGCCCATCTCAGCGTCATTGTCATAGGGAGGTTGGCGGAAGTCTCGGTATTCACGGGACTCGTCCTTGCGACCCCTCTTCTTGAAGCCCTGAGAGTCTCCTCCCCTAGTTCCCTGACCAAAGGCCTGGGCCGGGGAGAAATCTTCAAACGCCGGAGCAGGGACATCTACGTGTGCGTCATCCGCGAAGGAATCGCTTGGCTCCTGTGGAGGTACGTAGTCATCATCAAAACTTGCGGCGTGTGTATCTGTAGCCATTTTCTTTTCCCCAATCTGATTCTAAGTTCACTCTAGCCCCTGCATAGGCCTTTCCAGAAGGCACGAAAGCCCCCACCCCGAGGCTTTGTGATTTCCAACTCAACAAGCCGTACAGACACATTCTTTTACAAAAACAATCCACAGAGCGTTAGGTTAACAACCCTAATTATCCACAGTTTTTAAAAGTTGCACACATTTGCACTCCACGCCTGTGGATAACTTGTGGATAACTTCCCCACAATTGACATGAATTGAGTCATATCTGCAGGTCACGACGGCGTGTCACACTGTGGATAACTAGTCTCAATCGGTGGATAACTATTCTCACCTGCGGTTTTAGTGTCCCAAACTCACCGACAATAGGCCTAAGCAGGGGTTATACAGAAAGAGAATAGAAGGTTAACTATCCACAATTACTCACAGTTATCCACAGGCCTGGGATAACTTTAAATTCGGGAAAATATCCCTTGTATATTTGTCAAAGTGTGTTAGATAAAAAATACTTCAGCCCCACTCCTGCTGTTTGGAGTGGGGCTGAAGAATGCTGTTGTCGTTGGGTGATTTACCTCTTCTGTGGGTAGATCACCGCCGTCGCGTGCGCGTTGTCGTTACGCTGCGACGACCTCAAACTTCACGCGGGAAACAATTCCGTCGGTGAGCTTTGCTTCTACCTGGTACTTACCGGTGGTCTTAACCAGGTTCTTCGGGAGAACAATGGCACGCTTGTCCAGGTTCGGGCCGCCGGCTGCCTTGACTGCGTCGACGATGTCGTCAGTCTTAACGGAGCCGAACAGTTTTCCGCTCTCGGAGGTGCGGACTGCAATGGTAACACCTTCAAGTGCTTCCAGTGCTACCTTAACTTCGCGAGCGTGGTCGAGGTCGCGAATCTCGCGAGCCTCCTGGGCACGCTTGATGCCCTCGATCTGCTTCTCAGCACCCGGGGTGGCTACGATTGCCAGGCCACGGGGGAGCAGCAGGTTACGTCCGTAGCCGTTCTTAACCTCTACGATGTCGCCAGCGACACCAAGGTTTTCAACGGCGGCGGTGAGGATCAGCTTCATGATCCCTGCCTTTCGTGGTTTTTGAGTGTTTGTGAATGTTTTAGAAAAGAAAAGCTTTAGAACGGTGGCTCATCGTCTGCGCCGCCGAACCCGCCGGAGCCAGCTGGTGGTGCAGAATTCCAAGGGTCATTGTCCGGTGCTGCCTGTGGGCTGCCTCCGCCAAATCCACCTTGGTTGAAGTTGTTACCCTGGGACTGGTTTTGGTTTCCACCAAATCCGCCCTGGTTGCTTTGCTGCTGGTTGCCTTGGTTTCCACCGAAGCCGCCAGAGTTCTGGTTGCTGAATCCACCTTGCTGGTTGCCTTGGTTTCCACCGAGGCCACCACCTTGGTTGCCGCCACCGTAGTTTCCGCCAGAGTTTCCACCGCGCGGTGTGCGCTGGACATCTGCCTTGGCAAATGTTAGTGATGGTCCGACTTCATCCGCTTCGACCTCAAAAACGCTGCGCTTTTCGCCCTCACGGGTTTCATAGGAGCGCTGCTTGAGGCGACCGGTGACGATAACGCGCATACCCTTGGACAGGGACTCTGCAACGTTTTCAGCTGCCTGACGCCAAACGTTAACGGTGAGAAAGAGGGCTTCGCCGTCTTCCCACTGGTTGGTTTGGCGGTTGAACGAGCGGGGAGTTGATGCAATGCGGAAGTTAGCCACTGCTGCACCCGATGGGGTGAAGCGGAGTTCCGGGTCAGCAACAATGTTGCCAACGACGGTGATGTTAGTATCTCCGATTGCCATAATCCTTCAACTACCTCTCTAGAGCCTTAAAGTTCTTTACTTGTCGAGTCGCAGAACCTTGGTGCGCAGGACACCATCATTCAGGTTCAGAACACGATCGAGCTCGAGTACGGTCGCAGACTCACACTTGAGATCGACGACGGCGTAAACGCCCTCTTCCTTCTTGTCGATTGGGTATGCAAGACGGCGCTTGCCCCAAACATCAACCTTCACAACGTCACCCTTGTCCTTGCGGACAACCTCGAGGAATTTATCCAGGGACGGGGCAACAGTGCGCTCATCCTGAGAAGGATCGAGAATGATCATAAGTTCGTATTGACGCACGGACCTCATCACCTCCTATGGTCTAGTAATTGTTTTTTCGGCCATGCCGTCGTTGGCATAGCAGGAGGGTCGTTGCGTCAGCAACCTATTCAAGGTACACCAAACGCGCGGAAATGTCGATTCCTGATTTATGCGTTTTCGTTCACAGTTCCCGCATGGAAGTTATGCTCTGCTTCCAGCGGCCTCGCTTCAGCGGTGGAGATGCTTGCCAACGTCAAAGCTGAAGCCGCGAGCATGCCTACAAAGGTGGTTGAAGTCTTAGATTTTTTCATCTGTTACCTGCCTTTCTACCTTCCTTAACGCACTTAGTTAGAGGAAAGTTCCCACGGGAGGAGGGAGACGTCGAAAAGCAAAATCTTTTAGGCGGGCGTGGTGGCCCAGAAAACCGCAATCGTCACCGGAATCACCGTGATCAGCACAATCGCGATGCTGAACAGCGTCCAAATCTGCTTATTCGATTTCTTATACATGAAGCTGGCAAACGCGCCGCCGAAACAGAGAAAACCCACAAAAACGCTGACCATGGTGACCAGCAAAACTGTTGTGCTCAACTTACTTCCTTCAATGCTTTTCGACGCTCGCCTGCGCCGAAGGGCCCGGCCAACAAATCGCGCCCGGCGTGCGCATCCATCACCGGATCTGCACGTCGTCCGAGCATCTGCCGGATTACACCTACTATCATGACCACAATGAAGGCATCTCGGGAAATCACGATGAGATCCAACATTTCATGGGGGAGTCCCTTGTTGTCCGTGCCGAGCATGTGCCACATCAAAATTGGCCACACCATGGCGTCTGTAACCATCCACGGGAACAGCACTTTCCACTGAGGAAATGCCAGAACAGCCAACGGGACCAGCCACAGTGAATACTGAGGACTCCACACCTTGTTAAACAGCAAAAACGCCGCGACAATCAAAAAGGCCAGCTCAGCGACTCGGGGAGTGCGCTGCACCTTGAGCCCAAGGATCAAAATGGCCACACACGATGCACCAAACAAGCCGAAGCTCAGCACATTAAGCAGCACTGGATCATTCAAATTGATCGGCAAATTACGGTCGATGACCTGGTAAATCGTGGTCCACTCCGCACCACGCTCCCGGTTCAGGCGCAAGAATTCATTCCACGCCTTGGGGTACGCGATCATCACTGGCACATTCACCACGAGCCATGTCACCGCAGCCGCTGCAGCCATGGTGATAAACGGCTTGAGATTCTTATTCTTGACCGCCAGCACCAAATACGCACCAAGAAGATAAAGCGGCCACAATTTGAACGCCGTACCCGCGCCGATCAGCACACCCGCAACCAAGGGGTTTCCGCGTTTCACCGCAAGCATCGCACCAATCACCGCCGCAATGGCTGGAGTATCCCAGTTGGTAAACGCATGCACAGCAACCAGGGGAGACGCCGCAACAAGGACGGTATCCCACACTCGATTGCCAGTGAGCTCCACCATCATGCGGATGACCAACACCCAAAAGAACGCCAACGCAAGCGCGGTGACGATGAAATAAAGACCAGATTCAGGCAGCGTATGAAACGGAATGACATCAACAACCGGGTACAAAAACCGCGTGATAATGCCACAAATCCACTGGAAAATTCCGCCCAACACCGGGTACTCCATGTACCTGGTGAGATCACCTTCCTGCCACGAAAAGGCATAAGGGAAACCTGGCGCATCAATTCCGCGCCCCCCATAGAGCGGAACGATGTCGTTGTAACAGGCTGAGGTGTACTGGCGACTTCCCGACCAGTTCAAAGAAACCACACCATCAGTACCTCTAGAACCCTGGATGCAATTGGCTTTTGTTAAAAACCCCATGGCCAAAAACACCAGGGAAGTGGTGATCAAAACACGCAGGGGAGTCCAGAACCGCTGAGTGCCCACCTGCGCAAAACGACCAAACCGACCGCCGATTGCATTGATAAAATCCCGTGCCACCGGTTCACTATCACCGGGCGATACGCGGTCTACCTTCTGCTGGTCCAATTTCTGGTCCATCGGCGGTCGGCTCCTTTTTAAGGTCGTTTAGGCTACGACCGGATTTTAGCCGATCCCTAAGAGATCTCCCGGGATAGTCAGCCCCGGCAGGATTTCTACCTGACCGTTACCGGTCTCCTCTGCAGGTGCAGTGGGATCTACAGCAGGGGTATCGATTACTGCATTTGGATCCTCCACTGGAGCTTCCTCGGTTGCTCCTTCTGGATCATTAGTCGCGATGTTTGGACTTGGAGTCCACACATATTCCGGAACTGGTGGGTTACCGTACCCCAATGCTGGAGCGATATCCCAAGTTTCGAGAGGGGAGTTCTCGAGGGCGTTATCCATGGTCTGCTTCCAGATCGTGGCAGGGGAGTTAGAACCATACATACTGCCACCCCAGGTGTTATACAATGCAGTGTTATCAGCAGTTCCGACCCACACCGCAGTAGCTAGCTGAGGTGCCGCACCCAACATCCACGCATCCTTGTTTGCACCGGTATCACCAAGCTGAGTGGTACCAGTCTTGGATGCAGAAACCTGGCCATCAGCCAGAGCGTTTCCGTTGGAGTATGCAGCGATTGGCCCCATGGCCTTGAGCAGATTCAGTGCAACCTTTTCAGAAACACGACGCTCGCCGTCGCCATCCTCGAACTCGTAGAGAACCTCACCGCTGACAGTCTCCACCTTGGACACGAAGTGCGGGCGGTGCCAGACACCTTCATTAGCGATAGTTGCCATCGCAGAAGCCATATCAAGTGGGCGGGACTCATACTGACCCAAGATGATGCCCTCATAAGGGGTCTCTCCGTTTTCAGTCAGTGTCTCAGGGATAGTTGGCAAAGACTTCGCGATACCCAAAGCATGCGCCATGTCCGCAGTATCCTGTGAACCATTTTCCAGATCCTGCTGCAAACGAATGAAGCTGGTGTTGTAAGAATGCAACAACGCCTGCTCGATGGAACAGGAACCACAACCGCTGCCACCGACGTTTCCGATTTGAGCATCACCCACAGTCACCGGCGCAGAGCTGTATGGCTGAGACAGTGGAATACCTTGCTGAAGTGCTGCTGCCAGACCAAAGATCTTGAATGTAGAACCGGTCTGAAGCGGAGCGTTTGCAAAGTCCCAACCAGTCGCATCCTCGCCGCCGTAATAAGCACGAACCGCACCATTAGAAGGATCAATGGAGACTACCGCTGCACGGTTGTTCTCAGACAGAAGATCCAACTGGTTTTGTACCGCTTCAACGGCACCTTCCTGAGTCTTTGGATCAATGGTGGTGGTGACCTGCAAACCACGGGTTTGCACATCATCCTCAGTGATACCAAGCTCAGACAACTCCGCCATCACTTGGTTCTTAATCAAACCATTAGTGCCGGTGGCTTCGGTGTACGCACTGTTGGACGCAGGGTCAGTGGTTTCAGGGTAGGTAGCAACTGCGCGCTCCTCTGCCGAGATAGCGCCAATTTCCACCAGGCCGTCCATGACATAGTTCCAACGCGTTTCCGCCTCAACTGGATTTGTCCAAGGATCCAACTGGCTTGGCAGCTGAATACTGGCCGCCAGCACTGCGCCCTCAGCAGCCGTGAGCTCTTCTACTGGCTTATCAAAGAATGCATGAGCTGCAGCCTGCACACCATAGGCATTTCGACCGAAGTACACAGTGTTGAGATAAGCCTCAAGGACCTCGTCCTTAGACCACTCATTGGCCATCTTCGCGGAATAGACCAATTCCTTAGCCTTACGGATCAGCGAACGCTCATCACCAACCACAGCCTTCTTCACATACTGCTGAGTAATGGTGGAACCACCACCCGCTGAAGAATCACCAGTGATTACGCCAAGTGCTGCTCGGGCATAGCCAGTAATGGAAAAACCGGGGTTTGTGTAAAACTCTCGGTCTTCCGCAGCCACCACCGCATTTTTCACAGTGTCAGGCACCTGATCGATCGTCACCATCTGGCGGTTGCCTTCTGGAGGAACGATGCGTGCCAATTCAGTCTCACCGTCAGATGCGTAAATCTGCGAAACCTGGGGTGAAACCAACTCTTCCGGTTCTGGAACATCAACCATGATGTAAGCACCCATGAAGACCATTACTGGAATCAAAATGACAGCAACAATGGCACCAATGATGGTGTTTCTTACAGCGTAGCCCTTAGAGTCGCTCTTTAAGCGCCTTTTGCCGCTGCTCTTTTTGGCAGGAGGATTTTTACTATTCGTCAACTGGTGTTTCCGTTCAATCAGATCTGGTTCTTATCTGAAGCTTGTGCTGTAGAGAATACTGCGCCTAAGCCTATTCATCTGAATCTGAGAATCAGCTGGCCGTCGCGGTTTCCGCCTTAAGCAGGTGATTCCACTTGCAGGTGGGACATACTTCAACAGTATGCACCGTTGCCTGCCGTCCATTCTTTACCAACTGTTCGATTTCTTCTTCACTTCGAGCAGAACCTGCCGCCCGACCGATTTCATCGCCATAAACCCACAAAACCACACGTAGATCCTCGCTGCCACAAATCGGGCAAGGATAATCTGCGAGGTGTCCGTGATATTTGCTCGCAGTCACCAAGATGAACTCGGCGTCACAAATTGTGTCTTTTTGCACCAACCCCGCCCGAAACTGACGGAGAGTCTGCCTACGAGCTAGTTGGTGACTGATCTCATTTTGATATTGCACCACGATTAAAAAGTGTAGCCGTAAGCCGACCAATGAAACGACCCTCTAGAAGCATCGTTTAGAATTGCTTTTAAGTGAATAAGGAACAGCACAGAATTAAGGCCTCGGAGTTATCGCTCACGCTACTTCTCAAGTGACGCCAAGGTAAGTTGTACTTTTTCTGTCCAAATTATTGCTTTTTCCGTAGATAGGTTATCGAACGGAAATTACTTGGCAATACCGCTATGCTGGCAGGCATGCCTAATTTAAACGCTGAGGAGCTAGCAGTCCGCGTGCGACCCGCGCTGACAAAACTCTACGTTCTCTATTTCCGCCGCTCTGTGAATTCTGACCTCTCGGGTCCACAGCTCACTATTTTGAGTCGCCTGGAAGAAAACGGCCCATCCCGAATTAGTCGCATCGCGGAACTTGAAGATATTCGTATGCCAACCGCTTCGAATGCTCTGCATCAGCTGGAGCAACTCAACCTGGTTGAGCGTATCCGCGACACCAAAGACCGCCGAGGCGTGCAGGTTCAGCTCACTGATCATGGACGCGAAGAGCTTGAGCGCGTGAACAATGAACGAAACGCAGAGATGGCTCGACTCCTTGAAATGCTCACCCCAGAGCAGCTGGAACGTACCGAAGACCTGGTGGATATCATTACTGAGCTTGCAGAGGTGTACGGTAGCTGGAAAGAGACCGACAGCGGTTCTTAACAGTTTTCTCCATCTCAACTCCGGAATTTGATGAAACAACCCCTTCGCGTACTTATTTCTTGTCGACCCGAAGAAAATTCGGGTGGCAAACGTAGTGAACAAAATGATGCTGTTTTTGAGTTCGCCGCATGGCTAGCTCGTACTTCAGACATCAATGTTCGTGGAATCACAACTTTCATACGCCCTTGGCCGTCTTCCTCCATCAGTAAGCTCGGAGGAAAATATCATAAGTGGTATAAGAATTTAGATTCTTACTACCGCAGTCGCACGATCAAGGGACTCAAAGAGGCCGGAGTTGAGAAGTCCCAATGGGACGATGATGTTTCAGTTTTTGTAGATGGTCCTTCTGAATCCACGCTGCTCACCCATGCTGCTGAAGAATTCGAAGCGGACCTCATTCTGCTTGGCTCTGATGCGACCGCACCAAAAGGCCGCTTTCTGGCCAGCTCCACCGCAGATGCCCTCCTTCACTCCTCGCCCGTCCCACTAGGACTTGTGCCGCGAGGGGTGAAGCTTTCCAAAAAGGGTGTCACCCGCGTCAACTACGCTTTCACCAATGAAAGCGATGACTTTGAGCAAGGTTTACGCTCTTCCGCGGAGCTCGCCACCAATTGGAACGTTCCTCTTCGGATCCTTGCTTTTTCACCCACAGGCATTACTTCCGCACCAACGTCGCGGAGCTTGGATATTTCCACTGAGCTTTCCTCCGAGTGGCGTGAACTAACGCTCGCCATGCTTGATCGAGCCCGTGATGGCGTCCTCACAGACCACCCAAACTTGAGCGTGAGCAGTGAAACCGGTTCTGGCTGGGGTTGGAGCGGTGCAATTGATGCTTTGCGATGGAAGAAAGGTGACCTGCTGTGCATGGGAAGCCATCGCACAGACACCCTTTCACGTGTCTTTGTCGGTTCGGAAACAATGGAAATTATCCGAAACTCTCCTGTACCGACCATCATTTATCCCGGTCTTTAGGCTCTCCAACAGCAGAGGACTAGACTTAAGTATGCCTGCAAAGGAGGACAACTTCATGAACACCCAACCAGAGCATCCAGAAAATGATCTAGTCGACGAAGCCGATTTTTCTAACCGGCCCAGGATCTACTCGGACGATCCTGATTCCTTGGCTGATGCGCCAGACCCAGCGCTGGAGCATGAGAAGAACAAGAAATCTTCACGCCAAGCACTCATTTATCTGTTTGCAGTTCCACTAGTTACATTCGTTTCTGCATACGTATTGGCCTGGGTGTCACGACTCCAGGGCGGTCCCATCTGTGACGCCGGTGAGGCCGTGTGGATTTGTTCCCGTGCTGCAGAACTGTGGTGGCCAATTACCACTAGCGTCATCGCATTTGGTGGCATGCTTGGATCTGCATGGATCCTCTATGACAAATACCGAAATTACCTACGCTGGCGTCCTTGGATGGGCGTGTTGTGGATTTTGATTCCATTCAGCATGCTGTGGGGAACCTCGGTGCTCACCTTGTCCATCTTGGGGCACTAAAAACTTCACATAAATGACAAAAGTCGGAACCTTTGAATCTTTCAAAGGTTCCGACTTTTCTCTTTCCCTACTTAGCGCCGGTAGATCCTAGGACTACTTCGAACTCCAGCAGGGAAGCGCCGGAAGCGACAGGCTTCTTATCTGAGCCGTGGGCTCCCTGGCCATGACCGCCCTTGGCCTTTTCGGCATCACGCCACGCGTTATAGCTGTCTTCATCAGCCCACTGGGTGACTACAAAGTAGCGGTCTTCACCGGAAACAGGGCGTAACAGTTGAAAGCCCTCAAATCCCGGAGCGGAATCCACGGCATTTTGGCGGGCTGCGAAGCGCTTCTCAAGCTCTTCACCAGCGCCTTCGGGTACGGAAATTGCGTTGATCTTAACGATGCTCATACCCAGCCACCATACCCTTTTTAAGAAGTAACGAGCGGATCAATTCCTTGCTCAGCGAAATCCGCAGCAATTGCTGCACAGCGTTCGCGCTTGCAATGACGGGTCTCAACATTGGCGAAGCAATCAGGGCACATCAACACGAGCTCGCGGCAATCATCTTCGTTGAGGCAGTGCTCAAATTTGTTGGTGGGAGTATCGCAATGGATGCAGTGTCCGACCTCTTTGTAATCCTCGCCGAATTCCATATGCATGCGCTTATCGAAAACGTAGAGGGAGCCTTCCCACAGGCCCTTGTTGCCAAACTGCTCGCCGTAGCGAACGATGCCGCCATCGATTTGGTAGACCTCTTTGAAACCACGGTTGATCATGAGTGAACTCAGGATCTCACAACGAATTCCGCCGGTGCAGTAGGTGACCACAGGCTTGTCTTTGAGATCGTCGTATTTTCCAGACTCAATTTCTGCGATGAAATCATGAGTGGTTTCTACGTCAGGGACAACAGCGTCCTTGAACTTGCCGATCTGGGCTTCCATTGCGTTGCGGCCGTCAAAGAACACAACTTCATCGCCACGGGCTTCCACAAGCTCATTGACCTGCTGTGGTTTCAGGTGAACGCCGCCACCGACGACGCCGTTTTCATCCACTTTGAGCTCATCTGGAGCGCCGAAGGCAACGATCTCATCGCGGACTTTGACACTGAGCTTTGGGAAATCCTCAGCGCCACCCTCGGACCACTTAAACTGCATGCGGTTGAAACCTGGGTACTCGCGGGTCTTTTTAATGTACGCCTTGCAATCATCAATATCTCCGCCCACGGTTCCATTGATGCCGTGAGTGGAGATCAGGATGCGGCCACGAAGATTCAGTGACTCGCAGAGCTCACGCTGCCACAGCTGAACCGCTTTAGGGTCAGAGAGCGGGGTGAATGCGTAATAAAGAAGAATTTTTGAGGTAGCCACAGTTCTTCAGTCTAGTGCGATGTGTGGCTACCTTAAAAACGAGGCTTTTACTCATAACGCAAGGCGTCAATTGGATCGAGCTTTGCTGCCTTGTTGGCGGGGTAGTAGCCGAAAAACAGGCCGATAGCCATGGAAAATACCAAGGCGATCACGATTCCACTCAGTGGTGGCAAGGAAATGTAGCCAATAGCGCTGGACATGATCAATCCCAAAATGCCGCCCAAAAGCACGCCGAGGATGCCACCGATGAAACAAATGATCATGGCTTCAACGACGAATTGCAGGCGAATGTCACGTCGACGAGCGCCGAGGGCTTTTCGGACACCGATTTCGCGGGTTCGCTCGGTGACAGACACCAACATAATGTTCATCACTCCGATGCCACCGACAAGCAAGGAAATTCCGCCGATGGCTGAGATACCCAAACTCATTGCGCCGAGAATGGTGTTGAACTCTTCGATCTGTTTACGGAAGTCCAACATGGCAACGTGGTGCGAGTCATTGTTGGCGTACAGCGCGTCGAAGTAGGTTTGCAGTGAACCCTTAAGTGAATCCTGGTCTACGCCCTGAGCTGCACGGATACTTAACGTGTTCAATCCATCTTCCGTGTGGGTGATGTCATTGGCCACCGTATATGGGGTGTAGGTGTGGACGGTTGGATTGCTTCCCACAAGTCCACCTGCTGCGGCTTCTTTATACACACCGATAACCCGCAAAAATGTCTCTTGACCGTTGAGTTCAAAAGCTACTTCGGACCCCAGAGCGAGGTTGGGGTTTGCGTCGAAAAGCGTATTAAAGGTGTCTGGGGCGATGACCGCAACGGGGCGCTGAGCGGCAACATCGTCTTGCGTGATGGCGCGGCCGTAGTTCATTTCGACGCCATTCATCCACATATAATCCTCGTTGACGCCGAGGAGATCGGATTTAAGATCTGCGGTGTCGCCGATGAGAGTGCCTTGCGTACCCATTCCGCCAACGCTGATTCCCGTGATGCTGCCTGCGAAACGATCGCGCAGCGTATCAACTGTTTCTTCCGGAATCAGATTGCCACTAGAGTTTGCAGCCCCAGAAAAAGCGAACATATCGGGTTCGGGGGAATCTTCGTCGGGGCGTTCCTCCACCTGCGCCGACAGATCATTCGCGCCCAAGCTTTCCAAACTATTCAAAGTTTGATCCTGCAGGGCTTTACCAATGGTCAAAATTCCGATGACTGATGCGATACCAATGATGACTCCTAACAGCGTCAACAATGCACGCATCTTGTTGCTTCTCAGGCTGGTGAGCGCCAAAAGAATTGATTCTGCAAGGCTCATGAGTGTTTCACCTCAGACCCAATGATGCGCCCGTCAACCATGGTGACCACCCGATCAGATTCATCAGCAAGCTCAGGGTTGTGAGTAATAAACACGATGGTTTTGCCCTGCTCCTTGTTGAGCTGGTGGAAAATATCCATCACCATCCGGCCCGTTGCAGAATCCAACGCACCAGTTGGTTCATCAGCAAGAATGATCTCAGGATCGTTCGCCAACGCGCGAGCAATGGCCACGCGCTGCTTCTGACCACCCGAAAGCTCATTGGGCTCATGGTTGAGACGCTCACCCATCCCGACCATTTCCAATAATTCAACCGCACGACTTCTCCGCTGCTTAGCCGGAATGCCCGCATACATCATGGGCATTTCCACATTCTTCAACGCATCGATCCGGCCAATCAGATTGAAGTTCTGAAACACAAAACCAATCGATTTAGCGCGGTGGCTCGCCAAAGCATCATCGCTGATATCCAACACATCCACGCCATCCAAGGTGTACGTGCCATCAGTTGGCTTATCCAACAACCCAATGATGTTCATCATCGTTGATTTACCTGAGCCGGACGTACCCACAACCGACACGAATTCGCCACGGTCCACATGGAAATCCACACCGTGCAACACGGTGAGTTCACCTTCAGATCCAATGTTGTAGGTCTTGACAATATTTCGCATTTCGATGAGGCTCATAGGCTAAATCACCTGGCCCACGGTTTGCTTGGCAGAAACGGCAGGGGCTGCAGGGTCAAAAGGGGCCGCAGGACTAAAAGGAGCCGCCGCCTGCTCCACCGTATCTGCGTGAAGTTTCACAGTTTCTCCGATGAGGCCCCGGTAGTTTCCAGGCTGGGTGAGCACTCGAGCGTCTTCTGAAATTCCAGCACCGCTGACTGCGATATCAAAGTCATCGGATTCAGCTGTTTTTACTTCTACTTCTTCTACTTTGTTGTCGTCGCTGATGATCAAAACAGCGTCTTTGCCGTCATCATTTTTGTACACAGCTTCCAAAGGAACGGTCAGTACGTGTGGTGCGATTTCATGGACGATGCGTACTCGAGCGGATCCGCCGAGGTTGAGGCCTTCGCGGTCGCCGGTGACGGAAATTTCGATGGGGAAGGTGACGTCAGTGTTGGTGGTTGTGGCGCCTGCGGCAGCTCCTTCACCTGTAGCTGGGGCACTGGCGGCAGCTGCAATGGGGGAGACTTTGGATACTCGGCCGGCGAATTCTTTGGTTCCGGTCGATGGGGTAGTGAAGGTGACGCGGGATCCGATGGTGACGTTGCTGATCTCCGCTTCTTTTACATTCGCGGTGATCTTCAGTTCGGAATCATCAGCAACACTCAACAGTGCGCCGGCTGCTGGTTGACCTTGGGCTGCCTGCACGGATGAAACAATGCCTGAGTATGGGGAGCGAACGGTGGTGTTGTTGATATCCATCCGCAGCTGGGACGTGGATCTGGTGGCGGCTTCATTATCTACTGATGCCAAACCTAAAGCTGCATCGATGGCGCTTGATTGGGCTTCCAATTGGTGTTGGGTGGAAAGCTGCGCGGTCTCGAGGCCAAGTGCTGCGTCTTGTTGTGCTGAGTGGGCTTCGGCAACGGCGCGCTGTGCGGCGGCTAGTTCTGAGTCAACTTTTCCGAGTGAATCAATGTAGATCCGCTCGGCTATTTCTAGAGCTTCAGTGGTGGATGCGACGCGTCGCTCAGCTTCCTCCAAAGCGGTGTAGGACTGCAAGTAAGTCTGATCTTGGCTAGGCCACGTGGAGGTTTTGGAAGCAATTGATTGTTCCAGGCCTGCAACCTTTGCTTCAGCTGCAGCGACTGCCTCTAGGTCACCTGCAGCGCGGGCTTGAGCTAGTTCGGATTCCGCAGAAGCCAAAGATTCTCTCTCATCGAGCAGACCAATGACATCGTTGAGGTTGCTGCGATCGTTGTTGAGCAGTCCGAAGTCCGCGCGCAGTCGTTCAATTTCAGCAGCATCTGCTTGCTCACGAGCTGCCTTGAGAGCATCCGATTGAGCGACCATGGTGGAATCCAATCCGCCATCCACATCTCGCTGCTTCGCTTCAAAACTGCGGATCGCATCCTGATATGCCTGTGAGGACGCCCGCAACGAGGACCGCGCCGAGTTGATCTCCGGGCTCAAACCACTATCAAGAAGTTCCCTGGACTGCTCATATGCTTGCTGCGACTGCGCGATGGAATTGCGGTTCGCCATGGCTGCACGCGCATTGTTGGCATCAGTTTCATCCAACTGTCGTTGCAGGGCAGAGGCATCCAACTCAGCCAACACCTGATCAGCTGCCACACGGTCACCAACCGCAACCGGCAAGTTCGCGACCGGCACAGTCAGACTGGTGTAAATGGTGGTGGTTCGCGCAGCTTCAATATTTCCGTTGACAGACACACGCGCCACGATTCCCTCGGAGGAAATCTCCCGAACATCAGAAGTGGCAATCACCTGGTCATTCGATGATGAACGCAGAAAATAAAACGAGGCAGCCGCAATGATCAAAATCAGGACCACGGCCACAATGATTAATTTCTTCGGGGCCAAGGAAAGCGAAGGTGGTAGTGCCACAGTGAGATGGCCCCGAGGATCAGGTAACCCCGGGGCACTCCTTTCATAAGTTCTTACAACAAGTCTGTATCCAAAATGCCAGGGTACGGACATACCATTCACAACACATCAGGGAATCCACCTACTTTGTTTTCCCCTAGAAATCCCCCATTTCATCACTCCCGAATGGGGGTAATGCTTGATCGATCAATTGAGTTGCTTGATCGATCAGGTCTGATTTCTGCTGGGAATCCCCACATTTTGGAACGTAGCGTCGATAAGCGTGCGGCGAAGCTTTTTCGGTCGCGGCCGTTATCTTTTTAAGAGGAGAAATTTTAGATGAGCACGTCCACCATCAGGGTTGCCATTGCCGGAGTCGGAAACTGCGCGACCTCCCTCATTCAGGGTGTGGAATATTACCGAAATGCGGATCCTTCCGAAACTGTCCCGGGTTTGATGCACGTCAAATTCGGTGATTACCACGTTGGCGACATTGAATTCGTGGCCGCGTTCGACGTCGACGCCGAAAAAGTAGGCATCGATCTTGCCGACGCCACCGAGGCTTCACAAAACTGCACTATCAAAATCGCCGATGTCCCACAGACCGGCATCAACGTGCTGCGTGGCCCGACTCTCGACGGCCTGGGCGATCATTACCGCGCGACCATCGACGAGTCCACCGCCGAGCCAGTCGACGTTGTCCAGGCGCTTATCGACGCAAAAGCCGATGTTTTGGTGTCCTACCTCCCAGTGGGCTCCGAAGAAGCCGACAAATTCTACGCACAAGCCGCCATCGATGCAGGCTGCGCCTTTGTCAACGCTCTCCCAGTATTCATCGCCTCCGACCCTGAGTGGGCTAAGAAGTTCACTGACGCTGGCATCCCAATTGTTGGCGATGACATCAAATCCCAGATCGGTGCAACCATCACCCACCGTGTCCTCGCACGCCTTTTTGAAGAACGTGGCGTTCGCGTAGATCGCACCATGCAGCTCAACGTCGGCGGCAACATGGACTTCAAAAACATGCTTGACCGCAATCGCTTGGAATCCAAGAAGGTCTCCAAAACCCAAGCAGTGACCTCCAACATTCCAGATGGTCCACTGTCTGGAAAGGTGGAAGACCGCAACGTCCACATCGGACCATCCGACCACGTCCAATGGCTCGATGACCGCAAGTGGGCTTATGTCCGCCTCGAAGGCACCGCATTCGGTGGAGTTCCCCTCAACCTTGAGTACAAACTCGAGGTGTGGGATTCACCCAACTCTGCCGGCATCATCATCGACGCTGTTCGCGCCGCCAAGATCGCCCTCGATCGCGGTATCGGCGGACCGATCATGCCAGCAAGCTCCTACCTGATGAAGTCCCCACCTGAGCAGCTTCCAGACGATGTTGCTCGTGAACGCCTAGAGGCATTCATCATCGAGGCGTAAAATTAGGCTAAAAATTTGGGTTAAGGTCCAGTTTCGATCCGGACTTTAACCCAATTCTTTTGCCAGATTCACGTTTTAGAAATAATCCTCGCACCACTGTTGACCGGCTTCAACAAAGTCTTCGGCAGTACCGAACACATGAGTCGACTCGGTATACATATCCCGCATGACTAGACCTGGATCTATTCCTTCAAGCATTCCTACTGATGTGGAAACACTCGGCATATACTTTTCTTTTGCGAAAGGAATCGGCCAACCTTTATCTACCAACCTCGGATTGGCAATAATGTACTTTCCCTGTTCCGTGGGCAAATTGATTGGCTCAACAACTTCCCACGGTGCTGGATCAGCGATGTTGACTACAACATAACCCGACTCAGGGTTGGAAGTTTTCAACATCCCAAGGGCTGGGTTGTTTGTCCCAGGTGGGCCATCGTAAAAACCACCGCTAAGTATCAGTTCATCCACCGCATTATCACCACAGATGTACATGTGAACGCTTATATTTCCGTCCTCATCATGGGAAATTCCAGATTTCCCTTGCGACTCTACGTTGACGTAGTTTCCGCAGCCTGCAAGGGCCAAAACCGGAAGAATTGGTGCAATCCACTTCAACTTCATGAGCTTCACCTTATACATCTCTATAAGAACTCGCCCGCTAAACAGCCTGAAACTGCTCGACAAAATCCAGTGCCTTAACGCTTCCGGTACAAAGCTTTGCGCTGGTACTTCGGCTCTGAAGTAACCAAAACTCCGAGGTTGCGGAAAATGCCCTCATCAACTGATCCGAGGATCGTGGTGGTGTGGACATCGCAGCCGCGGAGATTTTTCAGCTCGTCCAGAGCCCGGCGGGCAGTTTCGGAGTTCGCAGCAGACACTGACAAAGCAATAAGCACTTCATCAGTGTGCAGGCGAGGGTTGCGGGATCCCAGGTGCTGGGTCTTCAGCGATTGGATTGGCTCGATGGATTCAGGGGAGAGGAGATCCACGCTGCGATCAATGCCAGCGAGTTCCTTCAGTGCATTAAGCACCATCGCTGCGGAGCATCCGAGAAGTTCTGAAGTCTTGCCGGTGACGAGTCGACCATCGTTAAGTTCAATGGCACAACCCGGCGCGCCGGTGGATTCTTCAACATCAAGTGCTCGGGCAACCACGCGGCGGTCTTCAACGGTGCAACCGGCCTTGCTCATGACAATGGCGATGCGCGCTGAAATGGTATCGTCCTGCTCCTCGCGACGCTCGTCGACAAGCGCCTTGAAGTAACGCCGAACAATTTCTTGGCGGGCGGCTTCCTGGCACGCGGCGTCGTCGATAATTGCGCTTCCGACCATGTTGACACCCATGTCGGTGGGGGATTTGTACGGCGATGAGCCCGACAGCATTTCCAGCATGGTTTTCAGCAGCGGGAAGACTTCCACGTCGCGGTTGTAGCTGGTGGCTTTGGTGTCATAGGCGGCGAGGTGGAAAGGATCGATGATGTTGATGTCATCGAGATCTGCCGTGGCAGCCTCATAAGCCAAGTTAACTGGGTGCTCAAGAGGCAGGTTCCAAATGGGGAAAGTTTCAAACTTTGCGTAGCCGGACTTGATTCCGCGCTGGTGATCGCCATAAATCTGGCTCAAGCAGGTAGCGAGCTTTCCAGAACCTGGGCCCGGTGCGGTCACAACAACCAAATTGCGGGTGGTTTCCACATACTCGTTGATGCCGAAACCTTCCTCGCTAACAATGCGGCGAGCATCAGTTGGGTAACCTGGAATCACGCGGTGAACAGCAACCTTCAGGCCAAGGCGCTCTAGGCGCTGCTTGAACGCGAGTGCCTGATAGTTGTCATCCTCCAACTGTGTGAGCACCACATGCTCCGCCAAAAAGCCCAGCTCACGGAACACATCAATGAGGCGTAAAACATCTTCCTCATAAGAAATGTCGAGGTCGGCGCGGGTTTTCTTGCGCTCCAGATCCTTCGCATTGATTGCGACGAGGATTTCCAGCTCATCTTTAAGCTCAGTGAGCATAGCGATCTTGTTGTCAGGCGTGAAACCTGGCAGCACACGGGAAGCGTGCATGTCGTCGAAAAGCTTGCCGCCCATTTCCAGATACAGCTTGCCGCCGATCTGCTCGCGGCGCTCATTGATGTGCTGCGACTGCATCTTAATATAAAGGTCGCGGTCGAATCCGATGCTCATAGCGCCAACTCCCCAGTTGCTTCAGCTGAAATCTAACCCCTGAAACATTACCTGGACACCCTATGAAATGGGCAAGGCCCCAGGGAGGAGGCTTATCGCCGAGGTTGGTGGAAGTCGGTTTTCGCGAGGGGTCGGGGCGTAGCGATTTAAAGGGCTTTGAGGTTGCAGTGACCCATAGATTGGTTTTGAGTGGGTTAGGCCCTTAGAGGCGATTCTAGGAGCGTTACTTTTGAGGCGATTGAGGCTGCTGTGATTCCTGCGGGGTCACTGCAGGTTGACTGTTCAACTTCTCGTTACAGATCAGCGGAGAACTTAAAAATCGAACGAATTTTAGCAATCCCAACACTCCGTCCCCCAACTTGCACCTCCTGTGAGGTTCCACAGCAAGGATCCACCACATCCCACGGCAAATTCCGGAGTCTGTGGTGGATTCGTGCAGGATCCGGCGACGAAAAGTGCAAAAATCCACCACAAATTTCAGGATCAAAAATTTTGTGGTGGATTTTTGCACTAAGGAAGCCACTGACCCCCGGGCTGGTGGGGGTCAGCGCCTTAACGCTTTTCGACGTTTTACTCTTGGATGTTTCCGTCTACATCAACAATGTGTGCGCGGATGAACCACTGGAATTTCTCCAGCTCCGCGGCCTGGCTGATGTAGATGTCTTCAGTTACTGGATCCACTGGGCCGGCTGATGCCATGGACTCGCGAACTCCGGTCAGCACTTGGGTGTACACGCGATTGAGGTCAGTGAGGTGTGCTTGGACATTTCCGGCATTGCGCTCATATTGCAGTGGGGTGCGGTCAGCAACGTGGCCTTCTGGGGTTCCAACTGGTGCGCCTCCGAGGGTGGAAATGCGCTCTGCAACTTCGTCAGCATAGCCACGAACAAGGTCAACCTGTGGGTCGAGCATTTCGTGAACAGCAATGAAGTTGGGGCCAGTGACGTTCCAGTGCACGTGCTTCAAGATGAGGTGAAGATCGTTGTAGTCGGTGAGACGCTCCTGCAGTCCATCAATAAGCTGCTTTGCGTCATTCTCGTTGATTCCAGGGACTGTGTAGTTTGCCATGACCCCTATTATAGCACTGCTTGATAAATTGTCACCGGCCCTTAGCCTAAGCTTATTTATATTAGGTTGTCCTATCCTGAAAGTGCCGATTCCCGCAGGCCACGCTTAGTTTTTTATCAAATCGGCACACCGGCTACTAAGGTTGGTGATTATGCCTGAAGGACACGTGATTCATCGACTAGCTGGGGAACTCACCAAGAATTTTGGCGATACCATTTTGGACGCCACTTCACCTCAAGGACGCTTTACTTCTGAAGCGGCGATCATCAACGGTCACCGCATCGCGGTTGCGGAGGCTTACGGCAAGCACCTGTTCGTCGAGTTCGATGCGGATCACCCTGAGCACATTTTGTATATCCATTTGGGGCTGATTGGCACGTTGCAGTTTGAACCTGCGGAAGAAACCCGCGGGCAGATTCGCCTGCACCTTTCCGACGGGGAGATCGCAGCTAATTTGCGCGGACCCCAATGGTGCAGGTTGATCACCGATGCAGAGCGCACCCAGGCCATTGGAAAATTGGGCGCTGATCCGATTCGCGATGATGCCGATCCGGAACCAATTCGGATTAAGGTGCAGCGCTCAGGGCGAAGCATTGGTTCGTTGTTGATGGATCAGAAGCTTTTCGCAGGTGTGGGAAATATCTACCGTGCGGAGACACTTTTCCGCCTGGGGATTTCACCGTTCACCATTGGAAAAGACATCACCACGGCACAGTTCCGATCCATTTGGGCGGATCTTGTTGGGTTGATGAAAGACGGTGTTGTGACTGGTCGGATTGATACTGTGCGCCCGGAACACACACCGGAGGCGATGGGTAGGCCACCGCGGAAAGATGATCACGGCGGTGAGGTTTACACCTATCGGCGAACCGGTCAAGAGTGCTTTCTGTGCGCAACTCCCATCAAGGAGCAGGTCATGGAGGGTCGCAACTTATTTTGGTGTCCCGGCTGCCAACGCTAGACAGATTCACCTTTTGCTGTCATCATTGGCTCTACACGTTTAAATGAGGAAGTTAAGGAGTCGGCCGTGCGCTTTTATCAGCAACTACACCTGCTGCAAAAGCCTGCGCCGCCATGCCTTCTAAACGTGTTGAACTTCTAAAAACACATTTTTAAGCCCTCCCGGCGCAGCTGAAAACTCAGTCGCCGGGAGGGCTTTTTTGTACCCGAATTTGTACCCGAATTTAAGGAATCGCTATGAATCATGTTGTTAATTTTGCTTCACATTTGGAAGACGCAGCCCTGAAGCAAGCCGAAGCTACTGCCACCATGCCGTTTATTTACCCGCATGTGGCGTTGATGCCTGATGCTCACTTTGGGCTGGGTTCGTCGGTGGGAACGGTGTTCGGCACCAAGGGTGCGATCATTCCGGCGGCTGTGGGTGTGGATATAGGTTGCGGAATGATAGGAGTGTGTACCAATTACACGGCCTCTGACCTGGAGGGACGTGATTTGGTGACGCTTCGGGATTACATCGAGCGGGTGATTCCGTTGTCTCCTGGAAATTACAATTCCACCACCTTGAAGGAAACCGCGAAGGTGAAGGTCGCGGAGTTGGAGGAACTCGCGGAGCGCGATGGTGTAGATTTGTCGCACTCTCCGACGTGGAAGCGCCAGTTGGGTTCGCTTGGTGGAGGTAATCACTTCATTGAGTTGTGTCTTGATGAGTTGGATCGGGTGTGGATGTTTTTGCACTCTGGTTCCCGCGGTGTGGGTAACAAGATTGCCCAGAAGCACATCAAGATCGCGCAGGCCGAGTGTAAGAATGAGGAGCTTCCCGATAAGGATCTTGCGTACTTGACCGAGGGGACTGAGGAGTTTGAGTCTTACATCAAGGAACTGAATTGGGCGCAGCGTTTTGCGTTCCTCAACAGGGAAGAAATGATGGACAGATTCGCACGGGAGCTGGGTTTTTTCGTCGACAAGCAGCTTGAAGAGGTCGAGCGCATCAACTGCCACCATAACTACACGGTCCAGGAGGAGCACTACGGCGAGACCATTTGGCTCACCCGTAAGGGTGCCGTGTTGGCGGACGAAGGCACGCCGGCGTTGATTCCGGGGTCGATGGGCACCGCGTCGTACGTGGTCAGTGGCAAGGGCAACGCCGAGGCACTGCGGTCGGCGCCGCATGGGGCGGGCCGGAGGATGTCGCGCAACCAGGCTAAAAAGCGCTTCTCGACGGCCGACCTGGATTCTCGGATGGCGGGCATCGTCTACCGGCCCGGCAAGGAGTGGATCGATGAAATTCCCGACGCTTACAAAGACATCGATCAGGTGATGGCCGATGCTGCCGATTTGGTGACAATTCGCCATAAATTGCGCCAGATCGTCAACGTGAAAGGCACCTAAAGCGCATTAACGGTAAAGTGCGAGAGGTATTTTGACGGGTTTAGATTGAGGGATGTGGATAGTGCTGAAAATCCGACGGCTGCTTCTACGCCGTGTCCTTCCGCTACTCATCACCTTGGCGCTCCTGTGCGGACTGGTGCTTGCGTGGTTTATCTATCCTGCGAAGGCTGAGCCCAAAAAAGTTGATGTAGTTCTGGTGCTGGCCGGTTCCAGCGATGGTCGACACGAATATGGTGCCGAGCTTGTTGAAGAAGGCTACGCCAGCAATTACGTCGTCTCCAACCCGAGTGGCTCCAAAGACAAAGTGGGATATGCCCACTGCGCAGGAAAGTCACGGCCAAAAAATGCGGAAAGTTTCTGCATGGATCCTTACCCCGTGATCACCTCCGGCGAAGCCCGCACGTTTAACGAGCTTGCCAAAAAGGAAGGCTGGGAAAGCGTATTGGTAGTGACCAGCCGCACGCACACCCAACGCGTTCGCACCATGTTTGACCAGTGCTATACCGGTGATTCCACAGTGCTCAACGTCAACAGCCTAGGACGTACCGGGCTTCACAATGCAGTACTCCACGAGATTGGCGGCTTCATTAAATTTTGGATTACCGCTCCGTGCGCGGACACAAACTAAGGACGTTCCAGCTCCAACAGCCACTGTTTTGCTTCCAAGCCTCCTCTGTAGCCACCTAACGCCCCATCAGTGCGCAGTACTCGGTGACAAGGAGCAAAGATTGGCAAGGGGTTGGTGGCGCAGGCGCTTCCCACTGCACGAACCGCGCCCACATTATTAAGCTCAGCGGCGATCTGTTTGTAAGTTTTACTCTCCCCATAAGGAATGGACAGCAAAAATTCCTGCACTTTACCGCGGAAGCTCAGCAGATTTTGGCTTGGCCAATCCAGGGGAGTGCTGAACTCTTTACGTTTCCCTGCGAAGTATTCTTCAAGCTCAGCAACTGCCTGTTCCAGCACCGCATTGGTTCCCGGGGTCGACCCGACAGTACAAGCTGCGTAGTTTTCATCGGAGAATGCCACATAGGTTAGCCCTTGGTCACTTGCAACAAGAAGAAGCTCTCCGATTGGTGATTCATAGCGTAGATGGTGCATTTTTCAAGTCCTCTTTATACCCTCACAACAATTTTTCCTGAGGTTTTACCCTGCTCAACGAGCCGGTGCCCCTCCATGATGTTTGCAGCGTTGAGCCCATCCAGCACCGTTGCTGTCACGGACTCAAACTGACCCCGATCAACCATGTCGGCGATCTTATTCAGAATTTTCCCTTGTTCACCCATATCAGGAGTGTTGAACATAGCGCGGGTAAACATGAACTCCCAGTGCAAAGCGATCGCTTTTTGCTTAAAAGCGCCCAAATTGGGATCCACTGGATCATCGATGAGCACTAGGTGGGACTGGGGTTTCATCAACGTGGCGAGCTCTACTTCACGCCCAGTAGTCCACGAGCTGAAAACAAAATCCACGTCGGAGATTTGCTCACTCAAATCCTTGGAGTGATCAATCACCTCATGAGCACCGAGCTTTGTCACCCATTCTTGTGATTCAGGGCGAGAAGCTGTTGCCACTACTTTCAGACCAGTGAGAGCTCGAGCAAGTTGAATAAGAGCTGAAGGCACACCTCCTGAACCGCCCAAGACCAACAGTGTTCCAGTAGTTGACTGAGTTACTCCCAATCGGTCAAAAAGTGACTCCCATGCAGTGAGCGCGACAAGTGGGAGAGCAGCGGCGTCGTGTGCCCCCAAGCTTTGTGGTGCGTGACCCACCAGCCGTTCATCCACCACCTGGTACTCTGCGTTACTTCCTGGACGCTGATTGGATCCTGCGTAGAACACTTTGTCACCAACATTGAAGAGCGTGACCTGCGATCCAACAGCCACCACCTCACCTGCAGCATCAAAACCTAAAATTTTAGGATGCTTTTGCTTCCCGGCCCGCATGCGTACCTTGGTATCAACAGGGTTAATTGAGACCGCCTCAATGTGGACTAGCAGATCATGTGGTCCGGGAGTTGGTCGATCTACTTCTACATCGATCAGGAAATCTGGTTGATCAGAAGGGATGGAATCTAACATTGCAACAGCAGACATAGTGGGATCAGGGGTATCCATTTGCGCGCTCATGCCCCCGATGTTAGCCCTTGGGTACGTTTCATGCCCGTGTTTTCTCTGCTCAGCGATGTAATCTGCCGATTCTGTATTTGACGTGCTTTTTTAGCACGCCATTAAGCTAAAAATAAGGTTAGGGTGCGTTATGTTTTCAGGTATCAAAAGGTGCTAATGCCTTTATTGTGTTTCGCATTGTCATTTACCACATGAAGAAGCGGACCCGTTTAGGTTGAGAATCAAGTACCTGTCATCGAGAATTTCCTCAAAGATCTCAAGCCCAAACAAGACTCGTAGCAGAATGTGGCGCAGGCACACTGGCTACCAGCTGAGTTAGATTGATAACTTAGCTGGATATCCACCTTTTTAATCTGGCTGAATTCTTCACAGCGGGCTACTGTTTTTCGAGACTAACTTTAACGATCTAGAACTTGCCCGAAATATTGCTCAAAGCATCTCTCAAAGCACTGCCTAAAGCACTGCCCAGAGCCTTGCCCGGAGCTTTGCTCAAAGCATCTCAAGCATCAGGCAAGACCTCCCCATAAGTTCACTCAAGCAAGTTCTCCCGAACAGATTCACCCGAGAAGTCGACAGACCCCATTAAACAGCCCGATTCAAGAAAGGCTTCGCAGCCATGAGCACCACCACCGCGCCCGAAGCACGGTTTCCTGTCGTCCCTTTGACCGCCATGAGTTTCGCGGCATTTGTTTATGTCACGTTCGAGATGTTTGCAGTTGGCCTCATCAAGCCGATGGCCAGCGATCTTGGAGTGTCAGAATCCAGCATCGGCCTGTTGATGACTGTGTATGCGACTGTCGTTGCCGTGGTGACGATCCCTGCCATGTTGTGGGTTTCTCGATTTAACAAGCGCACAGTTTTCCTGATTACTCTGGCATTTTTGGCCACGGGCATTGTTGTTCAGGCACTGACCGTTAATTATGGAATGCTAGCCATCGGCCGCACTATCGCAGCATTGACTCACGGGGTGTTTTGGGCACTTGTTGGGCCAATGGCAGCGCGTATGTCCCCAGGTCACACTGGTCGTGCAGTAGGCGTTGTGTCGATTGGATCAACCATGGCGCTGGTCGTTGGTTCTCCGCTGGCAACATGGATCGGTGAACTCATCGGATGGCGTCCTGCCACCTGGATTCTTGGTGCGCTGACCATTGCGGCCGTGGCTGTACTCATTCCAACCGTTCCATCACTGCCACCACTTCCAGACACGGAATCAGAGTCCAAAGAAAAGAAATCCCTTCCATGGGGTCTCATTTCCCTGGTCATTTTCCTTCTCCTTGCCGTCACCGGTGTTTTTGCTGCCTACACCTACCTTGGCCTCATCATCGCTGAAACAGCAGGGGACAGCTTCGTGTCCATTGGCTTGTTCGCCTTCGGTGCACTCGGACTCATTGGCGTGACAGTGGCAACCCGAACTGTGGATCAACGCATGCTGCGTGGAAGTGTTCACACCACCACTTTGTTTGTCATTGCTGCAATTCTCGGACAGATCGCATTCGGATTAGAGGGCACACTAGCCGTAGTAGCTATCTTCCTTGCAGTCACCGTGTTTGGTGGAGCATACGGCGCTCTCCCAACCCTGGGAACCACCATCTTCCTCCATGCGGGTCGCGACCACCCAGATACTGCATCCTCCATTTATGTGGTCACTTACCAAGTGGGTATCGCGTCTGGCGCGGCACTTGGCGCGATGGCTGTGGATGCCGATTGGGTTGCTGGCACTTTGTGGATCATGGCTGGACTGTCATTGGCTTCCACGTTGGCCTTGGCGCTGTGGTCCCGCCCGCTACTGAAGTAGCAGCCCAAATTCAGCCCACTGAATCAACCCCAAAACCACCCAAAAGTCACACTTAGCAAACAATTAAATTCATCACAAACCACCCCTGTACAAAATTAGCAATAAAGGTCAGGGGTGTTTTGCAAATGTTCACATTGCGAAATTTTTGTTGAGCTACAGATTTAGCTAGTGTTTTTGTTCCAGAACCCTAAATGAGGTTCTACCCTTAACAGAGCTTCCCGCAAAAACACCGATTAACAAGGCTAAATGATATGACCATCGACCTGCAGCGTTCCACCCAAAACCTCACCCATGAGGAAATCTTCGAGGCACACGAGGGCGGAAAGCTCTCCATTAGTTCCACTCGTCCGCTCCGCGACATGCGCGATCTTTCCCTTGCTTACACCCCTGGTGTTGCTCAGGTTTGTGAAGCAATCAAGGAAGATCCAGAGGTTGCGCGCACCCACACGGGCATTGGAAACACCGTCGCGGTTATTTCCGACGGCACCGCTGTTCTTGGCCTTGGCGATATCGGACCTCAGGCCTCCCTTCCCGTCATGGAGGGCAAGGCTCAGCTGTTTAGCTCTTTCGCTGGCCTGAAGGCTATCCCTATCGTTTTGGACGTTCACGATGTTGACGCTTTGGTTGAGACCATCGCAGCCATCGCGCCTTCTTTCGGTGCTATCAACTTGGAGGACATCTCCGCTCCTCGTTGCTTCGAGGTGGAGCGCCGCCTCATCGAGCGTCTCGATATTCCAGTTATGCACGATGACCAGCACGGCACCGCTGTGGTTATCCTCGCTGCGCTGCGCAACTCCCTGAAGCTGCTGGATCGCAAGATCGAAGACCTCAAGATTGTTATTTCCGGCGCAGGCGCAGCGGGCGTTGCAGCTGTAGATATGCTGACCAACGCTGGAGCAACCGACATCGTGGTTCTTGATTCCCGAGGCATCATCCACGACAGCCGTGAGGATCTTTCCCCAGTTAAGGCTGCTCTTGCAGAGAAGACCAACCCTCGTGGCATCAGCGGTGGCATCAATGAGGCTTTCACCGGCGCGGACCTGTTCATTGGCGTGTCCGGCGGCAACATCGGCGAGGACGCTCTCAAACTCATGGCCCCGGAGCCAATCCTGTTCACCCTGGCGAACCCAACCCCAGAGATCGATCCTGAGCTGTCTCAGAAGTACGGCGCCATCGTCGCGACCGGCCGCTCTGACCTGCCTAACCAGATCAACAACGTGCTCGCGTTCCCAGGAATTTTCGCCGGCGCTCTCGCAGCCAAGGCTAAGAAGATCACCCCCGAGATGAAGCTCGCCGCTGCAGAGGCAATCGCCGACATCGCAGCTGAGGACCTCGAGGTCGGCCGCATCGTGCCTACCGCCCTGGATCCCCGCGTCGCCCCAGCAGTCAAGGCAGCTGTCCAGGCCGTCGCCGAAGCGCAAAACGCTTAAAAATTTGCTTATCGACGCCTCCCTCCCCGTCGAGGCGCCAATATTTTAAGAGCAAACTTGAGGCCCACAGAAGCAATTCTGTGGGCCTTCAAATTCACTGATCAAGAACTCACCACAACCCCGAGACCAGACCTTTAAATCAAACAAATTTTTGCACTTTATCCAATTCGCAAAAATCCACCACGAATCACAGAATTTCTGCGTCTTGTGGTAGATATTCGCATGCGCGTTCCACTGCGAAAAGCTAGACCAACTTGAGGTAGAGGGCGTCGAAAAGCTCTCTTGCCTTGGAGTAATGGTGCGCAAAGCGCGGCTGATGCGTCGTGCCGAATGGTGGCGTCGCGCGCGTGCCGCCTGGTTCGAGCTGCTCAAGGACGATAAGTGCGGTGCCGCGGAGGGTGGCGCGCTTCATTTCCAGAGGGATGACTGGGGTGTCGAGGGCGTCGGAAAGCATCGCGAGGAATTCTGGGTGGTCGGTGGAGACTCGTCCTGATGCGATGACCCGTTCAGGGGCTGCGCCGGCTTTCCCCATGTGTTCCCAAACGCGCTGGTAGGAGAGTGCGAGGGCTTCGAAAACGCCGCGCCACAAGTGTTCAGGGCCGGTTTGTTCCTGAATGTTGGTGATCGTGGCCTGCGCTGAGGCTGCCCAGCCGATGGAGCGTTCCCCGGAGAAGAACGGCAGGACAGCTGGGGTGCCTTCGAGGGGTTCGCGGATCAGCACTTCGTCGAGGTTTTCAGGCTTGATAATGGTGCGTTCCAGCCAGGTGACGGCGCGTCCGACGTCGTTGAGTGCGCCACCAACGATGCACTGGTCGCGGGAAACGCGGTAACACCACAGGCCAGAGGGGATCTGTTCGGGAACGCTCGGAAGGATCACGCGCATGGCGCCGGATGTAGCGGCGGCGACTGCGACGGTTTTAGAATCCACGGCGCCTGGGCCAATGTTGGAAGGCCAGCCGTCTGGAATGGCATGGAACCAAGGGATTTCTTCCAGGTGCTTCCACTTTTTGTCGACAACTTTGGCATCGGTGGCTGGTTCATCAGGGTTTCTGATCTCACCGAACAGAGCCGGATCAACACCGATGTGCTCCAAGATAGTCAGATCAAGTTCGCCGGTATGGGCGTCCAAAATGCCACTCCACGCGGCAATCGAAGTAGCCATTCCGGTGATGCCTGCAAGTTTGAAGTAGACGTACTCACCGATGGTCATCACATACTTGGCTTTGTTGAACTCTTCCTCGAACTCAGTTTTCAGCCACAGCAGGCGCGATGGGTGGTAGGAGGTGTGCAGGCAGACGCCGGTGCGGCCGTGGTAGGCCTCCTCATCGATTTCCGCGCGCAGCTGCTCCACATACTGTGCAGAACGAGAATCCGCGTAGGTAATGCACGGGGTGAGCGCATTGCCTTCACCATCGACCAAGATTAATGAGGATGCAAAAGAATCTAGCGCGACAGCGGCGATCTGATCTTTGATGTTGTGATGATCAGCCGCGTTCAAAATGCCATTAATAACTGAGGTGATCTCCGAAACCACCTGGTCAGCATCAATGGTGGAAACGCCCTCACCGGTGGTGAATTCATGGGATTCGCGCTGCTTGGTGCCTTTGATTGGGCAGCCGGAAGCATCATAAAGTCCACCTCGTGATGCAGTGGAACCAATATCCATAGCAAGGACATAAGGTCCACGTGAGTCATCAAAAGGGATGGACATTGTTGGAATTGATCCCATAAGGTTTCCTTTAAAGGTCTGACTAATAAAGAATATTCTTTAAGGATATAGCGTGATCACGCGAAAACATGCATGGGAGTATTGCTCAATTGCTGTGCTTCTCCCAGATCAACCACCTTGTCGGGATCGCCAAGCCTTGGCCCCAGTGCCACCAAGACTGCAAAAACTACTGCCAGAATCAGTGCGAGCCAAACCCACACCTTAAAAAATCTCTCCCCAAAGATCTTGGCAATTAATGCTCCCGCACCGGCACCAAGAGTATTGAAAATAAGGTCATCGATGTCGCTGTAGCCCAGCATGAAAACATACTGAGATATCTCAATAGCCAGGCTAAATAGCGCGCCCACCCGCATCGTGTGAATGACTGAATTCTTATGCCACGACCCAGATGTTTTTAACAGGACGTAGAACAGCACTCCGAAGGGGACAAAGAAAGCGAAGTTTCCTCCGTAACCAAATAGCGGAGAAAACCATGAACTGGATTCGATGAAGTCATTGAATGGCACTAAAGAAATCGAACGATTCCTATGGGCTTCCGGTACCCACAACAATCCAATGACGAAGAATGATTTCAACATGGTCAACGAAACCATGACAGCGCTGTAAGCAATCAGCGCGAGGGCAATCATCGAAGTGGAAGGGGCTCTCATGAGTCCTGATCATATAAGGACAACATGGATTTTTCGCCCGCGCAAGCGGAACTGCTGAAACCTTCTAGGCGATAAAACTTGAATACATCATCATCGCCATCACAGATAGTGAACCGCCCATGATGATTCCGCTGACTACCTTGGAGGATTTAAGCGAGACAAGCGCTGCTACGGATGCTCCAATGAGTCCGCCGATCGTATTAAACAACAGGTCATCGACATCTGAATATCCAATAGCAAACACCCATTGCAGAACTTCGATACTGAGGCTGGTGACGCTGGCAAACAGGATGGTTTCTACGAAGGGGAATCGATGGTTGAATCTACGGAGCATTTTGTACAGGAAAAACCCAAATGGCATGAACAGTGCGATGTTGCCAAAAGTGTTGGTCCAAGGCCCCCACCAAATTGGTGGATCAGCAAAGCCGTTGAAAAGCTCTAAGTCGATGGATCTGTATTGGTGTGCTTCTGTGTTCCACAGTCCGCCTAAAGAAAGGCGACTTTTAAGAAGTGTCATCATCACAAGCAGCACCAGGTACACGCCGAAGGAAAACGCGAACAGTAAAGAAGAGGCATTGAAGCTCTTCTTCACTGATTCGTCCTTTTGTGGCGGGGCATGGTGGGAACCGTGTGGCACTTGTGGAGCCTGGATTCCGGAGGCGTGAATGGTTGACATATGGCCAACCCTAGGGGGATGGCCTGTGTGTTCACTGTTAGGTTTCCTCAAAATCTTTAACGAACAACGAAGAGCTTGCCCGAGAGTATCTTGGGTCGCATGGACACAAAATTAGGCGCTGAATTGGGTACTGAATTTGATCTCATTGTTGTTGGTTTCGGCAAAGCAGGCAAGACTATCGCGATGAAACGCTCGGCAGCGGGGGATAAGGTCGCACTGATCGAGCAGAGTCCACAGATGTATGGCGGTACCTGCATCAATGTAGGTTGCATCCCCACGAAGAAGTTGTTGTTTGAGACTGCAACGGGCAAGGATTTCCCGGATGCGGTTGTGGCGCGTGATCAGTTGATTGGCAAGCTGAATGCCAAGAATCTTGCGATGGCCACAGACAAGGGTGTCACCGTCATTGATGGAAAAGCTACGTTTACAGCTAGCCACGAAATCACAGTAACTTCAGGTAGTGACACTCTTGTGCTGTATGCGCCAACGATTGTGATCAACACGGGCTCCACGCCGGTCATCCCCAATGTCCCAGGCACCGACAATCCGCATGTTTTTGATTCCACTGGCATTCAGCACATTTCGCCCCTGCCGAAGCACCTCGCGATCATCGGCGGTGGCCCCATCGGTTTGGAATTTGCCACGCTTTTCAGTGGACAAGGCTCCAAAGTCACCATCATCGACCGTGGTGAATTGCCGCTGAAAAATTTCGACAGGGAAGTAGCGGAGCTGGCCAAAACCGACCTGGAGGCCCGCGGAATCACCTTCCTCAACAACGCTGAACTCACCGGATTCAGCGGTGACCTCACCATCGCGCTCAAAGACCACGACCTCCTCGCCGACGCCGCACTTCTTGCCATCGGCCGACGCCCGGCCACCGACGGGCTCGGCCTTGAACAGGCGGGCATCAAAACAGGCACGCGTGGGGAGGTGCTTGTCGACGCCCACCTCCGGACCAACATCGACGGCATCTTCGCTGTAGGTGATGTCAATGGCGGCCCGCAGTTTACCTACGTGTCCTACGATGACCACCGCATTGTGCTGGATCAACTAGCCGGAACAGGTAAGAAATCCACTGCACACCGACTGATCCCCACCACCACGTTCATCGAACCGCCGTTATCCACCATCGGTGACAACACTGAAGGGGAAAATGTGGTGGTGAAAAAGGCCTTGATTGCAGATATGCCGATCGTTCCCCGACCAGAGATTATTAACCAACCTCACGGTATGGTGAAGTTTTTCGTCGACAAGCAATCTGATGCGCTGCTCGGCGCGACCTTGTACTGCGCCGACTCCCAGGAGCTCATCAACACCGTGGCGCTTGCCATGCGGCATGGCGTCACCGCCTCCGAGCTTGGCGACGGCATCTACACCCACCCCGCCACCTCGGAGATCTTCAACCAATTATTGGGCAGTTAACGCAGCGGATCGAACGGCTTGATGATCGGGTTGGTGTTGCCCGTAGCCATCAGCTCCGCCAAATACTTACCGGTGGCAGGGCCCAGCACCACACCCCACATGCCGTGACCACCGGCAACGTAAATGTTCTCCGCCTTGGTCTGCCCAATCAACGGACGCCCATCCGGAGTGACCGGGCGGGAACCCACCCACTCATCCTGACGATCGTTGAAATCAATACCTCTCATAACCTTCTTCGCCTGCGAAACAATCGCATCCACCCGGCCCTGCTGGAACGGCTCATCCGGACCGCGGAACTCCATGGTGCCCGCAATGCGGAAACGGCCCTCATACGGCGTGCAGGCCATGCGGTGGTGGGGAAGGTACACAGAATGCTTGGCAGGAATATCCGTTGCCACAGAGAAGGAATAGCCACGACCAGCCTGAACAAGAGTTTTCACACCGTATTCACGCGTTAGACCCGGCAGCCAGGCACCCGTTGCCACAACCACCTTGTCCGCTTCTTCACGGCTACCATCCGCCAAAATGACCGCGGGACGATCACCCTTCGCCACATGCACAACTTCTGCCCCGGCGCGGATCACGCCACCACGCTTCACCACAGCATCCGCCAATGACTGCACGTATGGACCCGGCTCGATGAAACGCTGGCCTTCCAAACGGTAAGCCACCTGAATTTGCTCATTCAGCATCGGCGCCAACTCTTGTGGATTCTCCAGTCGAGACATCTCCACTTTCTGGCCGTGCCTGCTCACGCCATCAATTTCCTTACGGAAACCCGCCGATTGGCGCTCTTCCTCAAAACCAATAACAAATGGACCTTCATGGGTGAGGCCTTCCACGCCACCGATCGACAGTTCATCAAAAGCTTCGAGCGCGACCTTATCGATCTCCGTGAGGTCCGCCATCGTGGAATCCCACTTGCGTTGAAAAGCCTGCGCCATAAATTGCGCCAAGAAAAGCCACAGTTTGGGATCCACACGAAGTGGCATATGCATCGGCGACACCGGATTGAACAGCTCTTTCGGACCATACGTCCACAGCCCCGGCTCCGACAACGGAATAGTTTTCGCCGGCGCTAACCAACCAGCATTACCCCACGAAGAACCTGCAGCGACACCATCCCGATCAAGGACGCTCACCTCGAACCCGTGCTCCTGTAAATGCCAGGCGGTGGCAAGACCCACTATGCCGGCTCCAACAACAATGACTTTTCCAGACGAACTCATGAAACCCTCCTGAGGGTGGGGTGGACTCCTAGTGCCCCCAGTATTCATGAGTTCGTACTTAAATGTATTGGTTTGGAAATTCCTATGGGGTTATTTCTTGCGGCCTTTCAAAACTAGCCAGCTGGCAAACGCAGCGAACGCCAAAATGAGTGCGACGATAGCGCCAACAATGAGCGGGGAGATTCCAGTGCTGCTTTCCTCAGTTGCGGTATTTTGAGCTGGCTCATCTGGTTGAGTGCTTGGGCTAGAGGATTCTGAGGTGGTTGCAGAAACCTTTTCAAACACTGGGCCTGGCTCTGCATCACCAAAAGCATCCGCTGCTAAGCGATAACGAAGGGGAAAAGACTGCTGGTTGCTGGCATCTCTGATTGTACTGCCACTGAGATCGTCATAGTGCACAACGAGGTAGTAATCGCCTTCAAACGTAAACGTGCTGGTGGCCTTAGAAGTAGTGCCAAATCCGCCTTCAGCAGGGAACATATTCAGATAAGTCAGTGCAACTGGCGCTGCAAAATACTCACTGGTGCCCTCACGTGGAGCGATATCCGTCCACATATCAACTCCGGCGTCCTGTCGTGTTGGCGAATACACTGCAACACCCAATTTGTCCGTCACGCCAGGATCATCTGGTGCCGTGTTTTCTACAACTTCCACAAAGCCATGCAGCTGCTGACCAGTTGCCATAGGCAGGCGATAAACGTGATTTTCACCAGGTACGATCTCTGCTTCAACACCTTCACCTGGAGTTAGCTCCGTAGCGTTGGTAAACCAAGATCCGCCAGTGGTGGGTGCCCATGTTTGTACTGCGGCCACGTCGAGATCTGGGATTTCACGCTGTTGATCACCGAGTGGAAGCCCTGACGTATCCGCGTGATTAAGGCGCTTTACCACGATCTCAACAGGTAATTCTTCTTCCCAATTGAAAGGCTGGCTTCTGGTGATTGCGAGAACCAGTTCATCGGTATCGCACTTATCTCCAATCACATCTGACTCCACACTGGCAACCAAAGGCCGCGCACCGTAATTATCAAGAATTTGATCATTGCTGATCGAACGATGACAGGTTTGATCTTGTTCATCTCCGAAAAGCAGTTCATTCCTAATGCTCAGGTAGTCGTTCCCGAGTCCAAAAGTCACTGGCGCAACATACGAGGTGGTTACCTGCACACGTTCATAATCTTCAACGGGAATGGACCAGTACTGAGTTACTTCGCCGTCTTTATTATCTAGTGCTGGAAGATCGGCTTTGAACAATTCCACATCATCTGGAATTGGGGTCAGGCTTGTTTGGCTGCTGTTGCCATCGATTTGTTCCAGGTCTGATTCATAGCCCACTGCCGTGCGGGTGGCAGCTCGCTTCAGTTCTGCCACAAGCGAATCCGCATCGCTCGCATCTGCATAAGTACCGTTTCCAGCCTGCGCAATGCACTCCAGTTCCGCGCGAGCAGACTCATCGACGTTGAATCCAACAGTGTTAATCACCAGATCAACACCCTGGTCGGCTAGTTCTGCAGCAACCTCACACACTGGAGGGGGCGTACACGTTGCAATGCCATCAGAGACCAATACGATGGTGCCAGATTGGCCTTCAGGCAATTCTGCTGCAGCCTTGCGCAGGGATTCACCAATCGGCGTATAGCCCCGCGGTTGGAGGCTATCGATGTGTTGTTTAAGCTGCTCAGCCTGCCCATTAGTTGGCCCGCGGACGACGGTGATGTCCTAGCAACCGGCTTCATAATCTTCTGGTGTTTCACCAGTGTTTCCGCCGTAGGTCACCAAACCTAAGTCGAGGGTTCCAGCGAGCTCATCAATAAACTGATTCGTAGCCTCTTTGGCGGCATCTGACCTGCTTTGCCCACCAGCATCTGGAGTCACCATCGATCCCGAGCTATCTAACACCAGCATCGTGGGAACTCCGCGGGATGTAGATTCTGTTTGCGCATTCGCGGTGGAGGGCACGCTTAAAACTATGAGAAGAATACTTGTTATTACGGCAAGGAATATCGTTTGCCGTTGTCTGGTGGATTGTCCAGCTAGGTGCACAATGAACACTCTCTCAGTCGTCGAGCAGAAAAATGGACTACCGTCAGCATTTTCAGCGGGAGGTCAGTTTCTTTGAGAATTACATAGCGATCGCAGCAAATACCGATCTTGGTAATTCAAACTAGCAACTTTGTGAGAAGTTCGACCTCTGAATAAAGAACTTTTTGACAACAATGTTCTTATTTAAATAAAAAATTCCGCGTGCATCATTCAATGCATACGGAATTATTTAAGATTGCAGTGGCAATTAGTAGCGTGGGATCTCCAGCTTGATGCCGGCCTGTGCAGCAGCCTGCTCGATTGCAGGAAGGTTTGCGTACACAAGACCGGAGATAGCAACTGCGGTTGCGGCCAGGGTGTAGCCGTACCAAGCGGAACCGAATGGGGTTACATCGTCGAAGTCCTTAGAGGAACCCCAGATGTCGCGCTCGTAGTCGCTAGCACCGAGTGCGTCGCCAACCTGAGAAGATGCAGAAGAACCGGTGGTGGACTGAGCCATTGCAGGAGTAGCGGTCAGTGCAAGTGCACCTGCGGTCAGCAGTGCAACGGAAGCAGTACGAAGTTTACGCATGAGAATATCCTTAAAATCGATTGTTAATTACCCAGATAAAGATTAGCAATGTTTCTTACTTTAAGCGCAGTTAATTGCAAAATTACCCCTATTACGGGAGGTCTAGAGCTTATTTAATTATTAGCTTTCCAATACAAAATTTAAATCCCAGAGCGATCTGCCCCACACTTACTTGATGCGGGAACAAATTTGAAGGTTTTTCAGTTGCTATAGGTATGACTACAGTTACTCAAGACCTTCTAGCACTTGACGAAGACGCACAGAACCTCCTTTTCCGTGAGGCTCGCACCGCAAATGCTTTCACTGATGAACCAATCTCTGACGAGCAGATCGAAGCAATCTTCGACCTAGTTAAGTGGGCACCAACCGCAATGAACTCCCAGCCTCTGCGCGTGGTAATTGTTCGTTCCGAAGAAGCCAAAGCTCGCCTCGTGCCATTGATGGCAGAAGGCAACCAGGCCAAGGTTGCTGCAGCTCCTGCGGTCGCACTTCTTGCAGCCGACATCGACTTCCACGAAGAAATGCCCAAGCTCTTCCCACCTTTCCCAGGCGCACGCGACATGTTCGAAGCCGATGAAGCTTCACGTGCTTCCTCCGCAGAACTCAATGCTGGCCTTCAGATCGGATACGCCATCATCGGTATCCGCGCAGCAGGTCTCGCCGCTGGCCCAATGACCGGCATGGATGCAGACGCTATCTCCAAGGAGTTCTTCCCAGACGGCCGCCACCGCGTTCTGGTTGCCATCAACATGGGTAAGCCAGCTGACAATGCTTGGTACGACCGCCTGCCACGCCTTGAGCAGGACGAAGTTGTCGAAACCCTCTAGAAACCACTCTAGAAATAGCTTTAGAAAGACTTAAATAGATGCCCCGGCTAGTTACATACTGGCCGGGGCGTTTTCCATTTACACATCTGTTCGACTCGCGCCCGAATGATGTCGCATCAACATGAGAAGCTACTTCCATACTTTTACTGATTGATAAGAATGGACAAAGACAATGAACCGCACACTCCGAACACTTGGCTGGCTTGCTGCCGTAATTCAAGAAGATCCGGAGCCCTGGTTCACCACTGATCCCGACACCGATTATGTCCCTTATGTAAATAGTTTCTCATTTGAATCCCTTTCCCTCGTTCCAGATGCTCTGATGCTGCTCAAACGTTCTCTTCACCTTGCGATGGAGCAACAGGACCTCCCAGTGAAGGATCTACAAGAAGCACTGAGGCACGTACTAGTTTTCAAATTCCACTTCAGGGAAGAATGGGAGCTGGAATTAGCATGGGACTCCGAGCGGACCAAGTCTGCGGTGAGAATTATTGAGAGCACAAAAGAATCTCTTGCCGATCAATACAGAGATTACAAATACGCATTCTTGCCTGAGCTAATTTTCCAGGAATCACGCGGGATCTTTGACTTTGAGCTGGAGGGATACACCCTCAAAGTAGGACAAAGCACGCTTTCCATTCCTTGGGACATGATCGCCAATGGTTATGTCCCTGCAAGTCTTCGGAATTTTGGAGAATTAATGGACCGTGACACCGGAGATCTTGATGCAGATCCCATTCTGAGACCTCGAGAACTCAAATTTGAGATCCATAATTGTCCAGATCTTAATCCTTGGATAATGCGGGAAACTTTTGATTTCATGATGGAAATCGCAACTGAAACAGGATGGTTCCATGCTCTCAACCCCGCATATAATTCCGTCTACACCTACGATCTTATTTCTCGCATGCCAGATTTCCTTGTTGAAGGGAGCTTTCGTCCGCATTCAGTGAAACGATCTTGGGAAAAAATTCAAAAGATAGCTAAAGCTGTTGAGTCTTATGCATCTCACGATTACTGCATGTCAACGCTGACACATGACTACAGGGCAATCGAGTTATCCCTGACGCCTACAAAAACTGAGGAACCAAGCACATAAGAAAACCTCGCCTGCCCACTAATCACAAAGCGGGCCGGCGCGGCTTCTAGGGGAATCTAAACCGAGGGGGATTACTTCACCACAAGGTTAACCATGCGTCCTGGAACAACGATCTGCTTGATCAGGTTCTTGCCGGAGATTTGCTCCTGCACCTTCTCGTCGGCAAGCGCTGCCTCGATGACCTGCTCCTGGCTGGCGTCGGCTGCAACGGTGATGCGACCGCGGACCTTGCCGTTGACCTGGACTGGCAGTTCGATTTCATCGTCGGTGAGCCATTTTTCCTCAAAGGTGGGGAATGGTTCGTAGGTGACGGTGTCGTCGTGGCCGAGCTTCTTCCAGAGTTCCTCCGCGATGTGTGGTGCGATAGGGGAGACCATGACGATCAGTGGCAGGACTGCGCCAGCTGGGATGGTGTCTGGGTATGTTTTGGTCAGGTAGTTGACGTATTCGATGAGCTTGGCAACCACGGTGTTAACGCGCAAGTTGGTGTAGTCGTCGCGGACGCCTGCGATGGTGCGGTGCAGTTGCTTGTTGTCATCGTCGGTGAGGACTTCATCGCGAGTGAGCACTTCGCCGGTGTTTTCATCGACGACGAGACGCCACAGACGCTGGAGGAAGCGCTGCGCACCGACGACGTCCTTGGTTGCCCATGGACGGGAGGTGTCCAAAGGTCCCATGGCCATCTCGTAAACGCGCAGGGTGTCAGCACCGAAGTTGTTGCAGATATCGTCTGGGGCAACGGCGTTCTTCAGGGACTTGCCCATCTTTCCGTATTCCTGGTTGACTTCTTCGCCCTGGTAGAAGAACTTTCCGTCCTTCTCTTCGACATCATCGGCAGGCACGTAGACGCCACGGGAATCGGTGTAGGCGAAGGCCTGGATGTAGCCCTGGTTGTACAGGCGACGGTATGGCTCCTTGGAGGAGACGTGGCCCAGGTCGAAGAGGACCTTGTGCCAGAAACGTGCGTAGAGCAGGTGGAGAACTGCGTGCTCGACGCCACCGACGTAGAGGTCTACGCCGCCTGGATCGTTTGGTCCGTGGGTTTCTGGGCGTGGGCCGGTCCAGTAGCGTTCATTTTCGATGTTGCAGAACTGCTCATCGTTGCTTGGATCGACGTAGCGCAGCTGGTACCAGGAGGAACCTGCCCACTGTGGCATGACGTTGGTGTCGCGGGTGTACTTCTTCTTGCCATCGCCGAGATCGAGTTCCACCTCAACCCATTCGCGGGCCTTAGCCAGTGGTGGGGAAGGCTCGGAGTCTGCGTCTTCAGGGTCGAAGGAGACAGGCTTGTAGTCCTCTACCTCTGGCAGCTCGACTGGAAGCATGGAGTCTGGCAGAGCATGTGCTTGGCCGTTTTCGTCGTAGACGATTGGGAAAGGCTCGCCCCAGTAACGCTGGCGAGCGAACAGCCAGTCGCGCAGCTTGTACTGGATGGTGCCGCGGCCAAGTTCCTTTTCTTCCAACCATTCGATGGTCTTGGCAATAGCCTCATCCTTGGCAAGGCCGTTGATATCCAGGCCGTTGTCGTTCGCAGAGTTGACTGCTTCGCCAGATTCGGTGAAAGCAGCCTCTTCGATGTTGCCACCTGCGACAACTTCCTTGATAGGCAGACCCAAAACGGTGGCGAATTCGTAGTCGCGCTCGTCGTGAGCAGGAACCGCCATGATGGCGCCGGTGCCGTAGCCGGTCAGAACGTAGTCAGCGATGAACACTGTGATCTGATCGCCGTTGACTGGGTTGGTCGCGTAAACGCCCAGGAAGACGCCGGTCTTTTCCTTGTTTTCCTGACGCTCCAGGTCGGACTTCGCGGCGATGGAGGCGCGGTATGCAGCGACAGCTTCCGCAGGGCTCGCCTGGCCATTGGTCCAACGGGCATCAACGCCCTCGTAGGAACCAGCCTTCTCCAGCAGCACGTCGACCAGCTCATGCTCAGGTGCAAGAACCATGTAGGTCGCGCCGAACAGAGTATCTGGGCGGGTGGTAAACACGGTGACGGTTTCGCCCTCTGCACTGAAATCAACTTCAGCGCCGCGGGAACGGCCAATCCAGTTACGCTGCATGGACTTGACCTTCTCAGTCCAATCGAGCAGCTCCAGATCATCGATCAGACGATCCGAGTACGCGGTAATGCGCATCATCCACTGGGACAAATTCTTACGGAAAACAGGGAAATTGCCACGCTCGGAACGGCCGTCCGCGGTCACTTCCTCGTTTGCCAACACGGTGCCCAAGCCTGGGCACCAGTTCACGGTGGAGTTCGAGCGATAAACAAGGCGGTAGTCATCCACCGCTTTTTGCTTTTCGACGTCTCCCAGCGCGTTGTAATCCGCCCCGTCCTTAGTCTTCAGCTCGCCGGACTCCAGCAACGGAATCAGCTCACTGATGGGACGTGCCTTCTGCTGCTCTGCATCGAACCACGAATTGAAAATCTGCAGGAAGATCCACTGAGTCCACTTGTAGAACTCAGGATCCGTGGTGGCCACCGCACGACGGGAATCATGGCCAAGACCCAGCGCACCGAGCTGGCGCTTCATGTTCTCAATGTTGGCCATGGTGGTGGTGCGTGGGTGTGTACCGGTTTGGATCGCGTACTGCTCTGCTGGCAGTCCGAAGGCGTCATAGCCCAAGGTGTGCAGAACGTTCTTGCCCAGCATGCGGTTGTAGCGGGCGAAAACATCCGTTGCGATGTAACCGAGTGGGTGGCCTACGTGCAGGCCAGCTCCGGATGGGTACGGGAACATATCCTGGACAAAGAGCTTGTCCTCAGGAAGTGCTTTACCGTCCGCAGGCGCTAAATCACCCACTGGGTTGGGTGCGTTGAATGTGCCGTTGTCAGTCCAGTAATTCTGCCACTCACCTTCGATCTTGTTGGCGAGTTCCGGGGTATAACGGAACGCCAGGGGAGTGGTGCCTTCGCTCGGGTTAGTCATGGTTAAACAGTGTAGTAGGTACACGGGACATCTCATGTGTGGAGGGCAATTCTTCCTCCCCTCAATAAGTAGATAGACTTGAAGAATTATGTGGAAACCACTGCTTATCGCCGTCGGACTGCTCAGTCTTGTCTGCGGAGCAATCGGCGTTGTATTGCCAGTTATCCCCACGACTCCGTTTTTATTGCTGAGTGCTTTCTGTTTCACGCGCAGCTCAGAGCGGTTGCATAATTACCTGGTCTCGCACCGAATCTTTGGCGAGTACATCTCCAATTACTACAACCACGCGATGACCCCGCAGCATAAATTCCGCACACTTTTGACACTGTGGTGCGGAATTATCCTTTCCTGCTTCCTCATCGGGGCAACCATTCCGTGGATCATCTTGCCGCTGATTGCCACCGGCGTGAGCATCCACATCATTCGTTTGAAGCCCCGACCAGAGGCGACTCCTACTGCGAGCTCTCCTGAAGCGGATTCAGGGTCCGAGCCACATTTTGCTGACGATCATAAGGCTTGATCGCTTCCAACAGTGTGCGCGCATCTAAATACGTCACCGACAGGTCGTAGTGGGTCTGCAAGTTGAGCCAAAACTGTGGATCGGGACCTAAATAAGCAGCTAAACGCAGCGCAGTGTCTGCCGTGATTGCGCGTTTGCCGTGCACGATCTCATTAATCCTGCGTGGTGGCACTCCTATTGCCCGCGCCAAGCCGTTTTGGGACAGCCCCAAAGGCTCCATGAATTCCTCACGGAGGATCTCTCCCGGCATCACTGGCCGGTCATTGTTGTTGCGTTCGCCTGCGTCCTGCACCGGCATATCGCCCCCAGTCATTTTCTAGTTGAGATTCATTATCATAACGCTTGACAGTACAACTATGTCGCATGGGGTACCTTCAGCGTGTTAACTGCAAAATGACGCATTGCGTCATACCCCAAAATCATCTTCCTTACCTATGACGCAATACGTTATGGGTAAGGGAATCACACCTTGGAACACCTAGTAGCGAAAGTGATTTTTTACAGGTTTACATCCCGAAAACCGACCCAAAAAAATTCCGAGAAAATCCCATCCTTGATCCAGTCATGGATACGGCACCCCCCTTTTTTTTAAGGCGCCTTTGAACAAGTTCCCGCCCGCGGTTTAAAATTCCCCAACCCAAAATTTTTTAGAAAATAAGCCAAAAAGTAACCCCTCAGTTTCGCCCCTGCCACCCAAACAGAGACCAACCCATGCCAATAGTCATTTGATGGATCCCAAAGCCTTAAAACGCCAATGAAGGCCGATTTCAGTGAAAGAGATAAAAAATGACCACATTCCCGCAAAGGAACATGGTCATTTAAGAATGTGTGGAAACTACAGCCAGCGCGGTGGCTCTGGAACCTCTCCAGTGGAAGAAGTGACTCCATCGGAACCGCGGCCAGCGGCGTAGCGAACAATGCCTGCAAGGCTACCGGACACTACTACCTCGTCCTGCCCTGGGGCGGCGGGGTAGCGAGTGCTGGAGGGCTCGTCGAGAAGCACAAGTCCCTCGCCGGCTCCTTGGCTTGTCCACTTTTGTGTGATTTCTGCAGCTAAGGTGCGCAGGATGACCTCTGGGATGTCGCCAAAGGTTGCCACTGCACCGAGGTCAACTGCGTGGATCCAGACTTCGCGGGAACGCATCCACAATGTTTCACTAGCTGGGACAGTGCGTCCCTGAGCTGTCAGAACCTCGTGTGACCAAGCATCTTCAGACGTTTCACGCCAAGCCACGTCCAGGCGTGCGACGGAGTGTTCATGCAGGTTACGCAACGCATCGGGATTGAGCGTGGAACCGTAGGCAATTTCCTCGTTGCGCGCTTCTGGCGACACGTACATTGGGGTTTCCTCACCAGTATTTGCCCAGTGCATGAGGTTGCACAGTGCGATGGCGTTGTATGCCACGTGGGCAATGAGGTGGGAACGAGTCCACCCTTCTAGCAGGGAATGCTCGCCGAACTCAGCGTTGTCCACGAGGGAGAGCTGACGGGAGTAGTGGGATGTGCCCAACCTGGCCAGTGTCAGCCGCTCCTCCAGCGGAAGATCGTGGAAAGTTGTCATTTATTCAAACACCGTCTTGTTTTCAATGAAGCCGAGGCCCGCAATCTCAACCTTTACGGTTTCGCCGTCACCGATGTAGCGCTGTGGGTTACGTGCGTGGCCAACGCCGCCTGGGGTACCGGTGACAATGACGTCGCCAGCATCCAATGGGTAGATGTGGGTGATGTATTCGATGAGCTTTTCTGGGCTAAAGACCAGGTCATTGGTAGGGGTGGACTGTACCTTCTCGCCCTCGAGGTAGGTTGCCAGCTCGCCGCCGAACTCAAAAGAATCTGGGGTAGTCATCCAAGGCCCGAAGCCAGCGGACTTTTCCAAAGACTTGCCCTGGTGCCACTGTGGAGTCTTTGCAGGTGCTGCGTACTGGAAATCGCGGGTGGTGTAATCGTTCATCACTGCGTAGCCAGCGATGTACTCAGCAGCATCGGCCTGCTTGACACGGCGTGCGCGCTTGCCAATGATAACTGCCATCTCGCCTTCCCAGTCGAGAGCCTTGTTAGCCCACTCTGGAACGACAACATCATCGAAAGGTCCGATGAGCGCGTCAGGGAACTTAACAAAAAGGGTTGGGGTATCAGGGAGGTCGCGGCCCATTTCTTTAATGTGGTTGGCGTAGTTAAGGCCGACGCACACAATCTTCTTAGGTGCTGGAACTACTGCATCTAGCTCCTTGTTTTCAAAGGTCACAGCCTCACCAGCAGCGTTTTCTGCCAGCTCGCGCCAGTTGGATTCCTGGAGTAATTCACCGACGTTGGCAAAGCCCTCGATGGTGGTAGCGGTGTTTTCAGATTCAACACGAGCAGCAATGGTGGTGCCGTTGGTGCGGATTGTTGCAAGACGCATAAGTTCTAGATTCCTTCCGGAGTAAAAGTACGTGCGAGGTTAAGGGCCTCGAAAATTGGTGTATCAGAGAAGCAGAACAAGTCGACGCCGTCAGAGCCAGCGACGATATTCCACTTCTGCCACGACGGTACATTGATCACATCGCCGTGGTTAGCTTCAAAGGTTTTATCTCCAACATTGATTGTTGCGGAACCCTCAAATACCTGGAAGCAACGGTTTCCTACCTCATGAATGGGGGCAGTGGATGCACCTGGGCGCAGGCGGTGGAACTCCGCGCGGATGGTGGTCATGACATCGCCACCGGTAGTTGGGTTGGAGAAGCGAATCGCAGCATGTCCCGGCGCGACTGTTCCTGGGTGTCCTGCTTCTTCCAATGCCAGCTGATCGTTGAGTGCTGCGTCGGTGTGCTCCCAGGCGTAGCGCCCAATTGGTGAGTAGGAAGTTTTTCCTGGGAAGGAGACTGGGCGAAGTCCTGGGTGGGCCCACAGGCGTTCTGAACGGGAGAGGTCTGGGGTGGATTCGTCAGTGAGTTTTTCGGTGCCGTACTCAAAGAATCCGGTGTCCATTTGGTAGGCAAATGGGATATCGAGCCCGTCTAGCCAGGCCATTGGCTCGGTCGCGATGTTGTGGTGGCCGTGGTAGTTCCAGCCTGGGGTGAGCAGGAAGTCGCCGCGTCGCATTGGTACTGGATCGCCGTTAACGACAGTCCACACGCCTTCGCCTTCGATAACAAAGCGGAATGCGTTTTGTGAGTGGCGGTGCTCTGGAGCGTTCTCACCCGGAGCGAGGTACTGAATTGCTGCCCACAGGGTAGGGGAGATGTAGGTATTGCCGTCTAAACCTGGGTTTGCCAGGCCAATGGCACGGCGTTCGCCACCGCGCCCAACTGGAACGAGTTCACCGGAGCGCTGCGCGAGCTTCAGGAGTTCCGCCCAATCCCACTTGTGTGCCACAGCTCGTGGTTCCGGGTGGTTTGGCATCAACCCACCGATTTGAGTCCACAGGGGCTTTAGATGCAGGTCATCCATGCGTTTATACATGGTGTCCAGCTCTGCCTGCTCTTCTGGAGTTGCGGGTGGGACTTCTTGCTTGACGTGTTCAGTTGCGTAATCGTTTTTACCTGGGGCGCCCATTGTTGGAGTCCTCCTTTACGGATGTTGTAGATGCGTATGAAGGGTGTGATTGCCCTTGAGATAAGCAATCCCCAACACCTGCATACGTCTAGCCCTTGAAGTGTTTGTGACTTCGAACATATTGGGCTTTGAAAGGTGACTCAAGATAATTCCGCTATGTGGAATCTAAGTATTCCCCTCAGGAAACGGGGGTGTGACAGCTCTGAAAATTCCCCCCATTCACCCTTTTTCGGGCACTCGGTAATCAGCTAAAGCCTTGTTCAGATCCCGCATATGTCGTTCCAAAACCTGCACCGCCTTCGGATAGACCTCCCGGAACCGATTCGACGGCACAGCCACTGTAATTGCACCTAAAACATCACCCACATCGTTGAGTAAAGGCTCCGCAACTGCACTAACGTCCTGCTCAAAGAAGCCAAAGTTTGCGCCATGGCCTCGATCCCGGGTCCTGCGAAGACGCTTTCTTAAATTCTCAAATTCCTCATCGCCCAGGCTGGAATACAGTGCCCGAAGCTCCCGGGCTGACATCTCTGCAAGCATCACTAATCCACCTGAATTTTGGATGGCGGGCATGACTTGACCTCGGCGATTGCCCACGCGCACCGGCAGGGAACCTTCAACACTGTGAATAAAGTGAACGCTATCTCCCTGCAGAATCACCAAGTGGGTTGTTTCGCCAGTTTCCTTGCCGATTGATTCCATGTAGTGGCTGCATTTTTTCGTCAAGTCAGCGCCAAGGCCTGGCTGCAGCGCGGAGGTCGCCAATGCAGAGCCTGGAAGGTAGGTGCGGGACTCGCTTCTGACTGCAAAACCCCGGTAGACCAGCATTGACATGGATCGATGGATCGTAGACGCGCCCACCCCAAGGGTTTCGGCGGCACCGGAAATGGTCAAACTTCCAGAGTCACGGAGCAGCAAAATGAGCTGCAATGCAATGTCGACAGAGCTTAGAAATTCTTTCGGGGGTAACCCCTGGGTGGGGGCGACGTTATCCATAATCACTCTTTCCAGATAGCGGAATCCCTTTGATTGTAACTTGGCTCACCTCGATTATGTGTTTATGACATCACACGCACCAGAATCGGGAGGACTTGTGACAGAGTCAACTCTCGGAGCATCGAATAGCTCCCAAACAATTGAAAATAAAGGCCTCACCATCTTGGGCATCAGCGGCCGACGCTTGGCTGCGGTGCTCATTGGCTGGTTTTTTGTCATTTTCGACGGCTACGACCTCATTGTGTACGGCACCGTCCAATCGGCCCTGGCTAAGGAGTGGAACTTAAGCTCTGCAACGCTGGGCACCATCGGCTCCACCGCGTTCTTTGGCATGGCGATCGGCGCTGTGTTCATTGGTCGACTGTCAGACCGCGTGGGCCGAAAAGCAGCGGTGATTGGATCCGTGCTGATTCTCTCTGTCTTCACCATGCTGTGTGCATTTGCTCCAAACCCATGGGTGTTCGGCGCTTTCCGTTTCATCGCAGGCCTTGGTCTGGGCGGCTTGGTGCCTTCAGTTAATGCGATGACCTCTGATTTGGTTCCACGTAAGACCATGTCAGCGTGGGCAACGGTGATGATGTCGGGCGTTCCCATCGGTGGTTCTATCGCGGCTGTGCTGGCACTTGTGGTTGTTCCTTCCTCGGAGGAGTGGGGCTGGCGCTTCATGTTCCTCATCGCGTTGATCCCACTGGTTGTCGGCTTGCCGATCGCCATGAAGGTCATTCCTTCCGATAAGGCCATCAAGGCGGATCACGACATTAGAGAAGGCCACGATGAGCCAGCAGGTTTCAAGGATCTGCTTGTCGATCGCTACCGCTGGATCTCCATTTGGTTCGCGCTCGCCACATTTGTCACCCTGCTCGCGTGGTACGGACTGGGCACATGGTTGCCTCGCCTCATGGAAACTGCAGGTTATGAGTTCGGCCATGCATTGATGTTCACCCTGGCTCTGAACCTCGGTGCAGTGATCGGATCCGTGGTTACTGCGTGGGCCGGCGATCGCTTCGGGCCAATCCGTTCCGGTGTCATCGCTGCAGGTATCGCCGGTATTGCACTGCTCCTGCTGCTCACTTACCCGCCTGTCACCGCGGTTTATGTCATTCTCATTTTGGCTGGCGTGGGCACCCACGGCACTCAGATCCTCATCATTGCAGCTGTCGCCAACTTCTACCCAAGCAACCTGCGTGGCACAGCACTGGGCTGGGCGCTAGGTGTAGGTCGTATTGGTGCTGTTGTGGCCCCGCAGCTCGCTGGCCTGCTGCTGGCATGGAACTTGGGCGTGAACTCCAACTTCATCATGTTCGGCACCGCTGCGCTGCTCTCTGCGCTGGCTCTCAGCGTGTTGCTGCGCCTGCAGAAAACCTACAGCGTCACCCACAAAGTCGAAATCCAAGGCTAACCCCCTTTTTCAACTCACAGTTAGGAAACTTCACCCATGTCTCTTCCACATTCTGATGAACTCCGCGGCCAAAAGATCATTATTTCCGGTGGCGGAATTGGTGGCGCAGCAGGTGCACTTGCGCTTGCTTTGCGCGGTGCCGATGTCACTTTGTACGAACGCGCAGCTGAGTTCAAGGAGGTCGGCGCTGGCCTCCAGATCGGTCCGCACGGCTGGCGAATGCTGGAATCCTGGGGTCTGCTCGACCAAATTGTCGTGGCCGGCTACCTCCCAGAAGACATGCAGTTCCGCGACGCTGTCAACCGCGAAACCATCCTGACCATGCGTTTCGATGAAGAATTCCAGCAGCACTACGGCGGTCGCTACCTGGTGATTCACCGCTCTGACCTGCTCAACATCCTGGTCACCAACGCCGAAGCAGCGGGCGCGAAGCTCCACAATGGCGTCCTGGTCACCGATTCCCGCACCGTCGACGGCGGTATCGAGGTGGACATCGAATCCTCCATCAACAAGGGCGAAGATAACAAGACTTTGCTTGTCGACGCCTTCCTCGCCTTCGACGGCATCCACTCGGTCATGCGCAAAAAGCTTGTCGACGACGCCCCCGTCGCCTCCTCCTACGTCGCCTACCGCGGCACCTCCAAGCTGGCAGAAGACGCCGAAATGAAGGACCTGAAATCCGTCATCGGCTACATCGGACCACACGTGCACTTCATCCAATACCCACTGCGCGGCGGAGAACTCCTCAATCAGGTCGCCGTCTTTGAATCCCAGCGTTACCTCGATGGACGCACCGCCGGCGACATCCCAGAAGACTGGGGCAACCCCGAAGAATTAGACCGCGCCTACAACCACTGCGACCCCTTCATCCAGGACCGTCTGGACACCCTGTGGCGCAACAACTGGTGGCAAATGTCCGACCGCGAGCCTCTAGAGAACTGGCGTATCGGCCGCATGTTGCTGCTTGGCGACGCCGCCCACGCACCCCTCCAGTACCTCGCCTCAGGCGCGGTCATGGCCATGGAAGACGCCGAGGCTGTCGCCCTCTTCGCTGCCGACGCTGCGCGTGCTGGCAACCTCGATTGGGAAGAGGTACTCGCAGAGGTGGAAGCTGAACGCCGACCACGCTGCAGCCGCATCCAAACCGTAGGCCGTTTCTGGGGAGAGCTCTGGCATGTGGAAGGCACCGCACGTCTCATCCGCAACGAAGTTTTCCGCCAAGCAGACCGCAATGGCTGGTTCATCTATGCAGACTGGCTGTGGGGTTACGATGCATCCAAGCGTGCCCACATCGCCAACCCTGAGCTCGGAGAAATGCCACAAGCACTGAAGGAATGGCGCTACGCCCTCCTCGAACAGAAATAGCAGCCTCACCTGTTAAGGGAAAATTGTGTGCTTTTCCCAGGCAGGCTCTTTAATGTCGAGTTCTTAAGTTCGATTTCTTAACAGCGATTTCAGTCGGAAAACCGGGGAAAACCGAGCGAAATCGCTGTTGAGAAATTGAGCTTGAGGTATTGGAACCATGAACTCGACACCGTGAAATCGCAGTTAAGAAACAACCGCGAAATATGGGCGTTTAAGGCGTCGAGGTTTCCGTATGGGTGTGAGTCTAGGGAGAGCCAGTTAAGGCCCTTAGAAGCGATTCTGTGAGGTCAAACTTTTAGGGATCTCGGTCGTGAATTCACCCTTTTCGAGGCAGACCAGACAGGCGTGACAAGATTGGCGAAAAAGCCGAGGTTTTGGCACGTGTGTCCGGTTTCCAATCCCCTAAACCAGACAGACGTGCCAAAACCTGGCGAAAATCCAGATTCTTGTCACGCCTGTCTGGTTTCTCCTTTTGAGCGACCCAAACCACGCCCGAACCACCGTTCCACAGCCCCCACGAACCCTCAAGACAGAAAAGATCGCACCAGCCGCATCGAGCTGGTGCGATCAAACCGCAGTAAAAACTACAGAAAATGCGGGTTTCTACTTGTGATGTTCCACATCCGATGGAGTGATGTCGAAGGCAACGCGGTCGTCTTCTTCGATTTCATCTGGGGAAGTGGTGTGCAGCTGGCCCTTGGCGAATTTGTTCACGATGACTGCGATTGCGCCGTCGCCGGTGACGTTTGCTGCGGTGCCGAAGGAGTCAATCGCGATGTAAGCGGCGATCATGAGGGCGACTTGTTCGGTGTTGAATCCGAGCATGGAGGCCAGCATGCCGGTTGCTGCCATGATGGCTCCGCCGGGAACGCCTGGTGCGGCGATCATGGTGATGCCCAGCATGAGGAGGAATCCGATGGAGAGGCCGACGCCTACTTCCATGTCGTACATGAAGACAACAGCGAAGGTGAAGAGGCCGATCTTCATCATCGATCCAGCTAGGTGGATGGTGGCGCACAGTGGGACAACAAAGCCTGCGACGTTGACATCAACATCGTTTTTCAGGGTCTGCTGGTAGGTCACTGGGATGGTTGCCGCTGAAGAGGAGGTGCCCAGTGCAGTGAAGTATGCAGGGAGCATGTTTTTGAACAGTTTCCATGGGTTCTTCTTGGATACTGCACCAGCGATAATGAACTGGATGGCTAGGAAGAGCAGGGTTCCCACGACGGCGAGAATCAGTACCTTGCCAAAGGCGGACATGATCTCCAGGAGGCCACCGTTCATGCCCATGCCGAGGAAGATGCCGAAGATGAAGAGTGGCAGCAGTGGGATGACAAAGGCGGTGATGGTCTTCATGACTACGCGCTCGAGTTCGCGGGTTACCTTGAACAGGGTGTCTGATTTAATTACAGCCATGCCCAGGCCGAGGCAGAATGCCAGCAGCAGTGCGGTCATCACTTCAAATGGTGGTGGCATCTCGATGTTGAAGTAGGGCTGGAGGGCACCTGCATCAAGGTCGATTTCGGTGACGCTTTGGTGGTCTTTCAGCAGCCATGGGTAGAGCGCTTGGGATGCTCCGTAGGCGATCAGACCGGAGAAGACGGTGGACGCGTAGGCGATTGCTGCAACAATGCCGAGCCATTTGCCAGCGCCTCGGCCGAGCCCTGCAATGGCGGGGGCGATGAGGGAGAAGATCAGCACTGGGATGAAGAAGCCCAGAAAGTTGCTGAATAGGCCGTTGAAGGTGGTGAAGATCTCAGCGAGCCACACCGGGAAGAAGAGGCTGCAGATGATTCCGAGGATGATGGCAACGATCACTCGGAACAGCAGCGACGAGCTCATGCTCTTTATGTCCATGGTTGTTCCTTATTTCTAATCAGGTGCTGTCTGAGCAATGCTCGGCAGCGCGTGATGGAATTTTGTGTGCGGCTTGGAAGTGACGGGTCACAAGGACAGCTCGTGTAGACCCTGCCTGGAGCCTTGACAAACTCCACCAAACAACTGCGACGTGTGTCAGATTACTGCAGGCTTGTGGTCAAACCTAGTTCTTTGGAGGCGGAGCATCATACCTTTTAATGTCAGGATCGTGCAGTGAAGAATTCAGGATGAATTACTCGCTGGAATATTGGTGGGGATAGAGTTGTTGTTATGACGGTGATCGGAATTATTCTTGGCAGCCTTTTTGGCGTTCTTGCAGTCCTTCTCATCGTGGTTGGTGCTTTGGGGTGGGCGGCTAAGCTCCCTGGCAACCCGGTTGTGGGCATTCGTGTCCCTGAGGTGCGTAAATCCCAAGAATTGTGGGATATGGCGCACCGTGTCGCTGGCCCGTTGTGGGTGCTGTCGGGAGTTTCCTTTGTTATTGCATCGCTAGTTGCGTTTGTTGCTTCTGGTTGGATGTGGCTTGTTGTGGCGTTGGGTGTTGTGGCTGCCATCGTGTTCATTGGTATGGGTGCGGGTATGGCTGCGCATACTGTTGCGATGGTTGACGCGAAGCGCAGTCGCGAAACCCCGCAGGCGCCTGTTTCCGCTGAAATTGAAGAGGCCGGTGGTGTGACTATTACCTCGCCGATTATCAACAAGACTCCGCTGAATGCCCCCAAGATTGACTTGGATGCAGTGCGTAGAGCTGCGGAAACTACGCAAGAACCCAAAAATGATTAATAATTGAGACAAGCTTCCCACTATGTGATAAAGTCCCATTTTGTGAATAACTCTTGTCTCAGTCAAAGCACCCAGTGGTGGTGGCGCGCTAACTAAGCGAGCCTGACACCTCAAGTTGTTTTCACTTTGATGAATTTTTTAAGGCTCGTACTTCGTTCGACGAAGAAGCGGGCCTTTTGTGGTTTTTAGCCCACAACCGGCAAGCCCTGGATCGAATGAAGCTCGCAGCGAGTAATTATTTGATGTTTCCCAGAAAGGCTTCAGCCCCACAATGATTTCCTCGGTAGGTGCCCCATGAGCACGAATCCCCATGTTTTCTCCCTAGATGTCCGCTATCACGAGGATGCTTCTGCATTGTTTGCCCACTTGGGTGGCACAACCGCAGATGATGCAGCCCTGTTGGAAAGCGCTGATATCACCACCAAGAATGGTATTTCTTCCCTCGCGGTGTTGAAGAGTTCGGTGCGCATTACGTGCACGGGCAACACGGTGGTAACGCAGCCGCTGACGGACTCGGGTAGGGCAGTGGTTGCGCGCCTAACGCAGCAGCTTGGCCAGTACAACACCGCAGAGAACACCTTTAGCTTCCCCGCCTCAGATGCGGTTGATGAGCGCGAGCGCCTCACCGCACCAAGCACCATCGAAGTGCTGCGCAAGTTGCAGTTCGAGTCCGGCTACAGCGACGCGTCCCTGCCACTGCTCATGGGCGGTTTCGCGTTTGATTTCTTAGAAACCTTTGAAACGCTCCCCGCTGTCGAGGAGAGCGTCAACACTTACCCCGATTACCAGTTCGTCCTCGCGGAAATCGTCCTGGACATCAATCACCAGGACCAGACCGCCAAACTCGCCGGCGTCTCCAACGCCCCAGGCGAGCTCGAGGCCGAGCTCAACAAGCTTTCATTGCTTATCGACGCCGCCCTCCCCGCAACCGAACACGCCTACCAAACCACCCCTCACGACGGCGACACTCTTCGCGTTGTGGCTGATATTCCCGATGCTCAGTTCCGCACCCAGATCAATGAGCTGAAAGAAAACATTTACAACGGTGACATCTACCAAGTTGTCCCGGCGCGCACTTTCACCGCACCATGTCCTGATGCATTCGCTGCTTATCTGCAGCTGCGTGCCACCAACCCGTCGCCGTACATGTTCTATATCCGTGGCCTCAACGAAGGCCGCTCCTATGAACTTTTTGGCGCATCCCCTGAGTCCAACCTCAAGTTCACCGCTGCTAACCGTGAGCTGCAGCTGTACCCAATCGCAGGTACCCGCCCCCGTGGACTCAACCCAGATGGCTCCATCAACGATGAGCTAGATATCCGCAATGAGTTGGATATGCGCACTGATGCCAAAGAGATCGCGGAGCACACCATGCTTGTCGATCTCGCCCGCAACGACCTGGCCCGCGTCTCGGTCCCAGCGTCGCGCCGGGTTGCGGATCTTTTGCAGGTGGATCGCTATTCCCGCGTGATGCACTTGGTGTCCCGTGTGACGGCGACGTTGGACCCAGAGCTTGATGCTTTGGACGCCTATCGGGCGTGCATGAATATGGGCACGTTGACCGGCGCTCCGAAGTTGCGCGCTATGGAGCTGTTGCGCGGCGTCGAAAAGCGCAGGCGTGGTTCTTATGGTGGGGCAGTGGGGTACCTGCGCGGCAATGGCGATATGGATAATTGCATTGTTATTCGTTCGGCGTTTGTCCAGGATGGTGTGGCTGCTGTGCAGGCTGGTGCTGGTGTGGTCCGCGATTCTAATCCTCAATCTGAAGCCGATGAGACGTTGCACAAGGCGTATGCCGTGTTGAATGCCATTGCGCTTGCTGCTGGTTCCACTTTGGAGGTCATCCGATGACACACGTTGTTCTCATTGATAATCACGATTCTTTTGTCTACAACCTGGTGGATGCGTTCGCCGTGGCCGGTTATAAGTGCACGGTGTTCCGCAATACGGTGCCAGTGGAAACCATTTTGGCAGCCAACCCGGACCTGATCTGCCTTTCACCTGGACCTGGTTACCCTGCCGATGCGGGCAACATGATGGCGCTGATCGAGCGCACACTCGGCCAGATTCCTTTACTGGGTATTTGCCTCGGCTACCAGGCACTCATCGAATACCACGGCGGCAAGGTTGAGCCTTGTGGCCCTGTGCACGGCACCACCGACAACATGATCCTTACTGATGCAGGTGTGCAGAGCCCTGTTTTTGCAGGTCTTGCCACTGATGTTGAGCCTGATCATCCAGAAATCCCAGGCCGCAAGGTTCCAATTGGCCGTTATCACTCACTGGGCTGCGTGGTTGCCCCAGACGGTATTGAATCACTAGGTACCTGTTCCTCGGAGATTGGTGATGTCATCATGGCGGCACGCACCACCGATGGAAAGGCCATTGGCCTGCAGTTTCACCCTGAGTCAGTGCTAAGCCCAACGGGTCCTGTCATTTTGTCCCGCTGTGTCGAACAGCTTCTCGCGAACTAATAAAAAAAGGATTTGATTCATGACTTCTCCAGCAACACTGAAAGTTCTCAACGCCTACTTGGATAACCCCACTCCAACCCTGGAGGAGGCAATTGAGGTGTTCACCCCGCTGACCGTGGGTGAATACGATGACGTGCACATCGCAGCGCTGCTTGCCACCATCCGTACTCGCGGTGAGCAGTTCGCTGATATTGCCGGCGCTGCCAAGGCGTTCCTCGCGGCGGCTCGTCCGTTCCCGATTACTGGCGCAGGTTTGCTAGATTCCGCTGGTACTGGTGGCGACGGTGCCAACACCATCAACATCACCACCGGCGCATCCCTGATCGCAGCATCCGGTGGAGTGAAGCTGGTTAAGCACGGCAACCGTTCGGTGAGCTCCAAGTCCGGCTCCGCCGATGTGCTGGAAGCGCTGAATATTCCTTTGGGCCTTGATGTGGATCGTGCTGTGAAGTGGTTCGAAGCGTCCAACTTCACCTTCCTGTTCGCACCTGCGTACAACCCTGCGATTGCGCATGTGCAGCCGGTTCGCCAGGCGCTGAAATTCCCCACCATCTTCAACACGCTTGGACCATTGCTGTCCCCGGCGCGCCCGGAGCGTCAGATCATGGGCGTGGCCAATGCCAATCATGGACAGCTCATCGCCGAGGTCTTCCGCGAGTTGGGCCGTACACGCGCGCTTGTTGTGCATGGCGCAGGCACCGATGAGATCGCAGTCCACGGCACCACCTTGGTGTGGGAGCTTAAAGAAGACGGCACCATCGAGCATTACACCATCGAGCCTGAGGACCTTGGCCTTGGCCGCTACACCCTTGAGGATCTCGTAGGTGGCCTCGGCACTGAGAACGCCGAAGCTATGCGCGCTACTTTCGCGGGCACCGGCCCTGATGCACACCGTGATGCGTTGGCTGCGTCCGCAGGTGCGATGTTCTACCTCAACGGCGATGTCGACTCCTTGAAAGATGGTGCACAAAAGGCGCTTTCCTTGCTTGCCGACGGCACCACCCAGGCATGGTTGGCCAAGCACGAAGAGATCGATTACTCAGAAAAGGAGTCTTCCAATGACTAGTAATAATCTGCCCACAGTGTTGGAAAGCATCGTCGAGGGTCGTCGCGGACACCTGGAGGAAATTCGCGCTCGCATCGCTCACGTGGATGTGGATGCGCTTCCAAAATCCACCCGTTCTCTGTTTGATTCCCTCAACCAGGGTAGGGGAGGGGCGCGTTTCATCATGGAGTGCAAGTCCGCATCGCCTTCTTTGGGAATGATTCGTGAGCACTACCAGCCGGGTGAAATCGCTCGCGTGTACTCTCGCTACGCCAGCGGCATTTCCGTGCTGTGCGAGCCGGATCGTTTTGGTGGCGATTACGATCACCTCGCTACCGTTGCCGCTACCTCTCATCTTCCGGTGCTGTGCAAAGACTTCATCATTGATCCTGTCCAGGTACACGCGGCGCGTTACTTTGGTGCTGATGCCATCCTGCTCATGCTCTCTGTGCTTGATGATGAAGAGTACGCAGCACTCGCTGCCGAGGCTGCGCGTTTTGATCTGGATATCCTCACCGAGGTTATTGATGAGGAGGAAGTCGCCCGCGCCATCAAGCTGGGTGCGAAGATCTTTGGCGTCAACCACCGCAACCTGCATGATCTGTCCATTGATTTGGATCGTTCACGTCGCCTGTCCAAGCTCATTCCAGCAGATGCCGTGCTCGTGTCTGAGTCTGGCGTGCGCGATACCGAAACCGTCCGCCAGCTAGGTGGGCACTCCAATGCATTCCTCGTTGGCTCCCAGCTGACCAGCCAGGAAAACGTCGATCTGGCAGCCCGCGAATTAGTCTACGGCCCCAACAAAGTCTGCGGACTCACCTCACCAAGTGCAGCACAAACCGCTCGCGCAGCGGGTGCGGTCTACGGCGGGCTCATCTTCGAAGAGGCATCGCCACGCAATGTTTCACGTGAAACATTGCAAAAAATCATCGCCGCAGAGCCCAACCTGCGCTACGTCGCGGTCAGCCGTCGCACCTCCGGGTACAAGGATTTGCTTGTCGACGGCATCTTCGCCGTACAAATCCACGCCCCACTGCAGGACAGCGTCGAAGCAGAAAAGGCATTGATCGCCGCCGTTCGTGAAGAGGTTGGACCGCAGGTCCAGGTCTGGCGCGCGATCTCGATGTCCAGCCCCTTGGGGGCTGAAGTGGCAGCTGCGGTGGAGGGTGACGTCGATAAGCTAATTCTTGATGCCCATGAAGGTGGCAGCGGGGAAGTATTCGACTGGGCTACGGTGCCGGCCGCTGTGAAGGCAAAGTCTTTGCTCGCGGGAGGCATCTCTCCGGACAACGCTGCGCAGGCACTCGCTGTGGGCTGCGCAGGTTTGGACATCAACTCTGGCGTGGAATACCCCGCCGGTGCAGGCACGTGGGCTGGGGCGAAAGACGCCGGCGCGCTGCTGAAAATTTTCGCGACCATCTCCACATTCCATTACTAAAGGTTTAAATAGGATCATGACTGAAAAAGAAAACTTGGGCGGCTCCACGCTGCTGCCTGCATACTTCGGTGAATTCGGCGGCCAGTTCGTCGCGGAATCCCTCCTGCCTGCTCTCGACCAGCTGGAGAAGGCCTTCGTTGACGCGACCAACAGCCCAGAGTTCCGCGAAGAACTCGGCGGCTACCTCCGCGATTACCTCGGCCGCCCAACCCCGCTGACCGAATGCTCCAACCTGCCACTCGCAGGCGAAGGCAAAGGCTTTGCGCGGATCTTCCTCAAGCGCGAAGACCTCGTCCACGGCGGTGCACACAAAACTAACCAGGTGATCGGCCAGGTGCTGCTTGCCAAGCGCATGGGCAAAACCCGCATCATCGCAGAGACCGGCGCAGGCCAGCACGGCACCGCCACCGCTCTCGCATGTGCGCTCATGGGCCTCGAGTGCGTTGTCTACATGGGCGCCAAGGACGTTGCCCGCCAGCAGCCCAACGTCTACCGCATGCAGCTGCACGGCGCGAAGGTCATCCCCGTGGAATCTGGTTCCGGCACCCTGAAGGACGCCGTGAATGAAGCGCTGCGCGATTGGACCGCAACCTTCCACGAGTCCCACTACCTTCTCGGCACCGCCGCCGGCCCGCACCCATTCCCAACCATCGTGCGTGAATTCCACAAGGTGATCTCTGAGGAAGCCAAGGCACAGATGCTAGAGCGCACCGGCAAGCTTCCCGACGTTGTGGTCGCCTGTGTCGGTGGTGGCTCCAACGCCATCGGCATGTTCGCAGACTTCATTGACGATGAAGGTGTAGAGCTCGTCGGCGCTGAGCCAGCCGGTGAAGGCCTCGACTCCGGCAAGCACGGCGCAACCATCACCAACGGTCAGATCGGCATCCTGCACGGCACCCGTTCCTACCTGATGCGCAACTCCGACGGCCAAGTGGAAGAGTCCTACTCCATCTCCGCCGGACTTGATTACCCAGGCGTCGGCCCACAGCACGCACACCTGCACGCCACCGGCCGCGCCACCTACGTTGGTATCACCGACGCCGAAGCCCTCCAAGCATTCCAGTACCTCGCCCGCTACGAAGGCATCATCCCCGCACTGGAATCCTCACACGCGTTCGCCTACGCACTCAAGCGCGCCAAGACCGCCGAAGAGGAAGGCCAGAACTTAACCATCCTCGTCTCCCTATCCGGCCGTGGCGACAAGGACGTTGACCACGTGCGCCGCACCCTCGAAGAAAATCCAGAACTGATCCTGAAGGACAACCGATGAGCCGTTACGACGATCTTTTTGCACGCCTCGACACGGCAGGGGAGGGCGCCTTTGTTCCCTTCATCATGCTGAGCGACCCTTCACCAGAGGAGGCTTTCCAGATCATCTCCACAGCAATCGAAGCTGGCGCAGATGCACTGGAACTTGGCGTACCTTTCTCCGACCCAGTTGCCGATGGCCCCACCGTCGCGGAATCCCACCTCCGCGCACTCGACGGCGGCGCCACCGTAGACAGCGCACTCGAGCAGATCAAGCGCGTGCGCGCAGCCTACCCAGAGGTTCCCATCGGAATGCTCATCTACGGCAACGTTCCTTTCACCCGTGGCTTGGATCGCTTCTACCAAGAGTTCGCTGAAGCTGGCGCAGACTCCATCCTCCTGCCAGACGTCCCAGTCCGCGAAGGCGCACCGTTTTCTGCAGCAGCTGCAGCAGCCGGAATTGATCCCATTTACATCGCTCCGGCCAACGCCAGCGAGAAAACCCTCGAGGGTGTCTCCGCCGCATCAAAGGGCTACATCTACGCCATCTCCCGCGACGGCGTCACCGGCACCGAACGTGAATCATCCACCGACGGCCTGTCCGCAGTGGTGGACAACATCAAGAAATTTGATGGCGCACCCATCCTCTTGGGCTTCGGCATCTCATCCCCTCAGCACGTGGCAGACGCGATTGCAGCGGGTGCTTCCGGTGCGATCACGGGTTCCGCGATCACCAAGATCATTGCTTCCCACTGCGAAGGTGAGCACCCGAACCCGTCCACCATTCGAGATATGGACGGTTTGAAGAAGGATCTCACTGAGTTCATCTCTGCGATGAAGGCAGCGACCAAGAAGGTTTAGGCCTTTAAATGTGGCAATGTTTCACGTGAAACATTGCCCTAAAGTACAGATGTACAAAGAAGCCGCCTCCTAGCTCTCGGGCTGGGAGGCGGCTTCTTTGTTTGCGGTTTAGGAAATCTCAGGGTTTTGGAGATCTTAGCTTCGAGCCGGTGGGGTAGGAGCGCCCGCCGGAGGAGCAATCTTAGGGTAGGTCCGAGCCCCAGCCGTTGGAGTGGCATCAGCTTCCGCCTTCTCCACGCGCTCACGGTTGGGAGCTGGATCCCAGTGCCCATTCACGACGCGCTTCTGGAAGACCATCGCGCCACCCAGAAGAACCGCTGCGATGATGAGCAACAAGATGAGCCCGCCAGCACCTTCCACCTTGGCTGCAGAACCAACAACGATTCCGAACCAACCAAAGTCCGCATCACCGAAAGTGGTGTTCTCTGACCCGAAGGAACCAAGCACACCAAGCAGGAAAGCAGGGAGGAAGGTAATCAGAAGACCGTTGGCAAAGGCGCCAAATACTGCTCCTCGACGACCACCCGTGGCATTACCGTAAACGCCCGCCGCGCCACCAGTGAAGAAGTGGGGGACCAAACCAGGCAGAATCAACGCGACACCAAAAGCTGGGTTCAGCCACGATGCAAGAACAGTCAGGCCAACCAAGCCACCGACGAAGGAAGACAAGAAACCAATGAGAACGGCGTTCTGCGCGTAGGGGAACACGATCGGTGCATCCAATGCGGGGATAGCTCCGGGAACAACCTTCGCAGCAATACCTTGGAATGCGGGGACCAGTTCACCAAGAATGGTGCGGACACCAAAGAGAATCACGGCAACTGCAACGCCGAACTGCAGACCTTGAGTGAAGGACTGCATGATGTAGTTGCCTACGTTGGTGGCGCCATTGGGGAATGCAGTGAAGGCTTCTTCTTCTCCTGCGCGCACCAGGAACAAAATAGCCAAAATGATGTACATGATCGCCATGGACAGAGCTGTAGAAACCATGGAGTCGCGGAGGAAGCGCAAGCCTTCCGGAACCTTCATATCCTCAGTGGAAGGGCTGGCCTTCTTGCCCTTGCCACCGACCAGTCGGCCGACTGCACCGGCAGCTACATAACCTGCGGTGCCGAAGTGTCCAATGGCAATGGAATCATCGCCAGTGATTCGGCGAGTCCACGGATGCGCGAACGCAGGCAACGACACCATGAGAATACCGAGCAAGAGAGCACCCACACCCACCACAATCCACGCATCAAATCCGGCGGTGGCCAAGATGATGGTGAGCATGGTGGACATGAACAGCACGTGGTGTCCGGTGAGGAAGACATAACGCAGGTTGGTGAAACGAGCCAACACCAAAGAGATGGCGAAGCCCAGAATCATCAGCCACGCCACCTGCGCGCCGTATTCAGCCTGTGCGATTCCGGCGATGGCTTCATTCGTTGGGACAACACCACGCATGCCTGTGGCACCCATGATCATCGCACCCAGTGGCTCCAGGGAGGCAGTGACCAACGTGGCACCCGCACCAATGAGCAAAAAGCCCAACGTTGCTTTGATTGCTCCACCGATAACCTGACCGACGGAACGCCCCATGGCACCCAATCCCACGGCGGTGATGATACCGATGAGGAAAGCCGGAACCGCAAGGATTTCATTAACGAGGAAAAGAGGAATGGTTAACCAGTCCATAATATTTTCGTCCTTTTAAAGTAGTTAGATGTCGTAGCGTTCACGAAGCGCAGCATCGATTTCATCGGTGCTCGTGAAGTCATTGATCACGTGAACCGGGATTCCAACATCACCCAACGTGCGGGCGATTTCACCAGAGGTCATGATGAGATCAGCTTCCTTGGCTTTGCCCTTGGCGGAGATAGTGTCGGTTGCCTCCACCGTCATGTATGGACCCCAACCCCAGGTGTCGAAAACTTGCTCAAGGGTGTTTTTGAGGAAGAGGGAGGTACCCAAGCCGTTGCCACAGACGGTGAGGATCTTGTCGTGGGTTTTGGATTGGACTGAGGCTGCAGGAGCGTCAGTGGGTGTTACAGCAGGAGCCACAGCAGGAGCCTTCTGCTTCGCCGGCGCTGCTGCCTTCTCTAAGATTGCTTGGATCTCCTCGGGACTTTGTGCCTCGTCGAGATCCTTTCGGTATTTTCCTAAAGCTTTAGCCAATGCCGCCATCGCTTGGGTATGTGCGGTGGCATCTTTGGCAGCGAGAGCAACGATGAGATTGACGGGATCATTCTTACTGTGACCGAAGGAAACAGGGGAGGCCAGGCGCACCCACGACATAGCGGTCTCGCGGACTGCTCTGCTGGGGCGGGCGTGCGCGAAAGCGAAACCTGGAGCGACCACAATGTAGGGGCCTTTTTCTTCCACGCTGGCGATCATGGCATCGGTGTAGGCGGAATCAATGCTGTTTGTCTTTTCTAGGAGTACACCTGCGGCGCGGATGCCTTCACGCCAATCGGTGACCGTGCGGTCGAGTTCTATGCGTTCTGCCTTTAGCAGATCTTTGAGTACAAACATAAGTAGATGTTAATTCACTGCATGTTGATTCGGATAGGGTCAAACATAAAGCCACACTTGCTAGATCTCCGTACGCCCCACGAAGACACCTCGAAGTTCCCACGCGAAATGTTTCACGTGAAACATCTGCTGATTTTTGTCTCCAAGTGGAGTTGAATGAGAGTTATGAACACTCCGGCAGTTCAGGTTCAAAATCTAAGTTTGAGTTTTGGGTCGTTCACAGCTGTCAACGGCCTCAGCCTCACGGTGGAGCAGGGGAGCATTCACGGCTTCCTCGGCCCCAACGGTGCAGGAAAGTCAACAACCATCAGGGCACTCATTGGAGTGCTAAAACCCCAAACAGGTTCAGTCGCTATTCTCGGCCAAGATCCTGTTGCTCACCCCGATGTCCTTCGAAGAGTTGGCTACGTTCCAGGAGATGCCACACTGTGGGACAACCTCACTGGGGCGGAAGTTTTCAGGGCGCTCGAATCACTCCGCAAGACTCCATCCAACCGAGCTCTAGAAAACGAGCTCATTGACGCCTTCCAATTGGATCCCTCGAAGAAGATCCGCGAATACTCGACAGGTAACAGAAGGAAAGTCAGTCTCATCGCGGCGCTCAGTCATGAGCCCGAGCTCCTCATCGTTGACGAGCCCACCGCAGGCTTGGATCCCATCATGGAGCAAGTCTTTGTCACCTATGTCCGCAAGGCACGAACCAACGGCGCGTCCGTGTTACTCAGCAGCCACATTCTCAGTGAGGTGGAGCAGCTGTGTGATTACGTCACGGTCCTTAAAGAGGGGCGAGCAGTTGCATCTAATGAGGTGAGCTATCTGAGGAAGATCTCCGCTCACCGCATTACTGCCACGATTCCGGCGGTACCTCAACACCTTGCTGGCAGGGGAGAAGTGGATTTCGATGCTGGCCATCTCAGCATCACCTGCGATGCCTCCGAGGTTCCCGATATTTTGCGCATCATCATCGACGCTGGCGGCCAGGACATCATCAGCACCGCGGCGTCGCTGGAGGAGATCTTCTTGCGTCACTATGGAGAAACCGTGAGTGGTTCAGAAAGCAAGGCATCACAATGATCCGTCTTAATCTACGTCTTCGTCGGATGCTCATTCTGTGGTGGCTGCTTGGCATCTGGGTATTTCTCATCATCACCCCGCCGTCATATGTTGCCACCTATCCGGACCTTGCGAGCCGTGGGCCGGTTGTCTCAAGTGTGCAAAATAATGTGGGCACTCAAGCAATGTATGGCTATCTTCCATCGCCTGGCACCATTGGGCAATTAACCGCCTGGGAAACTGGAGCATGGTTATGCGTGTTGTCGTCGGTGATGATGGTTTTGCTGTTTAGCTCGCTTCATCGCAAACCTGAAAGCTCGGGTCTCGTCGAGTATGTGTATGCCGCGGGGCGCAGCGGTTCTTCCCGTTTCGGCGCGGCGATCGCCACAGGCACGATTGTGTCTGTCCTCAACGGTGCGGTGTGCGCCTTCATCCTGCTCGCTTTTCGATATCTAAGCATTGATGAAATCACGGTCGCTGGCAGCATAGCGTTCGGCGTAACCATCACTCTCACCATGCTCGCCACCATGGCCATCACGAGCATTCTGCAGAGCTTGTGGGGGAGGGGAACCAACTTCAACCGCCTTGGCCTCCTCAGCGTGGGTGCCGCATTTTTGATCAGAATGTTCGCTGACACATCGTCGTCAAGCTGGGCAACTCACCTCAACTGGGTGTCACCGCAGGGCTGGCGCACAGTGATCGCACCCTTCACGGAAGACAGTTGGCTGAAGGCTTTGGTCTTGGCCATCGTGTGCGCGGCGCTCATCGGCGTTGCATTTACCCTCGATTCCCGGCGCCCCTTCGATGAAAGCCTGCTTCACCTTCGAGGTTCGAAGCGCTACCGCGAGCGAAAAATCCGAAGCCTGTACAGCCTGAACATGGTGCTTCACAGAGGAAATCTGATCACTTGGTCGATCGTCATCGGCTTGGTTCTGCTGATTTTCCTTCCCCTCATCGACTCACTCCTGCCGTCGCTGCAAGGCGATGCCGCGACGATGCAAGCCGTCGAAGCCTTCTTGCCAGCGGGCGAATTGCAGATCACCTTCATCGTCTACGTCTTCCAAATCGCGTCTATTCTGCTCAGCATCGCAGTGGTCTTGCCCGTCATCGGGTTCATCGGCCAAGAGCGCGAAGGCCTCATCGACGCGGTCCGCAGCACGGGCGTGCGCCGCTGGTCGCCCCTATGGGGCTGCGTTCAAGCATGCTTATCGACGCTAACCTCCTGCACCATTTTCGCCATTCTATGTGCTCTCCTGGGTTTGTATCTCCAACCGTCAACAGTGGAAGACGGGACCTCCCTCATGGTGCTTTCCGGCCTCTCAATTGCCGTCCATGCACTGTTCTTCCTAGGAATCGCAATCGCAGTAGCGGGACTTGCACCGCGCGTCATCCACCTTGCCTGGCTCCCCATTATTGCGGCGTCGGTAGTGACTCTCCTCGGCCCATTGTTCTCACTCACCGAGCAGCAAATGGAATTCTCGCCACTGACACATTCATGGGCAAACTCCGATGAAGCAGTGTGGCCGTTGCTCACATTCGCGATTATTGGTGTCGCCCTTGGGGGAGTAGGCCTACTTGGGGCGCAGCGAAGGAACCTACTTTAGCAACTGGCTAAATAAGATTCTCTGGACGATACTAGGCATTATGACTCAACCAGCCCCCATGTGTAGCCGCCGCATGTTTCTTCTTGGAACAGCAACAACCTTCGCAGGTGCTTTTCTTGCAGCCTGTGGTACTGAACCAGATCAGGAGGTAGCGGCTACTGAAGTCCCCGTCGGAAGCTCTGTCATCTTGGGTTCCGTAATCATTGCGCAGCCAACCGAAGGCAACTTCGTGGCTTACTCTTCTGCATGCCCACACCAGGGATCACGCATCACCAAGGTAGAGGGAGACACTGTTATTTGCACGAACCATAAGTCAGTCTTCAACATTTCCGATGGTTCAGTTGTGTCCGGCCCAGCCCAGAACGGACTCACCAGCGCCAATCTCAAGCAGGACGGCGACACTCTGAGCGCGTCCGTGCAGTAGAAAAACAGACAAAAAATGGCGATGTTTCACGTGAAACATCGCCATTTTTCTACCACGCACCTCGCACATAGGACGGTGGGTAGGGGATCTCATCGCGAGTTTTCCCCAGTTCATGCGCAGCAAATAGTGGCCAGGAAGGGTAGCGGAGGGCAGCTCGACCCAGCGAAATAATGTCCGCATCTCCACGATCAAGATGCCCCTGCGCCTGACCCACATGAGTAATTAATCCAACCGCGGAGGTAGGGATACCCACCTCTTGCTTCACACGACGAGCAAATTTCACTTGATAGCTCGGCTCCACAGGGATTGTCGCGGGTACTGCACCTCCGGTGGAAATATCGACTGCATCCACACCCAGCTTTTTCAGATCTGACACAAGCGAGACGGTTTGATCGTCATCCCACGAAGGTTCATCATCAATCCAGTCCGTGGCAGAGATCCGGGCAATCAGTGGCATCGAGCCCGGAATCACTGCACGGATCGCCTGGGCTACTTCCCTAAATAGTCGTGTGCGATTCTCAAACGAACCTCCATAAATATCAGTACGTTTATTTGCGACGGGAGTGAGGAACTGATGCAACAGGTAACCGTGGGCACCATGGACCTCCACAGCATCAAACCCTGCACGCACCGCGCGCTCTGCAGCAGCAGCGAAATCCTGAATAACCTTTTCAATACCTTCGCGGGTCAATTCGGTCGGATCTGCAAGCCCCGGCTGAGCGACAGCACTAGGCCCAAAGGTTTCCCATCCACCCTCGTCAACTGATTGAGTACCAGTAGGGAAGTTAGGAAGGGCCGGATATGTGCTCGCTTTGCGGCCTGCATGGTTAAGTTGCACACCGATCAGTCCACCTTGAGCGTGGACAAAATTTGTAATTCTCTCCCATGCCTCAACTTGGGCCTCATTCCATAGGCCAGTGCAACGCGATGAGATTCTTCCCTCTGGACTAATGCCGGTGGATTCCGCGATGAGGAGTCCGAAGCCGCCAACAGCTCGGGCTCCGTAATGCACGAGGTGCCAATCAAGTGGAACCCCATCGAGGTTATTGGCTTGGTACTGGCACATGGGCGCGAGCCACATCCTATTGGGAATTTCTAATCCACGGATTGCAATGGGAGTAAGGAGGGAAGTCATGGTGTCGAGAATAGTCCAAAAATCCACAATCCTTGCGCTGATTCAACCACGCAGGAAGTCAATTGATTAACGACACAGTGACGAAACTAAATAGAGCGATAAAATTAATGGGTTAATCCCACTATTTCATTTCAAGTAACTTGATTCACCGAGCATCAGGGAAACCAATATTGGGTTCACCTAAAACTGCTGGTCATTTCCATCGCCCATGCCCCCACGCGATGTCTTCTCACAGTACCACCCACAAGCCACAAGGAGGGTATGGAGGTGGGCGTCTAAAGCCAAATTTTTCCCGGTGTTTGAGGCGATTGCACCGTACACTAATGTGCATGCTTGAACGCCTCAAACGCCTAGATCCGCTCATTGTCCTCATTGTGCTGGCTGTCATTGTGGCGATCATCATTCCAGTTCGCGGGGTTGCTGCGGATTGGTTTGATGTCGCCGTCAAGATTGCCATTGCGCTGCTGTTTTTTCTTTATGGTGCCCGCCTATCCACCCAAGAGGCGCTGAATGGTCTGAAGCACTGGAGGCTTCACCTGACTATTTTGGCGATCACTTTCGGAATATTCCCACTTATCGGCATTGGGCTCGAGCCGATGACTGCATTTGTGTCGGAAGATATTTATCGGGGAATTTTGTTCCTCACGCTCGTTCCGTCCACCGTGCAGTCATCGGTGGCGTTTACCTCGATCGCTAAAGGCAACGTAGCTGGTGCGATTGTGTCGGCATCGCTCTCCAACCTTGCGGGTGTTTTCCTCACTCCGCTGCTGGTCATGCTCATCATGTCTGCGGGCGGGGGAGTTCACGTGGATTCCCAGGTCTTCCTCGACATTGCGATTCAGCTTCTGCTGCCGTTCATCCTCGGCCAGGTATGTAGGCGTTGGGTGAAGAATTTTGCGGCCAACAAAGCAACAAAAATCGTGGACCGCGGCTCGATCGCGATGGTCGTGTACTCCGCGTTTTCTGCCGGCATGGTGGCTGGCATTTGGTCCACTGTGAGCGTTCTAGAGATTATCTACCTCATTGTTTTCGCTATTCTGCTGGTGATGGCCATGCTGTGGTTCACGCTGTTCATGGCTACACGCCTTGGATTTAACCGGGCAGATTCCATCGCTATTCAGTTCTGCGGAACCAAGAAATCCCTGGCCACAGGCCTCCCAATGGCGGCAGTCATCTTCGGTGGCGCCAATATCGGCCTGCTCATCTTGCCGTTGATGATCTTCCACCAAGTCCAGCTGATGATTTGTGCATGGCTTGCAGCTCGTTATGGTCGTGATGCGCAGGAACAGAAAGCCAACGCCTAAAAGTCCTCAGTAGCTAGCCAAGCTGGTCAAGCAATGAAAGTGGTCACCTTCCGGGGGCCACTTTTTTGCATTCTAGGCAGTTCGGGCCGGTGTGAATAAAACACCTTCCCCAAATAGACAGCATGGTCTAGATTAGCTTGAAACGAAAGCGTACATTCGCAGCAACTAACGGAAAGCACACTCATGACTCACACTCTGCAGGCAACTAATCCCCTTGATCAAACCGCTTGGCACGCTTGGCATTTCTCCCGAAACAAAGAGGCCATCAGCCGCACCGGCGCCACCAGCCTGAGTGCCACAGAGTGGATTAGCGCCACCACACTCAAGGACGCGCACACTTTTCCTTCACTTCCCGGGCGATGGTATAAACGAGGCGGCGGGGTAGTGGGAGCACATTTACCACCAGCTTTCGCAACAACTGGAACGGTGCAACTGCGCCCCGGTGAGCTCTTGATAGCGGAAGATTTCACCCTCACCGTCATTGAACGGCTTGGACAGTTTGCACTTCAGGTTTTTGATGCACGCAATCCGAAGCGTTTTGAATTCCACTCCATCGCAGCTTTCCCACCGTCCGAGGAATGGCGGATTGAGGCTCGCTTCTTCCCGGAACCTGACACTGTTAACACCGCTGCAGCTGATGGAGTTATCGTTGCCACGCCTACTGCGGGTTGGGTGCACTTTTTGAAGGGCCGTCTGGATTACCGTCTTCGTGTAACCGTTCAGAAAAATAATCTACGGGCACTATTTAGCGACAATTCCTCGACGTTGGGCGTTTATCAGCATCGTTTTGTCGACATCCCACGCCCTGATGCCGAGGGAAACACCATCATTGATTTCAACCGCGCTTATCTTCCCCCAAAGGCATTGAACCGAAAGTTCCTGTGCCCATCGCCCAGCCTGAACAACCACCTCAATCTCACCGTGGAGGCAGGGGAGAAGTGGGTGGTTGCTGGAGGATAATACTTGCTAACCGTCCTAAACGGGCAAGTCAGCTGCGTTGCGCTCTTCCACTTCCGCTCGCATGACAGAAGTCAGCAGTCCCGGAAAACGCGCTTCCATATCTTCGCTGCGCAGCGCACTTAGAATGGCAGTTCCTTCATAGCGCTGAGTAATCAGACCCGCCTCACGGAGTACGCGGAAGTGGTGCGTTGAGGTGGATTTAGATACTGGAAGCTCGAAGGCAACACATGCCTGATCATTATGTCCGCACGACAGCTGCGACAGGATTTGTCGCCTAATAGGATCCGACAGCGCAAACATGATGGCATTTAAATTCATCTCGGCCAAAGATGGATGTTCCAATTTGCGGGCCATGACACCCTCCAAATGATCTCGTAAAACAGTATTGAATTTAGGTACGACTCTAATCGTACCTTGCCCTCAAGCCAAGCTAGTTGTACGATCAAACTCGTTGTATGGCAAACGTCGTACTAGTCGATCGAATGGAGCCTTTGGTGTCCAAGCTGTTTACCCCAATTCAAATCCGCGACATCACCATCCCCAACCGCGTGTGGATGTCACCGATGTGCACCTACTCTGCAGCCACCGGTTCAGGTCTTCCCACCGATTTTCACCAGGCTCATTACGCAGCTCGCGCAGCAGGTGGTGTCGGATTAGTCATGGTTGAAGCAACTGGAGTGAACCCCGTAGCTCCCATCTCCCCAGTCGACCTTGGACTTTGGAGCCATGACCAAATTGAACCATTCTCCCGAGTGACAGCAGCTATTCGCGCCGGTGGGGCAGTACCGGCCGTTCAATTAGCCCATGCTGGCCGCAAGGCATCCACCGATGCTCCGTGGAATGGTGGCGGATATGTTGGACCAGAAACCAATGGATGGGAGACTGTCGGCCCCAGCCCTCTGGCATTCCCAGGTTTGCCTGCTCCGCGCGAGCTGACGGTTTCAGAAATCCAAGAGGTTGTGCAGCAGTTCGCTGGCGCCGCCGTTCGTGCCGATCAGGCTGGTTTTGATGTCGTGGAAATTCACGCAGCACACGGCTACCTTTTGCATAACTTCCTTTCTCCGATCTCCAACAAGCGCACCGATTCATACGGCGGATCTTTAGAAAACCGCGCTCGCATCGTGCTCGAAGTCATTGATGCAATCCGCGCAGTGTGGCCAGAGGAAAAGCCTGTATTCATGCGCATTTCCACCACCGACTGGGTGGAGGAAAACCCACAGGATGATCGCGAGTCCTGGACGCTGAGCCAAAGCAGGCAGCTGGCTTTGTGGGCATCCGAGCACGGAGTTGATTTGATCGATGCCTCTTCTGGTGGCCTCGACATCGTCCCCATTCCGCATGACCGCGATTACCAAACCGCGAAGGCCGCAGATCTTCACGCAAGTACCGGAGTGACAGTCGCTGCTGTGGGGCGCATTGATGACGCCCAAACTGCGCACAATTTGGTTGATTCTGGCGATGTCAATGCAGTTTTCCTCGGCCGTCCACTGCTCAAGGATCCTTCCTGGGCAAACCAAGCAGCCCTCGCACTAGGTGCGGAACCCAGGTATGTTCACCAATACGACTACGTACTTTAAAGGAGAGTTGACATGAAGGTTTTCATCATCGGCGCTGCGGGTGGCATCGGCAATCGACTTTCCAGCCTGCTTCACGCCAGGGGAGATGCAGTTAGCGGCATGCACCGCAATCTTGAGCAGGCCTCAAAAATCACAGACACTGGGGCAACTGCCGTACTCGGGGATCTCATCCACAACAGCACGGAGGAGCTTGCGGAGCTTTTCCGCGGTCACGATGCCATCGTATTTTCTGCAGGCGCCCACGGAACAGGGCAAGAAAATACCACGCTTATCGACGGCGCCGGCCTCCGTAAAGCCGCCGACGCTGCCAGCGCGGCCAACGTTTCACGCTTCATCTTGGTCTCTGCGTTTCCGGAATCCTCCCGCGGGGAGAACACCACCGAGAACTTTGAGCACTATATGAAGGTGAAGAAGTCCGCCGATGTCTACCTCAGTCACACTGACCTAGACTGGGTTATTGTCCGACCAGGCGTGCTTCAAGATGAGGCAGGGGATGGTTTAGTCACTGCTGGCTTAGCGATTAATTACGGCAATGTTGCTCGCGATAATGTCGCAGCGTTCATTGATGAAGCTCTGCATCAACCGCAGTTGTCAAAGATCATTGTTGAACTCACCGACGGTTCAACTCCGGTGGCGGAAGCCGTAGAACGCCTCATCAAGTAAAGACGAAAAGAGGGAGAATGTTTCACGTGAAACATTCTCCCTCTTTAGCTACTTCTAGGAAGAGAGTGAAGAAGTGTAGTGCTGTGACTCGACTGCTTCAGGTCGCGCCCATCCCTGGAAGTGCTGGAACTGCTCTTGGATCTGAGCGCCCCACTGTGCTGGCTTGAAGTTCTGTGCGATGTCGGTGAAGTGCTGGATCTGATCAAACATAGTGATTTCCTTTGCTGAGGTTGAATGAGTTCGGGGAGTAAAAACAGCTGCGCTGCGATTCTCAAGGGGAGCAGGGCTCCTCGGTCAATGTTTCACGTGAAACATTGACCTTAAAGAGCGACTAGGAGCTGAGGGAGAAAGTGCTCTTGGCTGGCTCTACAGTTTCGGTGTTAAACCAATTCTGGAAGTGCTGCTGGAACTGCTCCTGAATCTGGACACCCCACTGTGCGCCCTGGAAGTTCTGTGCAATGTCGGTGAACTGCTGGAACTGATCAAACATAGTGATCTCCTTAAAGTGATTGTTGTAAAGAAGCAAGAACGTCTGTTGTAAAAGGTTTAAAAAAGCTTAAGGTATCGCTAGACTTGCCACGATGAGGCTTTACCTCCAACCGCAGCCCTCCCAGAACATCGGTTACCGATGGCGTCTCTCTGGCAGCTGAGTTGGCAGCAAAGCTAATCATTCCGGATCGCATTGGGGGATGTTTCACTTGAAGCGTCCCCTCATGTGTTCTTAGGAAGAGAGGGAAGAGGTACGCTCCGGCAGGGGAGCAGCCTCAGGGCGAACCCACTGCTGAATCTGCTGAGGGAAGTGCTGCTGGAACTGCTCCTGAATTTGAGCGCCCCACTGTGCAGGCTGGAAGTTTTGTGCAATGTCGGTGAAGTGCTGAATCTGATCGAACATGTTGAACTCCTTTTAAGTGGTTGAGTGAGATTTAGGAAGAAAGAACGACTGCAGAGAAGATGTCGGAAACGCTTCCCAGGACAGTGTTGAAGATGTTGACGATGTATCCCATGAAAAGAACTCACTTTCTCGTGTACTTGCAAGGTGTGCCAGCGACGGTGTGTTCCGTTGCTGTGACTTGAAGTTAACACCGAAAAAATTTTTCCCACAAACAGCGGTCAGACCAATTTTCAACTCCGTGACCTGCACAAATGCAAAAATACTGAAGTTTATGGGAATTCCCCCATCATCATGATCTAGCTGCGGAAATGGCATATCATCATGGCTAACCAACAAAGGTCATCTCAACCGGCTTAAGAAAATTCTGCCAGCTTTCTGCTGATTGAATCGTGCCAGCTCAGGGCATATCTCACCTAAAGTAAACACCATGAAATCAATCTTCATTTCCGGTGCGGCGAACGGAATTGGCAAAGCTGTGGCGTTGAAATTTCTTCACGAAGGTTGGCTCGTTGGAGCCTACGACCTCGCGGAAATCACCTACTCACACCCCAATCTTCGCTGGGGCTACCTCAATGTTCGACAGTCCGAGTCGTGGGACAAAGCCCTAGAAGACTTTGCGACGCACACCGGAGGCACCATCGATGTGGTGGACAATAATGCCGGCGTAATTATTGAGGGACCGCTGCAGGACGCAGAGGAGGGGAGCGTCGACAAGCTTCTTGCAATCAACGTCAATGGCGTGACTCTTGGTGCCCGCGCCGCTCATCCTTATTTGGCGCGCACGCCGGGCGCCCAGTTGTTAAACATGTCCTCGGCGTCGGCGGTGTACGGGCAGCCCCAGATCGCGGTGTATTCGGCTTCGAAGTTTTACGTCGCAGGTCTTACTGAGGCGCTGAATTTGGAGTGGCGGAAAGACGATATTCGCGTGGTCGATGTTTGGCCTTTGTGGGCGAAAACCGATTTGGTGAACGGCGTGAAGGCTAAGTCACTGAAGCGTTTGGGTGTCCGGATCACTCCGGAACAGGTGGCACAGGCGGTATGGGATGCGGTGCATCCGAAATCTCGGTGGGCGAAGGGAAAGGTGCATCACGGGGTGTCAAAGTTGGATAAGGCGCTGTATCTCATGAAATCTCTGTCGCCTGATCGGGTAGCGATGTGTTTTGCGCGACTAATCGCCGGATAAATGAATTGATTATTTTAGGCTCCCAGGGATTAAGTCTAGGGTGGAATGCAGAAATATTTCCTACGGAAGGTCCGTTATGACGCCTGCAGGTCCAGCACAATTACTCATTGTTGCTCTTGTAGTAATTGTCCTCTTTGGTTCCAATAAGTTGCCTGATGTTGCTCGGTCCGTTGGCCGTTCGATGCGCATTTTCAAATCTGAGATCAAAGAGATGAACAAGGATCAGATCGAAAGCTCCGATCAGACCTTGAAGAACTAAGGTTCCTCGCATCTAAAAACCGCCTGCCTTCTCTGTTTAGAGAAGGCAGGCGGTTTTTGTTTTGAGGCTTTGTGAGGCCTATCGGACGTCGATGAACTTCTTCAGCACCCAGCCCTTGGCTGCTATGACGATTGCACCAAGAACGATGGCTGCAACGCCAACGGTAATGAAGAAGACCTTTTCAGATCCTGCATCGGTTGGATCGTAGTAACCACCCAGGGTGCCGGACAGGGACGTACCCATGGAGACAGCCATCAGCCACACGGCGAACATGCGGGACTGGAATGCCTCGGGTGCGACCTTGGTTGCAAGTGAGTTGCCGACAGGGGAGAGCAGAAGCTCAGCGATGGTGAAGAGGAAGTAGACCCAAATGATCAGTGCCATTGGGGTAGAGTTCTCTGCACCGCCGGCGAACGGCAGGAAGAAGAACAGCGCGCAACCAATGACAATGTTGGCGACACCGAACTTCACTGCAGTAGACCACTGCTTTGCTCCGAGTTTTGTCCACAAGGTGGCAAAGATTCCGGAGAAGATGATGATGAAGATTGGGTTGAAGGAGTTGATCAATCCTGGAGGAAGATCAATGCCGAAGAAGTTACGGTCCAGGCGGGTGTCGGAGTAAACCGCGAGGACCGTGAACTGGGTTTGGAAGATCGCGAAGAAAAGCACGCCACCGATGAACATCGGGATGAATCCCAACAAGCGGGACTTTTCCGCTGCGGTGGTCAGTGGGGAAACGTACATCTGAGCAAGCAGAGCAATAGCCGCAATCAGTGCGATCGCTGCGGTGATGTTGGACAGCCATTCCAGCTTGATGATGCCCGTTGCGATGAGAGCGACAACTGCTGCGACAACCACGACTGCACCGATAATCCAGCGCGCATATTCATTCTTAGGCAGTGGGTTAGGAACAGTATGGCCTGCCGCACCGATGGTGGTTTTACGCATCGCCACGTATTGGATGAGACCCAAAGCCATGCCGACTGCGGCGATACCGAAGCCCCAGTGGAATCCTCCCCATCCCCACAGAGCGTTGGTGATCAGCGGGCCAAAGAGGCCACCGAGGTTGACGCCCATGTAGAAGATGGAGAAGCCTGCGTCTCGACGCGTGTCCGTGCGTGAGTACAGCTGGCCCAGCACAACCTGCGCTGCCGTCTTCACGCCACCTGAGCCAAGGCCGATGAGGACCAAGCCGATGGACAGTCCCGTATATCCCGGAATCAAGGCCAGGGCAATGTGGCCCAGCATGACGATGATCGCGGAGTAGAAGAGTGTACGTTCAGAGCCCAATACTCGGTCTGCAATGAACGAAGCCACGAGGGAGGTCATGTAGACGAAGCCGCCGTAGGCGCCCACAATGGACAGTGCAGCTGTCTGATTCATACCAAGTCCGCCATCGGTGACGGAGTAGTACAGATAGAAAGCAAGGATGGACTGCATGCCGTAGAAGCTGAATCGCTCCCACATCTCCACGCCGAAGAGATTTGCCAGCCCCCAAGGCTGGCCGAAGAATTTCTTTTCGCGGTGAGTTTCCGCCACTTCAGACCCTAGGTGGGGGTCGGAAGGTTCAGGACTCACACCGTCTTGAGTTGTGTCGGTGTTCATAACCTCTATGATCCTCCACCTAAAAGCACAACTCCAATTAGGCACCCAACGATCCCGCAACTGAAACACAGTTGAAAATAGCTAGAGGCTTAAGTTGATCACAGGGGATTGAACGGCAAATGAGGGAAATGTTTCACGTGAAACATTGAAAGAAGTCAGATACGGCTTCACAATTCCCTAAATCCCACAAATGCCCCTCGCTTGAAAAGCACTTTCGGACACCATGTGCTCAATAAGGAACAAAATGGGGGTAAAGAAGTGTGCGCGAAGGATATTAAGCGTTCCACAATCTCCAGCGCGACCACCCAAACAGGCTGCACGCCATCAGTGGACTTCCACACAAATGGCCCCCAATTTGAAATAATTCACAAATAGGGGATTGGGGCGCATTGCCTATTGGAAAACTGCCAACCATTGGCGAGCCACAGCCAACTTTAGCAATTCCTCATCAACATCTTGCCCTCGGACATAGAGGAAGTAAAAGTTTCTATCCATGCCCATCAAGCTAGCCAGGAACTGAACTCGACGCTCTTCATTCTCAACCAATTCGGGCACCGATTGGCTCAACCTCTGCATCATTGAAAGCCACTCATCGGCCACCGCAGCATCTTCGACCATCGCTTGTTCCATCGCCCCGAACACTTTGGCATTCGCTTTCCACACCTCCGTCATGGAGTCCAGCCATCTAAGAATGGACTCCAAAGTGTGTTCAGGGAGATCAAAAACTTTTAGGACAGGGGTGCGGACCGCGGGTTCAAGTTCCCGCATTTTAGCCATCATGAGATCGGGCTTGTTACGGAAATGAAGGTAAAGGTTTGCCCGGCTACCACCCGCTGCCTGAGCAATCTGATTCATGGAGGTGGAACCATAACCGTGCTCCAAGAAGAGTTCGTGGGCTACATCGATAAACCTTTGACGGGTCTCTGCGGCCTTGAGATCTTTCAGATTCATTGGTGTTGCTCTTCTTGTTGAGGGACGGGCTCTGATCAGTGTAGAACAACGCAATCGTTTTCGGTTCGCTTCGCCTGTGAATTGATGGAGATCGGTCTGGAATCCAAAGAATGCCAATGTTTCACGTGAAACATTGGCATTCTGGAGGGTTGCGTCGAAAAGCGAAATCCTACGCGCCCGGCGCGAGCACGATGTCGAAGCGCGTGCGCGCCCACGTCTGATCGCCGAGATCCCGACCATCTGGGGTAGGAGTGCCTGGCGCCTGCTCCTCAAACTTCTTGATCAACGAGTCCTTGACCCCGAAGACGGAATCGCCGATTTCTAGCTGCGGATCACCCTCAACGAAAATGTGAGTGACCAAGGTGCGCAATTCAGGAGCGGTCACCATGAAGTGAAGGTGGGCGCAGCGCACCGGCGAACGACCAACCGCCTTGAGCATGTTGCCCACGGGGCCATCGTGGGGGATTGGATAAGGAACCGGAGTCAGACCCCAGAAGCGGTAATCGCCATTGGCGTCGGTGTGCATATACGCGCGACCCGCCATGCGCTCATCGGCATATTGGACATCGTAGAGTCCATCTTCATCGCACTCCCACACCTCGATACGAGCATTCGGAACGGGATTGCCTTCAGTGTCGGTGACGGTTCCTTCAATCCACGCTGCCTGCCCCTGGGCGCCGCCGGCGATATCTCCACCCAGCTCAACCTCAGGAGCGTCATCGAGGAAGAATGGACCAAAGACTGTAGCTTCCGTTGAGTTTTCATACGCTTCGTTGTTCACCGCGATGGTCTGCATCGAGGCGCCCAAGGTATCGGAAAGCAACACAAACTCTTGGCGCTTGTCATCAGTAATGTGGCCAACCGCTGTGAGGAAATCAATGGCGTAATTCCACTCATCCTCGGTGAGGCGCACATCCCGGATGAAATCGTGCAGATGCACAACCAGCGATTCCATCAGCTGCTTGAGGCGCGGGTTTTCACACGCATCAAAAGATTGGAGGACACGGTTCACCAGATTTTCTTCAACAGCCTTTTGCTGCGCGCTGATGTTGTGGTCTGCGGTGGTGGTTGTCATGATTTTCTCCTTGAAAAATCGCCGGGTTAGTTACTGAGTACTGCGCTAAGAACTGCCGGATCCTCACCGTTGAGTGCTGCTTCGAGCAATCTGCTGAGGTTTTCCCGGGTCACTGGGCGAGGATTGTTGGCGGGAACTTTCTCCAACGTGACGTCCACTGCCTCAGCAATTCCTGAAGCCTCGAAGCCGTAGTCGGAAAGTCGTTTCGGTGCGTTGACTGACAAGCGGAGGCGTTGCAGGCCTTCTAGTGCGGTGTCAGTTCCAAAGGCTGCGGCTGCGCGGCGTTCAGCTTCTGGTGCGTCGCCTGCGTTGAATGCCAAAACATACGGCAGCACGGTTGCGTGGGTTTGGGCGTGGGGGAGGTTGAAGGTGCCTCCCAAGGTGTGGCAGATTTTGTGGTGTAGTCCGGAGCCTGCGGAGGCGAAGGATACTGCTGCGAGGTAGGCGCCGTAGAGGGCTTCGTCGCGTCCTTCGATGCTGTGCGGGTTCGCAACAATTTTCGGCAGTCCCTGGTTGAGTGCGCGGATTCCTTCGGCTGCAAGCACTGCGTTGATGGGATCGGCGTTGGGTCCCCACAAAGAATCAATGCAGTGCGCCAGGCCGTTGAGTCCGGATGCCACGGACATCTCCACTGGAAGCGACATGGTGAGTTCGGAATCGTAAATGACTGTTTCGGGGAGCACCTTCAGATCAACACCGGTTGTTTTGCGCGCTGCTTCCGTCAGACCCCACACGTTGGTTGCTTCCGATCCTGCGTAGGTGGTGGGGATCGCGACGATGGGCAGGGCAGTGGTCATGGCAATTGCTTTGGCCAAACCTATGGTGGATCCGCCGCCAACACACACCAGCAGATCAATCTCATTGTCGGTTGCCACTGCACGCGCACGTTCGGCTACTTCGATGGGCACGTGCATGACAACTTCGTCGTGCCAGATCGCCACCTCAATTTCTGAGGCCACCTTATGGGCGATCGACATTTCTCGTTCACCCGCAATGACCATGACCTTGGCTGAGCCGCGGCGTTCAACTTCCTGCTTTAAGAATGCACTGGACTTGCCATATCCAAACATGACTTTCTGTGGGAGGGTGTCGTGGTTGAATGCGAGTGAGTTGTTCACAGCGAGAATCACTTTCTAAAAGGTGTGGTGGTTTGTTAGGTGCTAGCCAAAGAGATCGGAGGGGGTTTAAGCCTTCTTGAAGATCTGGCCGGTGAATGCTGCGTGATCGAGTTCTTCAAGTGAGCGGCCACGGGTTTCAGGAACAAACTTGGTGACGAACGCCAGGGCAATGACTCCGACGACTGCGAAGATAAGGAAGGAGAAGGTGATACCCACGCCGGAGACCAGTGCTGGGAAGAACAACGCTAGGACGCCATTGATGCCCCAACCGCAGAATACCGAAATACCGGTGCCGATACCCTTCATTCGGACTGGGAAGATTTCCGCCAGCCACACCCACACTGCAACGTTGAGGAAAGTCTGCATGGAGAGCACGAACCCAACAACAAGGATCATGATGGCGAATGGTCGAATGGAGTTACCTTCTGGAAGGAGAGTGCCGGCAGCTGCGATCAAAAGGTGGAAGGTGGTGGTCAGTGACAGGCCGATGATGAAGGTGGTGCGGCGATCCAGGCGGTCCATGTTGCGCAGTGCGATCAGTCCACCGATGACGGCAACGGCACCGAAAGCAATGTTGGCAACCACAGCCATTTCTGCGCTCATGCCGGATTCCTCGAGGACGCGGGTTCCGTAGTACATGATGGCGTTGATGCCGGTGAGCTGCTGGGCAACTGCAACACCGATGCCGGCGATGAGCAGACGAACCAGCCATTTGTTGCTGAGGACTTCGCCGATGGACATGTGGGTGTGCTTGCTAGAAACCTGGCCTGAAGCCTGGCCCGAAGACTGCTTAACACCAGGAAGTGCCGCATTGTTTTCAGAGTGCACCGCGATGATTTCATCCATTTCGGCTTTCGCACGCTCAGGGGTACGGACGGTCTCCATGACGCGGCGGGCGTCGTCGTAACGCCCCTGGTTGACCAGCCAGCGTGGTGATTCCGGCATCCGCAGCATGCCGAGGAAGAGGGCGACGGCAGGGAGGGCACAGACGGCGAACATGATGCGCCAGATTCCATCAATAACTCCGTGTAGGGTGACGGCGATAAGCGCGTTGATCACGAAGGCAAGCAGCTGGCCGGTGACGATAGCAAGCTCGTTTCGGCCGGTCAGGGAGCCGCGGATTTCTAGTGGTGCGAGTTCAGCGAGGTACACCGGAACTACTGTGGAGGCGCCGCCAACCGCGAGACCCAACATGATGCGCCCGGTGACCAAGGTGGCAAATCCTGGTCCGTAGAACTGCCCCAGCTCACCGGCGGGGGAGAATACGACGAGGATTGATCCGAGGAAGAACAGCACGGACAAAGTGATAATTGCTTTTCGACGCCCGATTTCGTCCGAGATACGCCCAGCGAACAGCGCGCCAAAGGCTGCAGCGAAAACCAGTGAACTGATGACAACGCCGAGCTGCAGCACGTTGAGTCCGAGTTCTTGTGCCATGTGGCCTTCGGCGCCGTTGGCGACACCGGTGTCATAGCCGAAGAGAAGTCCGCCGAGACAGGCGACGAGGGAAATTTGTCCAAGTCGACGCGCTGGTCGGCCTGCTGTTGGTGCTGTAGTGGCCGATGTACTTGATGTGGCCTTGATGTCCGTCATGTTGTGTCCTTTTATCTTTGATGAAGTCACAATTGTTGCTATATGCAGCTCTTAACCGATCCAGAAAGCAGAGTTATGGAAAAGGGTTTGGAGCATTTAGCCCTGTGCACTTGTAAAGCTTGTTCAAACGACTTAAAACAACCGGGAAGGTGGCCGGCCTACGCTTTTAGGAGAAGGAGGGACGAAGGTGTGAGTCCCATTTCCTCGCTAGTTCAATGATTCTGGTTCTTTCATTGGGGTTGCCCCCGATTTCGAACTATCATCTACCGGACATCTTGTTCGTAAGATAAGCTTTTGTCAAGACTTTTTGTGTTGTGGGTTACTTTTTGTCGATATAGTTACCCAAGACAACCTGTTTAGCCGTCACAAAACACCCCATGCGGGGGCAAAATCAAAAACAACCTTTAGAAAAACGGATCAAATATGCAAACCATTCAGCTACTCACCAAAGCAGGACTTTTAGTAGACGCACTTTCGGCAGGGCCAAATACTCATTCTGAGCTGGCAAAACAGTTAAATGAGCCGAGGTCGTCGATCTATCGAATAACGTCTTCGTTAGAGGAAGTCGGGTACGTCAACATCACCAGCAGTGGCTTGTTAGGGCTTGGCGTAAACATCCTCCACCTGGGCGAAAGTGCCGTTGACGCCCTGCTTAACAGAACTTTATTGCGGGAAAAATTAGGCTGGCTCCGCGATCAGCTGGGCATGACCGCTTTCTTTTGCACCCTCCAAGATGACCGCATCATCAGTCTGGATTGGCAGGAGGGCGCAGATATTGATCTGATTTACCTCGCCCCTGGCCGCACGCTCCCGTCCCAAAAAGGTGCAGTCTCCCATGTGCTCCAGGGCAAAGACCTGCGCAAAGGGTGGAGTATTGATCACGGCGAGCTCACCGTTGGAGTGTCATCCTTAGCTGTCGCGGTGAAAAACGCTAACGGCGACGTCTTAGGTGCAGTGGCGGTAGCTGGGCTGAGTGCAAGCGTTGAGAGCAAAATCGACACCATCCGGGACACGTTGAAGGAAACTGCGTGCGCAATCGCAAACATGCCGCCAGCCAAAACGCAGGAATTCGATCCATCACGAATCAAGGAACCCAATTCACCTTCGGTAATCACCAAAGCGGCAACGCTCATGGATGTGCTCCGCACTGAAGGTCCCACCAACTCCGCTCGCCTAGCTGAGGTGCTGGGGGAGCCGATCAGTTCGGTGTACAGAATGCTCCACACCTTAACCGCGATCGGGTGGGTTGAGCAGGACGGAAAGCGCGGCTCCTATCGCGTTGGCCTAGCCATGCTCACACTTGCCGAATTGCAATTGCGCCATATGGATCTCCGCAAGATCGCCGCACTAACAATGCGGAAAATTCATGCACTCACTGGTGAAACCACATTTTTATGTGTTCGTCACGGCATTCGCGCGGTATGCATCGAGAGGGTCGATGGCGATCGTGTGAATAGTCGAGTTCTCCAGCTGGGAACCTCGCTGCCGCTCCATGTCGGTGCCGCACCTCGTGCGCTTCTCGCTTTTGAGGGACGCAGGGCCTGGGAAACATATGCCACAAACTTAGGATTCGAGGGCCATAACTGGTCTAAAGGACCGTCCAGAGGCGAGCTATTCCAACACTTGGACGAAGACCGCGATAAGGGTTTTTGCCTGGTAGACAATGAAATTACTCCCGGGATCGCCGCTGTAGGAGCACCGATTTACAACCATCGTGGTGAAGTCGTGGCAAGCCTGTCCATGAGTGGACTGCGGGACGGCATCCTCAGCGATACCACCGACTACTCGGCCGTGGAACTGATCCTGCAGGGGTCTGCGGAGATTTCCCAAGCGCTGGGAGCGACCATTGAGCACAACGGGGGCAACCAAAAACTACCCCAGGTAACCCCTCTGAGCATTGTGGTTTAAGCAATTCATTGACGTACAAAGTGATGCGTGTCATGATTGAGACACTTGTCCGGTAGGTGAGTCTTCGTGAGATACCCCCGGCCAGTCATACAGTTCAACCAAGCTCCACCACCCAGATAAAAACCTGCGGGTTGCGTTTTAGGAGAATTCCCATGAGTGATCAAAAAATTGTTGTTGGCCTGCTAGGCATCACCCACCCGCATGCGTCGGCGCGGGTGCGTGCCCTCCGTGAAATTGATGGGGTAGAGGTCGTCGCCGCCGCGGATACTGATTCCCGCCTCCAGTACTTCACCGACAAATATGATGTTGAACCCCGCGAGATCGATGACGTCTTGAACGACGATCGCATCAACGCCATCATGGTTCACTCCAAGAGCAAGGACATGGTCCCTCACGCCAAGCGCGCGCTCGCGGCCGGAAAATCCGTCGTCGTGGAGAAGCCCGGCGGGGGAACAGTGGCGGATCTTGAGGAGCTCCTGGCCCTCAAAGAAGCTGCCGATCCTCAGCGAATCGTGCAGGTCGGGTACAACGTCCGCCTGTCTGAATCGGTTCAGAGATTAAAAGAGCTTCTCGACGCCGGCCTCATCGGCGAAGTCGTCAGCGTGCAAGCACGCGGCGCCGCAAAAGTAGGTGAGCATATCACCGAGCACCTCAACCAACCCGCAGACATGGGCGGTGTGTTGTGGATTCTTGGCTGCCACATGCTCGATGCATTGGTGGAAGTCTTCGGAGCTCCAGAATCCGTGAACGCCCGAGTGCATAAGACCGCAAAACTCTCTGACGACACCAGCCGCGAAGACTCAGCCTCCGCACTGCTGTACTACCCAGATTTCTCCGTCAGCTTCAGCTTCGACGGCCACGATGATCTGGAATGGTTCGAAAGCTCCCGACTCACGGTCTATGGAACCAAGGGCATGATCGAAGCCGGAATCCTCCCTCAGACACTGCGCGTATACCTCAATGAGTCACGCCAGGGCTGGCCACAGGGTTGGACCGAGTGGACCCAGAGCTACTTCACCCCACCGTTTGCTCGCACAGAATCCAACAAATTCTCAGAGCTTCCAGAGCTAGAAAACATCAGCAACTTCCGCACAGAAATGCAGGGGTGGGTGAATTCCATTCGCACTGGATCCCGCAATGTGGCGCCAGTTGAGGATGCTCTCACAGTCGCTCGCATTGTCAGTGCATGCTACGAATCCGACAACAACCAGGGCATTTCCGTAAACATCTAAGAGGAGCACTCCATGAAACCACAACTTATTGCATCTTGCTGGACCAGCGCGGGAGACGCCGCACCCGATCGTGACGATCTCAGCAGCCCAGTAGCAATCGATGAGCGCATCGCTCTAGTCGCTGAAACCGGTTGGGCAGGCATTGGGCTTGTTCACGCCGATCTCATCAAAGCACGCGACACCATTGGCTACGAGGAATTGCGCCGACGCATCCACGCTGCAGGAATTGAAATCATTGAGGTGGAGTTCCTCAATGGTTGGTGGGCGACTGGTGCGGAACGCCAAGAGTCCGATGCCGTTCGTGCGGATCTGTTTGCTGCGGCGCAAGCTCTTGGTTCCCCACACATTAAGGTCGGAGCAGGAGAGGGCACCAATGGTGTGGTTCCCATTGCTCACATGGCCAGTGCGTTTACTGATCTCGCTGCGGAAGCTGAAGCTCATGGCGTCAAGCTCGCGTTGGAAGCAACTCCGTTTTCTCACCTGAAGACCATCTACGACGCGCTGGAAGTTGTCAGCCATTCCGATAGCCCATCGGCTGGACTCATGGTTGATATCTGGCACACCGCGAAAATCGGAATCCCCAACGATGAACTGTGGCGCAACATTCCACTGTCCAAGGTCAACGCAGTGGAGGTTGATGATGGTTTCATTGACACCCCAATTGATCTTTTCGATGACTCCACCAACCGTCGCGCGTACTGCGGTGAAGGCGAATTTGATCCCGCAAGCTTCATCCGTGGCGCCATCGACGCCGGTTGGACGGGCGCATATGGTGTGGAAATTATTTCCGCAGAGCACCGAAGCCTCCCGGTGAAAGAAGGGCTGCAACGTGCTTTCGACACCACCATCGCAGCGTTTGAACAAGCTGCTCGTCTCGCCCCCTCCACTAACTGATCTTTGAAAGGCTGAAAAAACTCATGACTCTTCGTATCGCCCTTTTCGGCGCTGGCCGCATCGGTCACGTCCACGCTGCCAACATTGCTGCAAACCCTGATCTTGAACTCGTTGTTATCGCCGATCCTTTCATTGAAGGCGCACAGCGTTTGGCAGAAGCCAATGGGGCAGAAGCGGTTGCATCACCAGATGAGGTGTTCGCCCGCGATGATATCGATGGCATCGTGATCGGTTCACCAACCAGCACCCACGTTGATCTGATCACCCGCGCCGTGGAACGTGGCATTCCTGCACTGTGCGAAAAACCCATTGATTTAGACATTGAAATGGTGCGTGCCTGCAAAGAGAAGATCGGCGACGGCGCTTCCAAGGTGATGCTGGGGTTTAACCGACGCTTCGATCCTTCTTTCGCTGCCATCAATGCGCGAGTGGCAAACCAGGAGATCGGCAACCTGGAGCAGTTGGTGATCATCAGCCGCGATCCAGCGCCCGCACCGAAGGACTACATCGCAGGTTCCGGTGGAATCTTCCGCGATATGACCATCCACGATCTGGATATGGCGCGTTTCTTTGTGCCCAATATCGTGGAAGTGACTGCAACCGGCGCCAATGTTTTCAGCCAGGAAATCGCGGAGTTCAATGACTACGACCAGGTTATCGTCACGCTTCGTGGCTCAAAGGGCGAGTTGATCAACATCGTGAACTCCCGCCACTGCTCCTACGGCTACGACCAGCGACTTGAGGCTTTCGGCTCTAAGGGCATGCTCGCCGCCGACAACATCAGGCCCACCACGGTGCGCAAGCACAATGCGGAAAGCACCGAGCAGGCAGATCCGATTTTCAACTTCTTCCTCGAGCGCTACGACGCCGCTTACAAGGCAGAGCTCGCAACTTTTGCTCAAGGAATCCGCGACGGCCAAGGCTTCTCACCAAACTTCGAGGACGGCGTCATCGCCCTTGAACTAGCGAATGCATGCCTTGAATCAGCTCAAACCGGCCGCACCGTCACCCTCAACCCTGCCAACGTTTAGTCAACGTCTAGTTAATGCCTAAGGAGAAAACCTCATGAAAAACATCACCATCGGAATGGTCGGCGTCGGCCGCATTGGCCGCATGCACGTCGCCAACATGCTTGCCGTTGCTGAAACTTTGAAGGAACGCGACCTCAACATTGAGATCGTGCTCGCAGACGCAATGCCCGGTTTTGCGGAGCAGGTGGGCGCGGACATGGGCGTGAAGGCGGCGGCAAGCGTCGATAAGCTTATTGAGGACGGGGTGGATGCCCTTTTCATTGCCACCAGCACCGCTGGCCACGTCGATGTTTTGCGCAAGGGCATCGCGGCAAAGCTGCCGATGTTCTGCGAGAAGCCGATCGCGTCGGATGTGCCTGAGTCGCTGAACATCATCCGCGAAATTGATGCGGCTGGCGCGACGGTTCAGGTCGGCCACCAGCGCCGTTTTGACCTCGGTTACCAGGAAGCTAAACGACGCCTAGATGCAGGCGACCTCGGCTGGCTTCATTCGCTCAAGGCCGTATCGAGCGATGCGTTTCCGCCACCGGTGTCCTACTGCGCTACCTCTGGTGGACTTTTCCGCGATGTGTCGCTGCACGATTTCGACATCATTCGCTGGCTGACCGGCCAGGATATTGTCGAGGTGTACGCCAAGGGCAGCAACAACGGCGACCCAGAAATCGGCGCAGTCGGTGACATCGATACCGGAGCGGCCCTACTCACGCTTGCCGACGGCACCCTCGCCACCGCCATCGCCACTCGTTACAACGGTGCAGGCCACGACGTTCGCCTCGATGTTATGGGCTCTAAAGATTCCACGATCGTTGGCCTGGATGAAAAGTCTGCGTTCGCTTCTGCGGAGGAGGGCATCGATTTCCCAACCGGCGAATCGCACCCAACGTTTGCCGAGCGCTTCGCCGACGCATACAAGAATGAGTGCATTGCGTTCGTGGAGTTGATCCTGGGAGAGCGGGAAAACCCTTGTACCCCTGCAGACGCTGTGGCTGCGGCGATTGTTGCCGATGCAGCTCAGCTGTCGCTGGTCACTGGCGAGCCAGTGAAGATTCCTACTGTACGGGAAATTCTTGAAGGTTCTGCGCAGCCAGTTGAGGTGCGTGCGCTGGTTCCATCTGCTTAAAACCTTACTGCTTATCTAAAAGCCGTCCCGCAGCAGTGGGTCGGCTTTTACGCTCCCACCAAATCCCTAAAGTTGCAGTTGAGACTTTGTGCCGCGGTGAACAAAAGACACCCCCTCTAGATGGGAGCCTAACGGCCAAACGGACACACTTGCAGGTTCCAAGCCCATTTAAGCAATGTGAACGCCTTAAAACGGCACAGAAGCTACTCTCGCTAAAGTAAACACCTAATTCACCTTGATCCCACCGAAAAGCAATGACAGATTCTCCTATAGTTCACATGAATTTAATTAGAAACTTTTAATGTATCTCCCAGGTGTTGGACACTCATTGACTTGCTATTTCTCAACCTCATCCTGCCTAACCAAAAGGATGGGGTTTTAGCTTTTGCCATTTTGCGTCCACATAAAACTTTCAACTCTTCATTGGATCTAGGAAAAATTATGAACATCTCAAAGCTCGGACTGAGGATCGCGGTCACAGCAACGGCGACCACAACGGCGCTTGCCCTCGGTGGCACGCACATGGCAGTTGGTCAAGAAACTGATCTGCTCAACGCTATGGAAACACTCGCTGGGGTTCCCTCAGACTTGGTGGTCACTGAAATCCTCCCCGATACCACCAGCTATGACAATTTTGAATTCTTTGAAGTTCACAACACCGGCAGTGCACCCGTGACCATTGGGGAAGGGGAGTACACCTTCGCCTATTCCTTTGACGATTCCGCCGATACGTCCCGCGACAAGGCACTGGATCTTGGCGGGGAAGTCACGGTAGATGCAGGCGAAACCATTGTGGTGTGGATTGAGTACTCCAGTTCAACTGTTGATACCGCTGCGTTTAGTGAGCAAGACTTCCGTGATTTCTACGGCATGGATTCCTCAGCCCGCATCTTCCGAGCAACTGGCCAGGCGGGTCTCGCTAACGGTGGTGATCGTGGCATCCGAGTTCTGTACAATGGTGAAGTTTCTGGTTGGTCCCACTACCCATCAGATAGCGCAGCGGTTCAAAAGGGAATTGACTTCGCGCTGCCAAAAGTAGGGGAGCAGGCCAGCATTGCAGTGCGCACCAAAACTGATCCAACTCCAGGATCAATTACTTCTGATCAGTTGATTCCTGGCGGATTGGACACTCCAGAAGAGCCTGAAGCCCCTGAAGACTCTCTTTTTGAAGGGCGCACTCCCCCTAGGGATGCAGCACCGCTGATCCTCACTGAACTAATGGTCAACTCCACCAACATGGGCAGTTCTGATGGTTTTGAGTATGTGGAAATCACCAACACTACTGCCGAACCCATCGATTTTTCCGATTACACCTTGAACTACCTGTACCCGCAGGATGAGTTCACCAACACCAACGAAGCCGTCTGGGCTGCGGAACCTGGTGATGTCATTATTCAGCCTGGAAAATCTCTCGTGTTTTGGATCAAAAATGGCCCCAATGATGAGGCAACCGCAGCAGATTTCAATGCAGAATATGGCACCAACCTGGAGGCTGGAAAAGACCTTGTTGAAATCTCCTCAGGTGGGATGGCCAATGGTACTGCCAGAGGAATGCAGATTCAGACCAACACTGGCCACATAGTCAACCGTGGTTTCTACAACATGGCTGGCGCTTCTGATGTGAAAGCCAACGAGGGTCTTCATTTCGCAGTGGATGAGTCTGATCTTCTGAAGCAAACGCTTGTCGGCAGCGGTGCGCCAACCCCGGGCACTGTGTACACTTCGCAGATTCCTAATCCACTGTCTGCCGTTATCGCTGATTCTTCTGTACCACTCATCACAGATAATACCGCAACCAGTATCAACCCTGCGGAGCCGTTTACCTTCGCCTTCAATATCACCGATGATGTCCAGGTGCGCACGGCAACACTGCATGTTACTTCCAGTGCTGGCGAAGCCGCGACAACCATCAACCTCACCGAGGATGACGGCTCTTTCAATTGGGCTCTGCCTGCAGCGGATCTCACCGGAAAATCCTGGTTCGAATACACCGTAACCGCCACCGACGGATTCAACAGCGTTACCACCGAGCCGGTACGCGTCACCGTCGACGGCGCCAACACCGACCCGCTGCGCCTCAACCTGGAAGAAAACCAATGGGTCAGTGGCACCACCGATGTTATCGGTGCTTCAGATGTCTTCGGCGACAAGCTTGAATTGCTTATCGACGACGCGCCTGCAGTCACCAACTCCAGCCTGTCTGCGGCCCCGACGTTTGCGATGGAAGTAACCCAAACTGATGTGTTCTTCCGCAACGGCATCCTTGCCGGTGGGGAAGAACTCCGCATTTTCGATCAAGGAACTTACGCCAACACCGAAACCATCTCCACACCAGTCCCGCTGTATCACATCAATGAGGACGGTACCCTCACAGTCAGTGTGTATGCGGGAACTAAAGCAGCACCAGAAATTGACCTCAACGAGAACAATGACGATTTCCAGATCAGAAACCTTCGACTAATTCTGCCTGATGGCCGGACCCTCACCCCTGCCGGAATTTCCGATTCTAATGCGTGGCTCAACATGGGAGACAGCGCTGGAAAACTCGATTTCTTCGATGCCACCTTCGCCCTCCCTGAGGATGCTTTCACCGGTGTGGCACACGCATGGGATACCACCCAAAGCACAGATGGAGAACACCACATCACCATTTCCCGCGAAGACGGCGGGGAAATCAGCCGCACCATCCGGGTTGATAATACTGCCCCAGAACTCACCGTTTCTGGAGTTGAAGAAGGACAAGAACTGCGCGGCACCGTAGAAATTGATGCCCAGGCAACCGATGCGGGTGCGGGCGTGAAGAGCGTCGAGACGCTTCTCGACGGCGAACGCGTGCAACTTCCACTAACCACCGGTTCCATCGCTTTGGATAAAGGTGAACACACCTTGGTTATCCGTGCAGAAGATGAAGTAGGAAACCGCACCGAGAAAACCATCACGTTTAGCACTCCGGATGAAAACCCCATCAGTGGTGACTACGCTCCAAGCAATGGGGCCACCGTGGGCGTCGGTGACGTTAAGTTATCTGCACGAGCAAGTGATCCAAGTGGCGATACTGTCAAGATGACGTTCCTGGAAGCCGATTCACCAAAATTAGATAGTGGTCGCGTCCGAATGTCATCAGGAACGGTAGAAGATGCCGGAAGTGTCTCGCGCGCCGAGGCGAAAATGTTGGAGAGGGGAGACGTCGAGAAGCTATCCAGCCTGGATGGGCTGGGCATGGAAGTTACCTCCGACGCCGCACTGCCGTACCAGCTTTTTGAAGTCGATGCGGCGGATGCACTCGCGGCCGACACTGAAGTGCGCCTGAATTGGGCGGGATCCGCCGATGGTCGCGCGCAGGTGATCATGTATGTTTTCGATGGCGAGGCGTGGGTTGAGGTGGATCGTCACTTGACCGGCGATGAGCTGGAAGAGTTTACGCTGCAGGGCGTCGTCAATGCGGAAAAATTTGCAATCGGCGGCACTGTCACCGTATTGATTCAGCACTCCGAAGGCTTCGCCGGTGCGGATCATTCAACTAGAAATTCCGACGTGACCGCAGCGCACCCGGATGATGTGGCTCGCTCTGAGTACGATTTCACCCTCGCGTGGGAATCTGACACCCAGTACTACAACGAGGAATTCCACGAGCACCAAACCAACATCCATGACTACGTGCTCGCCGAACGGGAGAACAAGAATATTCAGTTCATGTTCCACACTGGCGATGTTGTCGACGACTGGGATCAGCCCGCGCAGTGGGCCACAGCCAACCCCGAATACCAGCGCCTCGACGACGCCGGCCTGCCATATTCTGTCCTTGCCGGAAACCACGATGTTGGCCACACCAGCAATGACTACACCGAATTCAGCCGACACTTCGGCGAACAGCGCTACGTAGACAACCCGTGGTACGGCGAATCCTACCAAGACAACCGAGGGCACTACGATCTATTTTCTGCCGGCGGAATTGACTTCATTAACGTAGCGATGGGCTGGGGTCCAGACGACGAAGAAATCGCGTGGATGAACGAGGTCCTGGCCAAGCATCCCGAGCGTGTGGCGATCCTCAACCTCCACGAATTCATGCTCACCACCGGCGGACTTGGCCCGATCCCGCAGCGCATTCTCGACGAGGTCGCAGCCACCAACCCAAATGTCAGCATGATCATGTCCGGCCACTACCACGACGCATTCCAACGCACCGACTCCTTTGACGACGATGGTGATGGAGTAGATGACCGCACCGTCACCTCTATGCTTTTCGATTACCAAGGCCTACCGGAGGGCGGACAGGGGTACCTCCGACTTCTCCACTTTGATAACCAAGGCCAAAAGATGATGGTGCGCACCTATTCACCATCCCTGAAGGATTACAACTCTGATGAACCCTCACTGTTGGGGCCTGCAGAAGACCCCAACATGTATCAAGAATTCGAAGTGTCCTACGAGCAGCTCGGCATCAAACCAGAGGGCCGCACCCTGATCGGCGATTCCTTCAGCGCCGATTTCTTGACCTCCAATGAAATTGGAATAGTTGATGAGGTTCCTTCTGGAACGATCGCTTCCACGAACTGGAAGGACGTAACCGAAGGTCGCCACAGTTGGTATGTTCGCTCCGAGGATCCTTTCGGCGGCGTCGAGATTTCACCCGTGCAGTCCTTCATTGCCGGGGAAGAGGCTGGCGGGAACGCGCCCGGCACTGGAAGCTCCAATGGCGGTTCATCCCACGGATTATGGGGTGCGCTTGCGGGATTCTTTGCCGGAGCGGCAGCCCTGGCTGGAGCTGCGATCGCATTTGTCCCCGGAATTTGGGACTATGTGACCAACGCATTCAAGCGATAATTATGGATAGGTAAACGCTCTACACGGTTTAAGTGTGGAGCGTTTTTCAATGTTTCACGTGAAACATTGCAACAAAAATGGCGCTTTTCGACGCCCCCGCCGCCTCTTCACCGCTGTTAAGTGGCGGGCATTATGGTTGTCGGGGCGAGATGAACCCTCAATGTTTCACGTGAAACATTGAGGGTTTTACACCCAATTAAGAAAAAATGAATTAAACCAAAACTTCTTAATCGCAGGGGTTAAGGTAAGTTCAGCTAATCAATGAAACTTCCCCTTTCAGCCCGTTGAAGAACCAATGAGCCCTGCCCGCACCCAGCCCCGAGCGGCTTTCCTAAGGAAGCTCCGACCCATCACATGTAGCCTTTCCTTGGTTCTCGTAGGGTGCAGCAACACGGCAGAGTCCACGACCACCGATACGGCAGGCTCCACTGAAACTTCATCACAGATTTCACCCACCACTCCAGTCAGCACCACCGAAGCAGCGCCGCCTGAAGATCCAAGCGCAAACGCTTTGGAAGAGTATGCTCAGATCCTTGCCAATCCAAGCATCTACCCCTTAACCGAAATTTCACAATTCGTCCCCACAGGCACATATGCCTACACACTTGTTGAAGCAACTTCCGATTCCATCCCAGAACTACTACTCCGCGCCGATAGTCACGAATTCGCGCCAATTTTGGTTTTCACCTATGACGAAAACACACAATCCGCAACCCAAGCTGGAGGAGTCCTAATTGACGGTGTCGCCAGCGCCGGCGGTTCACGAGTCAAGGTCAGAGCTTCAAATTCAGGAGCAGGAATCTACCAATTGAATTGGTACTCGATACAACCAGTTGGCGAAAGCTCTTTGTACGGAATCCAAGGAAACTCCCTGACACAAATCGCAGACCCCGAGGATTTCATGGTCCGTGAACTATTACCTGACCACCACGAAATTACCTGGGTTGATTCCAACGACCCCTCCGGCCTATCAACCGTTCAGACTGGTGGAGCCAACATTCAACAAGCAGCCCCAACTCCCGTTCAACAGCCTGCGTCAAACCTGCACTACTTCTCTGGTGTAGTAACGATGCAGACCGCCGGCGAACTCATGCGAGGTGAACGAACTCCCAATGGTGAGCCTGCCACTGATCTCTATCTCGTACTGGTCCTTGATTCCCCAATTGAAATCACAGCACGAAACGCAGCTACAGACCCTCAGACTCGTACCATTTCCGAAGTCAGCCTCGGCCGATACATCCCCGCTGATGGTGACAATGATTGGATAGGCTACCTCGACACCCACGTGGAAATCACTGCAACAACGGATCAGGTCTGGTTCCCAACCGACACCGGTCTACCTCTTGGAATGCTTCGTCTAGCGGACTACAAAAGCATCTCATAAACCGACGCAGCACTCGTCGATAAGCACTTTTCGACTCCCCCGGCCACCAAAAAAGCCCGCCTTGCAGCGGGCTTTACGGTTATGCGTTTTGCTTTTCAGCACCTACGTTTTCCTCATCAGGAAACGGCATATGGGAAAGATCAATATTTGGATCCTCGTCCTGGTTCTTCACGATCTCCACGGCCTCAGACTTGGTTTCCACGGTTGGGAATGAGCCAAGCAGTGGCTTCTGTGAAGACTCGGTCATGAACAGCAGCGCCACACCTGCGATTGCAGAGAAGAACATGATGTAGAGCGCTGGAACGATATCCAGGCCAGTCTTCTGCAGCAGGAACTGGGTGATCAGCGGGGTTGTACCACCGAACAACGACACGGAAATGTTGTAGGAAATACCCATTCCAGAGAATCGTGACGCGGTTGGGAACAGCGCTGGCAGGGCAGATGCGGACAGTGCCACATACAAACCGGTTGGAATAGCAACCATGGACAGTGCAATCAGTACGGCGCCGATGGTTCCGGTGTTCATGATCAAGAAGGCAGGAACCATCAAGATCAGCGTTGCCGCAACAGCAGTCGCGTAGACAGGCTTGCGGCCCACGCGGTCACTCCACATACCAACAAATGGCAGCAGCAGGGACATAACAACCAGAATCGGCACGGTCACAGCGGCAGCGGATGCGGAGTGCAGACCGATCTGCTCCTCTAGATACACAGGCATGTAACTGGTTAGCGCGTAACCGGCGGTGTTGGTCGCTGCCACAATCGCAATACCAATCAGCAGTGGACGCCAGTGGTGGCGGATAACACCAGCCAGGCCCAGGCGTGCATAAGGATCTTCAGTGTCCTTTTCAACAACTGCATTTGGCTCGTCTTGGTTGTTCTCAAACGCAGGGGTCTCAGGGATACGAGTACGCAGGTACACCGCAATGATGCCCAGCGGGATCGCAGTCAGGAAAGGAATACGCCAACCGAAATCCTCCATGGCAGTTGCGCCATAGAAGTGAGTGGTCACCCAGGTAGTAATCGCCACGACCGAAGCACCCGCGGCAAAGCCCAGGTAGGAACCCATATCTAGGAAAGCTCCGAAGAAACCTCGTCGACGATCCGGCGCAAACTCAGCAACATAGGTGGTCGCACCAGCATATTCACCACCAGTCGAAAATCCCTGCACCATCTTCAACAGGTACAAAAGCACCAAAGCCCAAGCGCCTATCGACGCCGCCGTCGGCAGCAAGCCAATCAGCGCCGTAGACACGGCCATCATGGCCATGGTTACGTACAAAACCTTCTGGCGGCCAACCTTATCGCCAAGCGGACCCAGAACCAGGCCACCAAGCGGGCGAACTAAATAAGACACCGCGAAACCAAACATCACGGCCAACAACTGCCATTCTTGCGGCAGGCCTTGGGTAAATACTGCGGTCATCGTGACCGTCAAATAACCATAAATTCCGAAGTCGTACCACTCCATGAAGTTACCCACCACAGTGCCTTTAATGGCCGGACGGATCTTCTTTGGGGGAACAACGTTGACGTCATCGACTGTTAGTCTTGGTTCGTTCTTGATTTTCTTTTTTGAGCGAATCGGGCTCACGAGTAAAACCTCTCGTCATATCTTATGAGTGCATAACGGAATGTTTGTTTGTAGATGATCATCATCCAACGCACCCCTGGGCGGTGTTAACTTCTTCCTGTAAGACTCCTTAAAGCTTTGCCTATAAAAGGGAAGTGAAAACACCACCTCTCTTTTCAACATGAATCGACCTTAGTAAGGTTCGGGGTGAAAAGTCAGATCGTTTTCAAGTCTGGGAGCTGGAAGAATGCAAAAAGACCCCACACTCATGCAGGTGAGCGGGGGTGGGTTACAAATTGGTCACATTTCCAGATCTGTCTGAAAAATCAATAAATTCAGGCTCTTCACGGCCTGTGTGGGGAAGTTTTCTTATATTTTTCTTGGGAAAGTTACTGTTTTCGGTGCCGTGGAGGGCACCGAAATGGGCAACTTTATGCCTTTGAGTCACCCTCCCGAACCTCAATTGTGGATCCCGGTGGGAGCGCTTCAATCATCCGAATTTTGGCAAGAATCGGATTTTGCTCCAACACTTTCGCGCTGGCAAGTCGAGCACGGGTAGTTTTCACTTCATTTCGTGCACGTTCCAGATCAGTTTCGGCTTGAATTTTCGCAACGATCGATTCCTGCAACGCTCCCGAGTACTCCTGGGGAAGATTCAGATCCTTCAGCAAGATTGACGAGACTTCCACGCCCACATTCTTCGCAGCAGCTTGAGCAGCCACCAAAACAGGCTCTAGATCAATGCGCACCCCGATGAAATCCTCCAAAGGCATAGCGATAACCATTTCCCGCAATGCGATCTGAGCTGCCAAATAAATCTCTTCATCCGGGTTCTGTGAATCCGCGACGAACTTCACCGGATCAATCGTGGCAGCGGTGAGCGCCATGGTGATGGTTACGGCCATCGCATCCGCTGTAGGAATTGATTGGGGATGGACCTGAATCAGTCGCCTGCGCAAATCTACCTGTCGGAACTGATCCCCAGGGCGAGAAAACTCACGACCTTGCATGCGCGAGATCTCACCGGCACGCTGGCGCAACACGGCATGTCCAACCCGAGCAACCGGCGAGCGCAGGGCAGAAGTGCGCCACAGACCCTGACTGGGATCATTGATGAGCTGGCCAGCCTGGTGCATGCTCCACCCAAAATCCTGCGACCGCGACCTGAAAATACCCATACAATCACCTCAAACGTTTAGCGATTATCGCCGCTCCGGAACCACCAACAGCGGGGCAGCGGTGCGTCCCCCAAAACTTATAGTTTTAGGATCGGGCCGGGCCACAGGCTATGAGCAGCAAAAATCCGTAGCGACGATAACCTATTCAATGAGTAGTAGGACTTGAACCCACTTAGATCCTGAAATCTGTGCCAATGCCATCGCATCAGTTCAATCGGGAACACCCCGGAAATCCGGAAGTGCCCAGCAACCACAATGCGAAGCACCCGCCAGAATAGCGCAGCCCCTATCCAAAGGATAGGGGCTTAATCAATTTGTTGTGATTAACCAACCAAAAAGGCGCTTTTCGACGCCGCGGTGCTGGAATTTAAGTGCGAGCTCTCCATTGAAGTGAAGCCGCCAATAGATCCGCAGCCAGCAGATTATTGTGAAACCTCCGGAAAATTGTTCCACCATGCCGCATGAGCTTGACGTTTAGCTCATAGGCTAGATCCAGCATGAGGTCCAGATGTGGAAATTCCAAGTCCCCAAAAATGATGGCCTCTAAACCTTCCAAGGTGAAATACCATGCGGTCACTTCAGAAGCTTTATATCGATTATGGTGTTCCACTTGCCAAAATCCATCCGGGTGGGATAGCTCATCTGCCGATATTGAAGAGCGGGCAGTATTGATGAAAATTTCAACATTCGGTGCCTGCTTATCCCGATCATCAAATGCAACAAACGTTTCCAGCATCCCAGCGCTAAGCGCTAATAAGCGTTGATGGTTCTTAGACTTATTAGTAGTGGGCATTGCTGAACAAACCCATAAATGACGTTGGGTATTAAAGGGATCTGGATAAGTTTGATAGAGGTACCACCCAACAACATCTCGAAGTGGGCGATAATTTGGCTGTTGTGCAAGCTGAACAAATTTGGCGGACTCTGTACTAACTACATAGCTACCTGGTGGAATTCTTTTCTCACGATCCCAGGACAATGGGGAAGAGACTCCATTTTCACTATCAAAAACAAAGTCTTCCTCCCCACGAGGTTTGCCCGCATCCCTGATATTTCGAACTGAGGTAGATTCCTCAGTCATGGAAATCAAGGTCTTTTCCAAAGGATTCAAGTCTTCATTGGCAAAGGGAAAGAATTCCAGGGAAATAATGTCATCCCATCGTCGACGATGTCCCGTAAAGCGGTTCACCACATTCACCGACTGCCCAACATAGGCTTCACCTGTAGCAAAGCTCAGCCGATAGAGCCCTCTAAAATGTGGCTCATCACGAAGTACAAAAGCGATCGATTCCAAATCCCGGACATCGAATCTTTTCCCTGTGAAAAACTGCTTTTCCATAGTTACATACTGCGCTACACCTGCTTAAAAGGTCCGAAATTGAACATAAAATTGCAGCTTCCAGAAGTCACACTTCTGGAAGCTGCAGTAGGAAAACTCAAAGCTCCTCTACAATTCTCATGGTCTCAACGGCAACGCGGGTGACCTTAGCAATCAGCTCCACAATGTAGCGAGGGTTACCCACTTCATCAGCCCAATCATTGGGATCATTAACAATGCCGGACGCCTTATCTTTCTTCACCTGGTAACGGTCAATAAGCCATGCGATGGCAGAACGTGAACCTAGTTGATAGTTTTCAGCTTCTTCGGGGATGCCGCTGATGGTGATTGAGCTGTTGTAAATCAAGGTGGTATGGTCCTCCACCAATTTCTTGGTCTCTGGATCACGAACCTTAGCCCACTTCATCTTGGTAACACGCCAGGTCTCACGATCCGTGGGATCAGCTTTTTCTTTGACCTTTACCTCCACATCCCATGGTTCAACATCTTCATAGTTGATATGAAGATCCATCAATTCCTTGCCGGCTGTCACAAAGTGATCAAAGCGTGCGCGATCAGTAGGGGTTTCAATATGTGGCAGCATCTTCTTTAGATCAGCCGCATAGGCCTCACGATAGGCAGGATCATGCAACTGTGCATAAACAAAGTAGAAGATGTCATCCTTGGTGACATCCTCACCCAAGCTTGATTGGTAGAGCTTTAAGATCTCGTCGGTGATGTTATCGACGCGCCGGTAACCGTCAAGGATCTCGCCTTCAACTCCCTTTTTTGGGGTTGTGGAGAAAAGTCCATTACCGAAGTCTAATTCGCCTTCTCGAGTTTCGATGGGTTCCCAAGTCCATCGGGTAAAGAACTGTCCGGCGTTAGAACCCCACATAGCAAGATCTGGAAGTAGATTTGTTGCAAGGGTAGAGAATGGCTTGGCACTACCTGGGTTGACGATATAAAAGCCCTGGTTGTCATGTTCCGGGGTCGGGAACATTGACGGTAACTGGTATCGACGCTGGTTCAATGAAACATGGAAGTATGTCTGTTGAGGGAAAAATGGACGATACAAGGACATTTGGATGCTGCTTGGATCAAAAGAAAAAGTATCACCGCGTGACAAGGACATTTTTAGATTGGAATCCCAGGATATTTTCTTGCTATCCGCTAAATCAGGGTTCTGCTTAAGGAATTGATTAACGTCAGCTTCCTTAGGAGATGTCACTCCGTTATCCACAACCCACGAATTAAACCGTTGCTGAGCTTGTTCATAGGTTTCTAATAACCGGGTGATATTAGTTTTTACCTGCGCAGATGTTGGCCCATAGCACCAGGCATCGCGGCCAGTCTTTAGACCAGCAGAAAAGGTTTGAAAAACCTTTAATGCAGATTTGTTTTTCTTATCACCGAGTACAGGCCAGGTATCAAAATCTACAGAGCGCTGGCTGATCCAATCTCCATATTCATTAGGCGAAATAGTCTGCCACTCAGCGCCCTCAATTGTGGCAACGGCAATCTCGTTCAACTTCGCATCCGCGCTGAGATTGTCACCAATATCTTTATAAAGAATCCTGCAACCAGACAATTGTGGGTTTTTCACGGCAACAATGATTTGAGTACCCACACGGACATTAAAGACGTTGCCGCCCTCGCGCTTAGCCAAATCACCACCTGTTCGGGAATTGCCACGAAGGTTGAAAACATAAATCTCGGAGAAGTCCTGTGCCAAACTTAGGCGCACACCATCAGCGGTATTGCCGTCAACCCAACCGTTGTTAGAAACAAAAGCAACAACCCCTTGTGTGTGAATACGATCTGTTGCCCACCGGAAAGCACGTAAATAGGAGTCGTACAGAGAGTTCTTATTTGTTGCGGTCGAATACTTCGCATAAGAATCTTCAATACGTCGATCAAGAGTGGGGTACTTGAGGTTTGCGTTATTGTCATTCGCACTCGATTGCCCCACAGAGTAAGGCGGGTTACCCACAATAACCTGTACAGGAGTAAGTCTCTGACGCTCCATACGGTCATTGTTAGCAGTAAAAACATCTAGATCGAGTTTGTCATCGTCTTCATACATCTGGAAGGTATCACCCAACACAATGCCATCAAACGGCTCATAGACCGGCGCATCTTCACCATTACGCAGAGCACGCTCTCCCTCGAGACCAAAATAAGTGGTCTCAATGTTAACGGCCGCAACATAATAGGCAAGCAACATGATCTCAGTAGCGTGCAGCTCATTGGCATATTTACGGGCCAAATCTTCAGGCTTAATTAGACCTGACTGCAATAAACGCACCATAAAAGTACCCGTACCGGTGAAAGGATCAAGAACATGGACATCTTTATCGCTTAAGCCACGACCAAAATGCTTCTTGGACACATCATCGGCAGCTCGCAGAATAAAGTCCACGATCTCAACAGGGGTATAGACAATACCTAGAGCTTCAGATTGCTTTTTAAAGGCCTTTTTAAAGAATCGTTCGTAGAGGTCTTTAATTACTGCTTGTTTACCAGCTGCGGAGCTTACTTCAGCAGCACGGATACGAACAGAGTCATAGAACTTCTCAAGTTTTTCCGTTTCAGAGTTAAGTTCAGCACTATTAAGAGCATCTGCCATGCGTTGCATAACCTGGGAAACAGGGTTTTGCTTAGCGAAGCTTGATTCAGCAAATAGAGCGTCAAACACTGGTGCGGTGATCAGATGCTGTGACAACATGCTGATTGCCTCGTCGTCAGAGATGGACTCATTGAGGTTGCCACGTAGACCTTCAACAAATCGCTCGAACTCTTCTTTGATCGTTGGTGAAGCATTGTCTAAGAGCGCTTTAATACGGGTTATTTGTGCTTGGGCGATGTCAGCAACATCATCTGCCCAATCTTCCCAGTAGGTTCGGGTACCAACTTTATCTACAAGCTTGGTGTAGATCGCTTCTTGCCACTGTTCTAAAGAGAACAGTACGTATTGTGTAGCGGATTCAGCACTGTCATAGGGTGCGTTATCTCTATCTTTACTTGTAGGGCCAGTATGCTCAGTCTCAACAGGTAGATCCTTAATATTTCCCTCATTGAGCGCAATGGAGTTCACCATTGCGTTAAAACGGTCATCGTGAGCACGAAGGGCGTTAAGAACCTGCCATACAACCTTGAAGCGGCGTGAATCATTTAACGCAGCTGATGGTGCAACACCTGGGGGAACAGCAACTGGCAAGATGATATATCCGTAATTCTTACCTGGAGATTTACGCATAACTCGGCCAACCGACTGAACCACATCCACCATGGAATTACGGGGATTAAAGAAGATTACGGAATCCAAAGCCGGTACATCGACACCCTCAGAAAGGCAGCGCGCGTTAGTAAGAATCTTGGTTTCCATTGACTGGGTAGGAGCTTTAAGCCAAGTTAAACGAGAGTTTCGTTCCAGCGCATTCATTGATCCATCGACATGCTGGCATGCCACGCTCAAATTGAGGTTGTGCTCATCTACGTCATCGTTTTTAACCTCAAGCTCAGTCGTATAAGCATTGACAACTCGTGGAAAAGACTCCGCGATTTGCTGAGAAGTCTTAATGTCTCGCGCAAATGCAACAGCTCGTTCCATTGCTGCGTCAGAGCTTGAGAAACCAGTCTTGGTGTCTTGCTCTTTACCCGAACGCTTTGCCAAGCCATTCCACGCGCCAATAATTGCGGAAGTCATGTCCAGAGTGAGTTCTTCACCAGGTGTTGAACCCAAAACAGTTAAGGCACTGGCTGCAACTTGCTCATCAACTGTCATCACTACAACTTTGTAGTCAGTAAGCAGGCCTTTTTCTACTGCTTCCCCAAAACCCAGCCGGTGAAATTCGGGTCCGTAGATTGCTTCATCATCCATGGAAGAAACTTCAGCTGAATGATCTGCAGCCTTGCCCTTCACGGAGTCGTCGAAAAGCCTTGGGGTTGCCGTCATGTACAGCCGCTTTGCTGCCTTGATATAAGAAGCGTCATGAATGCGGGTGAAGTTTGAAGGGTCTTCTCCAGCCAAGGTGATGCCTGTGGTGCGGTGGGCTTCATCGCAGATGACAAGATCAAAGGGCTCAGCCCCAGCTTCTTGAGCCGCGTGAACAGCAGGAAGGGACTGGTAAGTAGAGAACACCACGGTCAATCCTGCTGCTCGCTTACGATGCTCCAGTTTTTCCGCAATCAATGCACCATCAGTACTTACCGGAACTTCAAGATCATAAGCAGCAATATCTTCTGCAGCCTTGGAGACCTTGGAGTCAGAACATACGGCGACAGGACGAAGATCCATTGTCTTTTGTGCAGTCCACTCTTTGAGTGTTTGCGAAAGCAAGCTGATGGAAGGGACTAGAAAAAGAATGCGAGCTTTATTGCCATTGAGTCGCGCAACCTCTTCAGAAAGACGCAGGGCAGTAAAGGTTTTTCCGGTACCGCAAGCCATGATGAGCTTGCCACGGTCATGAGTTTGGAAGCCTTCAATTGCTTTTTCAATAGCAGTTTGCTGGTGAGGACGAGGGCTATACGGCTCTTTAAGCTGCAGGTTAATAGTTAATTCAGAACCTGGATAGGCAATATCCCAGTCAATCGGGGATTCCGCAATTGCAGATAGACCAATGCGGTTAGTTGGAATGGTTTGGTTCTCCAACATCTTTTCCGCATTTGAACTCCACTTATCAGTAGTGGAAATAACGAGTCTATTGCTAAAGGAGCGTGTTCCTTCAGGGGTTTCAAAAGTGCGTCCCGAGGCTTCAAAGAAGGAATCTAGCTGTCCTTTTGCCAGGGAAGTAGTGGGAAGATAAAACTTGCACTGGATCGCCGTATAAGCATCATCGTCCTTGTTATAAGCCACTAAGTCGATGCCAGTATCCATGGTGCCACCGTTATATGGCCAATCGACCCAACGATGGACTTCATCAAACTCAGTGGAGAGAGTGGGGTCAGACTTAATGAAGTTGACCATGAGTTTTTCAAAAGCCAAACCCTGCGCAGACTGGGAAGGCAGTGTGCGCAGGGCGGATACAGCATCAGTAATCGTGGACATGCATTCCATTGTGTCCTATTCACTCAAAGGACATGTCCATTTGGTGGTCTTAGATTCGAAGTGCTACTTCAGGCTAACGAGCCAGCCGGTGCGGGAGGATTCCTTCTGGAAGCACTGCTCGCAAACGTCTTCTGGGATGACGCCGTAGCGCATGAGCTTGCCGAATCCCCAGCAACCGAGGCAGATACCAAAGACGGATTCTAAGGTGGCTGCTGCGATGAGCATGACTAGGACTACGGAAGCTGCAACGTTAAATCCAAAGGCCATAAGGATAAGGGAAGTACCGCTAAAGCCCAGGCCGATGGTCTGCGCGAAGCGCTTTGGTGGGCCAGGGGTCAGGATCGGTGCTTTCTTCAGCAGTGGTACAAGTACGTGTACTGAAAGACGTCCAAAGGGGGAGTAACGGGGTCCGCCGGCGACGCGCAATGCGAAGCCGAAGGTCAAGATGCTTGCCAAAATAATACGAAGGTCACCAGAGGCAAAAAGCGTGGCGGCGCTCAGCAAAACAACCAAACCCGCAGTGCAGCGAGCTGCATATTCGTTAACGGGGTTAGGGAAATCAAAAACGGCCATCGCTGGGTTCTCCTGTAGAGAGGTAATAAATTCTTAAAACTAATCACTTATGAACTAGTTGTTCTATGAAGCATAGACCTATTGGTCTACTTAGGCAATAGGTGCTTTAAGCAGCGGAAATCCCCGTGTTAGCAGTCACTAACACGGGGATTTGATCGGTATTTTAAAACTCTACTTGTTGTCCTCAGCAAGCCATACGGAGGTAAAAGGTGCGTTGGATGCAACAGCATCTTGAACCGCACGGGTAACCACACGCTTTGCGGTTGCCACTGCGTCTACAACCTCAGCACCCTTTGCGAGCTCTGCGGTGATAACAGCTGCGAAGGTGCAGCCTGCGCCGGAAACGCGCTCTTCACCAATCTTTGGCTCAGAGAAGACGTGGTAGGAGGATCCGTCGAAAAGCACATCCACGGCGTTCTCGCCGGGGAAGTCCATGCCACCCTTGACGACTACGTACTGGGGGCCTTGCTCATAAATGAGGCGGGCAGCCTCCTTGAGGTCCTCGACGGTCTCAAGCTTCTCAAGGCCGGAGAGGGTGGAAGCCTCGAAGTTATTTGGGGTAACGACGGTTGCTTGAGGCAGAAGTTCTACCCCTTGATCTTTCCCCGTTGTGGAATAAAGTTCACACCATCGTATCTTCAATCCCTGCAGGTCATTGGGCGAGTTACGGAGATGTTGCAGTGGCAGCCGGAACAAATGCTCAGTCCATTGGTAACCATCTTGCTGAACACCCAGTACTAAACGCTCATCGAGTTCTAAGAACAGATGGGTCAATCTCAGATGGTTTCAGATGGTTAAACGCTGAGGAAACCCGCTCACCAAAAGAAGTATTGGAAAGTGAAGGTGTGGAATTTACTTCTTCCAATAGGGCAAACCCTCAACAGCGATTGACTCCAGAGGAATTGCTCGCCTTCTTTGCAGCTGAGAATTAACTCACCCTTGCCCTTATACCCCATAGGGGTATAGCCTTGAGGGAGAGAGTACTTCACCTGAAAGGGGCCAGTGACATGGCATTAAAGAACTACACCGTTGAGGGCATGACCTGCGCACACTGCGTGGCATCGGTAACTGAAGAGGTAAGCGAAGTTAATGGCGTTAGCGCTGTTGACGTCACTCTAGAATCAGGAAACGTCGCTGTCAGTGGCGAAGGTTTCAGCGATGCAGAGATCCAGGCTGCTGTAGAGGAAGCCGGCTACAAGATCGTTGCCTCCTAAAGCACCCAAGAACATTTAAAAACCTGCCTCTTCACCATTTTATACCTGGTGAAGAGGCAGGTTTTTTCGTCGAAAAGCGTGGTTTAACCCGGGTTGACCAGCACCTTTGGTGCCTTAATGGCCGGGGTTGCGGTGACAAAAACTGGGGAGGTTTCAGGAATGAAGCGGGACGCGGTGAAGGCGAAGAGCGCAATGATGATCATGTATACCGCAGGGGCCAGCGGGCTGCCGGTCCAGGAGACCAATGCGGTGGAGATAAATGGAGCCGAGCCGCCGAAGATTGCGTAAGTGACGTTGTAGGTAATGCCGGCGGAAGTACCGCGGGTGACCTCTTGGAAGACCTCGGCCATCATTACTGAGGTAACGCAGTTAGCGGTAACCGCGCCGATTCCAAGCATTACCTGCGCAATCAAAGAAGCAGTCAAAGTACCTTGACCTGCAATGATGTAGGCCGGGATCGCCATAATTACTGTGCTTAAGGTAGCGAAAGCCATGATGTTCCGGCGGGGGAATTTATCAATTGCGCGGCCAACAAATGGGGCCACAATTGCTGCCATGCTGAGAGCGATGATGTTTCCAGCCAGCACTAACGTGCCCTCCAGTCCGACGGTGCTGCGCAGGAAAGTGGTCATGTACGTGGTGAAAATGTAGAAGCTCAGACCGGTGCAAGAGATAAAGCCACCTACCCGCAACATCATCTTCCACTCAGTACGCAATGCCTGCTTAATAGGAGCTTCGGGGCGTTCGGATGCGGGGCGTACATTTTCCTGGGCACCGGTGCGGATCCACCAGCCGATAAGCCCTAGTGGCACGGCCATCAGGAATGGAATGCGCCAGCCCACTCCCAACATTGACGTCGGGGCGGGCTGAACGATTGCGAAAAGGCTAGCACACACAATAAATAGAACCCCTCGCCGAAGCATTGGCGAGGGGGATGGGGACGTCGATAAGCAATTAAGCGCGGCACAAACTGCAAGGCGCTGACCAGCTCAATTGCGGGGTCGAGGGGCTAGGATCCGAGGATGTTTTCGATGTCGTCGAGCACTTCATTGGCGCCGAGAGGACCCAACCCCATGAACCAGCTCTCGTCATTGACCTCCAGGGCATGACCTTCTTGGACGGCGGGGAGGTTGTGCCACAGCTCGTTGGACAAAATGTTGTCCTGCTCGGTGGCCTCGGGCTTGCCGTAGGTGGAGTAGAAAATCCAGTCGCCGTTGGCATCGGTGATGTTTTCGGGGGAGATCTCCACGGCAAGATCGTCGATATTTTGGATCTCTGGGCGAGAAAGCCCCAGGTCCTTAAGGATTGCACCGATGAAAGAGAGGTTTCCGTACAGGCGGGTGCGACCAGGCATGAAGCGGACGAGTGAGATTTCTGGGCTGCCGTCGATGGTCTCGCGGACTGCATCGACATGGGTTTGGTACTCGTTGAGAACCTCGACGGCTTTGCCCTCGAGACCGAGCGCGTCGGCGGTGAGGAGGAAGTTTTCCTTCCAGGGGAATCCGGGGCGAATACTCAGCACGGTTGGTGCGATTTGGGAGAGCTGATCGTAGGATTCGTCGACGCGCAGCTTGCTGCCCAGAATCAGGTCAGGCTTGAGGGCGGCGATGGCTTCGAAATTGAGCTCACTCGTGGTGCCCACAGTTTGTACATCTGCCAGCTGATTTTCGAGGTAAGCGGGCTGGCTGGAGGCGTCTTTCGGGCTGGCGATGCCGACGGGAGTCACGCCGAGGCTCAAAACCTGGTCGATTTCACCGCTGTCGAGAACCACGACTCGTTGTGGCTGCTGCTCAAGGGTAGTTTCGCCGCGTGAATGCACAACGGTGCGGGGGAATTGGCCTGGTTCGGCGTCGCTTCCCAGAGCGGCGGTGGCGGAATCCGCTGTAGAAAATAGGCGGCCGCCGACAGCTACATCGTCGCTGGTGCTTGTGGCTTCATCACTGGCCGTGGAACATCCTGCGATACCCAAAGCCAAAACGGTACCCACGATAACTGCGCTGCGTGAAAGCGACCTGAAGGTCGTTCGAATAGATTGCATTAGGCTATCCTAACGCAAGTTCTTAACCTATTGCCAGTCTTTGGCCATAACTTTCTACGGTTAAAAAGTTGCATTGACCTGCAAGTTTACTGCTCGGCCGTCACGGGGGAATGGAAAAAGTACGCTTGGTGTTCATATAGCGAACCCATTTTCTATTGCGATGAGAGGAACACCACCATGCGCGCAATCACTCACAACACTTTCGGCGACCCCGCCGACGTCCTACAGATTACCGAGAAGGAAATTCCCACTCCCGGCCCAGGTCAGGTTCGTATTCAAGTGACGCTGGCAACCATCCACAACCATGATTTGTGGACCGTGAAGGGCTCTTACGGCTTCGTCCCAGATCTGCCGGCCGCCGCAGGCACCGAGGCAGTCGGCATCGTCGACGCCCTGGGCGAGGGCGTCGAAGGTTTGCAGGTCGGTCAGCGTGTTGCGTCCGGCACCAGCTTTGGCATCTGGGCGGAGTACGCGCTTGTCGACGCCTCCGGCCTCATTCCCGTACCAGAACAGCTCTCCGACGAAAGCGCAGCTCAGCTCGTCGCAATGCCTTTCAGCGCCATCAGCCTTCTTGATTTCCTGGATATGAAACCAGGGGAGTGGCTGATCCAAAACTCCGCAAACGGTGCCGTCGGCCGCATGCTCGCACAGCTGGCAGAATCCCGCGGCATCCATGTCGTTGGTCTCGTCCGCCGTGACGCCGGTGTCCAAGAACTCGCTGCTCAAAACATCAGCGGCGTCGTTTCCACTGAGACCCCAGGCTGGGAAAAGCAGGTCGAAGACATCACCGGTGGCGCAAGCATCGCCGTCGCACTTGATTCCGTCGGTGGATCCTCCGCAGCTGACCTGGTGAAACTGCTTGGCGAAGGCGGCACCCTCGTCTCCTTCGGCGCCATGGGCAACCCAATCATGGAAATCCCATCCGGCCCCGTCATCTTCAAGCACATCACCGTCAAGGGCTTCTGGGGAAGCAAAGTCAGCCGCGAAATGCCAGCAGAGAAGAAAACCCAGTTGTTCGGCGAGCTCATTGCGCGCATACTTGATGGAACATTGACCCTTCCAGTTGATTCCACCTTTGATGCCGCTGACATCGTCTCGGCCGTGCGCGCCTCCAGCGAGCCTGGCCGTGCCGGAAAAGTGCTCATTCGTTTCTAAACGTTTAAGGCCCATTAGACCCCTGATTTAAAAGGATCTCACATGATCATTATCGGAGCAGTTTTCGCCATCCTCGCAGTTCTACTGCATGTTTTCATCTTCTACATGGAATCATTCGCATGGACTAGTGAGAAAGCACGTGGAGTTTTCGGCACCACCGAAATCGACGCCGAGAACACCAAGGAGATGGCCTACAACCAAGGCTTCTACAACTTCTTCCTGGCAGTCATCGCCGGCGTGGGTGTTGCGTTCCTCTTCGCTGGTTCAACTGGCATCGGCGCAGCCCTCGCACTCGCTGGCACCGGTTCCATGCTGGCAGCCGCTGCAGTGTTGGCTTTGAGCTCACCCGACAAGCGTGGTGCAGCCTTCAAGCAAGGCACGTTCCCGCTGCTCGCAGTGGTGTTCCTTGTGATTGGATTGCTGGTTTAAGCAGTTTTTTAAAGGAACTTGCCCTGGACTTCACTTTTGTGAAGACCGGGGCATTTTTGTTTTTCTTCTACAAAATTTCTCCGTCAATGAGCCAAGCCAATGACCTGTAGTTATCAAGCATTTCTGATTCTTCCACGCTCAATAAATCTGCATCGTAGAGGCGATGCATCTGTTCCAGGTTAAAGGGACGCATCCGTTCAAGTAGTTCTTGTCGTTCAGCCCGGAGTTCCGCTGTTGTACAAACTTTGAAAATCGGTGTTGAATTTTCAGACATAACTAATTGTAACAACGCTTTGCACCTTCAACGACTGTTTGAAATCCAATAGCAAAGCTCCCTTTATGCGGCTTTTAACGCGCAAAAAGGGAGCTTGTTTAAGATTTCTACTTGTTGTCTTCCGCCAACCACACAGAGGTAAACGGTGCGTTGGATGCGACAGCGTCCTTCACTGCGCGGGTGACTACGCGCTTAGCGGTGGTCACTGCATCAACGGCAGAGTTGCCCTTGGCCAGCTCTGCGGTGATGACAGCTGCGAAGGTACAGCCAGCGCCGGAGACGCGCTCGTCGCCGATCTTTGGTTCAGAGAACACGTGGTAGTCGGTGCCGTCGAAAAGTACGTCCACAGCGTTGTCGCCTGGGAAGTCGATGCCACCCTTAACAACGACGTACTGAGGTCCTTGCTCATGAATGAGGCGGGCTGCTTCCTTCAGGTCGTCGATGGTCTCCAGCTTGTCTAGGCCAGACAGGGTGGTGGCCTCGAAGTTGTTTGGAGTAACCACGGTTGCCTGTGGCAGCACCTTCGCGCGAAGGGCAGTGTCAGTATCAAGTGCCGCGCCGGGCTCCTGGCCCTTGCAGATCAGTACCGGGTCTAGGACAACGTGCTTGAAGCTGTTTTCCTCCAAAGCGGTTGCCACAGTATCGATCGTTGCAGGAGTACCCAACATACCGATCTTCACCACATCAAGATCGTGCGCTGCGGTGGCGGCCTCAATCTGATTAGCGATAACCTGCGCATCAACCGGGACAAAACGGTGATTCCAGTTGTCTTTAGGATCAAAGGCCACCAAGCATGTGATGGCACCAATGCCATAAACATCTAAATGCTGGAAGGTCTTCAAATCAACCTGGATGCCGGCGCCGCCGGTAGCTTCTGAACCTGCAATAACGAATGCGTAATTAACCACACTTCAAACCTAGCCCCTCAGGTGGAGGATTCCGACATTACCGTCTGAAAAATTTCATCCGTAGGCTAAAGAGCATGTCGAAAACGATCATCGTGCGCACCGAAATTGAAATCCCTGGACACCCAACCGCCATCCATATCGCAGAGATGCAGGAGCTTCCCCCATCTGAGGCTCAAGGCGGCGTGCAGATGTGCAAAATGCAGCGCATTATTGAACTAGCAGGAACTGCCGAAGGGGATGTCGTTACTGGTGCAGGTGTTATTGGCGGATCTAATTTCCAGCTGAATAACGAGCCAAATGAAGTGGTTCCCCATCCAGATACCTATGCGGATTTCCCCGATATCAAGGCGGTTGTTATCTCCGCGGAGACTTTTGAAGGCCTGTGGCTGGAAGCGGGAGCGAAGTTCCCTGGGTTAAATTAACCACTTGCAGTATACCCTAGTGGGGTATATTGTCTGCTGTTAGAAGATACCCGACAGAAAGGGGCCAATAATATGGCTATCAAGAACTACACCGTCGAAGGCATGACTTGTGGACACTGCGTCTCCTCCGTAAAGGAAGAGGTCGGAGAGGTTGCTGGCGTCACCGCTGTGGACGTCACCCTAGAAACCGGTGCCGTGCAGGTTACCGGCGAAGACTTCACCGACGAGGCTGTCAAGGCTGCTGTCGTTGAGGCTGGCTACAAGGTTGTTGCATAAACCCCTGAAAAGTTTAAAGCCGCCCCCTCACCGTAATGCTCACGGTGAGGGGGCGGCTTTTTGCGTCGAGAAGCATCTTTTAAAAAACGACGTTGACCAGAAACATGTAGGCCAAGGTGCCACCGACGATGGACAGCCCGGCGGAGCCTTTCAACCAGTGCAGCAGCGCGGTGAATGCCACCGCGATCAGTGAAGCACCCACACCACCTGGCGCACTGACCTGGCCAAAGAGCGTGTAAATGACCAATACGACCATCACTCCGACTGGCATTGTGCGCCCCAAAACTCCCATGAGTTGGTTGCTGTTGACGCGTTTCATCGCGGCGAAGGGGAAGATGCGCAGCAGCAAGGTGATGATCGCGATGGGGATCAACACGGCGGCGACGTTGAGCAGCGTGACGCCTTCTGGCAGGCCAAACTCACTCATGGGAAGTCCTGATCTCCAGTTTCTTGTCCAGGTTGGGGAAGCGGACGCGGAGAAGAAGGATCAAAAAGTACGTGGTCAAAGCGATAACCAGCATCTGCTCGGGCGCCACAAAACCGGAAACCAGAGCCAATACCACCGCGAATAATGGCAGCGAATAATCCTTGTTATTTTTGAATGCCTCCCACGCCAGCACCACAAACAGCGCGGTCAGGGCAAAATCCATGCCTTTTAGATCATCGGGCAGCACTTGACCAACCAAGGCGCCAATAATTCCTGGGATAACCCACAGAGCTTGGCACAAAATTTGAACGGTAAGCACCCGCGTGCCACTGATATCGCCAGGTGGGCGGGCTGACACGATGGCGTAGGACTCGTCGGTAAGCGCGTAGGTGGAATAGGCGCGGCCGGCGCCGGACTTGATGCGGTGGCGTGGGAAGGTGAGACCGTAGAAAATGTGGCGGAAATTCACCATGAAACCAGCGACCGCCGCCGAAAACGGGCCGATACCTGCGGTGACCATGCCGATTGCCAGAAATTCCATCGAACCGGCATAGATCACGAAGGAGAAAATCGGCGTCCACCACCAGGCGAAACCTGTCTGGACCATCAACAGCCCAAAGGCCAAACCCAGCGGAATCAGCCCCAAACCGACCGTTAAAGTCTCACCGATTCCGCCGCGAATTTCTTTTAAATTTTCGGAACTCATCTAATTATCTGAAGGGTCCGACGGAAACGTGGAATACAACGGCAAAGGCATTGCTTGTCGACGCATCACGTCGCCCCAAATATCGACGCGGCCCGGCGCGATAATGTCCGACGGCAACGCAGGTGTGACGAACCAATCACCCTGCTCAATTTCCTCGTTGAGCTGGCCCGGAGCCCACTCCGCGTAGCCCGCAAAAAAGCGCATGCCCTCAAGATCATCAGCCACATCTTCAGGTGCAGAACGCAGATCCACGTGCACCAGGCGGTTGGCGAGCTTGTTGAAGCTGGTGGAATTTTCAATATCCACGCCCGGCTTGGTCACGCCCAAACCAACCACAGCCTGCTGGCTCAACGGCCCACCGATGTACAGTGCCTGTGGCTTCGAGGTGAGGTCCACCCACTCGGGCAACACATTGGCCACAGCAACATCGGAACGTGAAGAAATGTTCACACCAAAAGTGGTGGCAGGAGAATGCTCGATGATCAACACGATGCTGCGCTCAAAATCCTCCGACGCCATATCGGGCGCAGCCACCAACAACATGCCTGGAGCTACCTCATTGCGCTCCATCGCGTTAAACAACCTGTCGGCATAAAAATCACTCATTGTTTTCTCCTTCCCACCAGCTCTTCAGCTCTGCGATGGCAACTTCACGATCCAAAGGACCGCGCTCCAAACGAAGCTCCTTCAAAAACGCCCACGCCTTACCCACTTCAGGTCCGGCTTGGATGTTCAGAATCTCCATGATCTCATTGCCATCCAAATCTGGGCGCACCCTGGCAAGATCTTCCTTTGCGGCGATCTCCGCGATGCGCTCTTCCAAATGATCGTAGGTGGCTTGCAGTCGTGCTGCCTTCCTTTTATTTCTTGTGGTGCAATCAGCACGCACTAACTTGTGCAAACGTGGCAGCAATTCACCCGCATCTGCGGCATACCTACGCACTGCAGAATCCGTCCACTGGCCTTCGCTGAAACCATGGAAACGCATGTGCAGGAACACCAACTGCCCGACATCGCCGACCATTTGCTTTGAGTACTTCAGCTTGCGCATCCGTCGCCTCACCAGCTTGGCGCCAACTACCTCATGCTGATGGAAGCTCACGCGGCCTTCCTCATTGAAGTCACGAGTATCTGGCTTACCGCAATCATGAAGCAGAGCAGCCCAACGAAGCACCAGGTCAGGGCCATCTTCTTCCTGATCAATCGCTTGGCGCATCACCTGCAACGAGTGCGCGTACACATCCTTGTGCTGCATGTGTTCATCTTGAGTCATCTGCATCGCAGGGATCTCCGGATAAATAATCTGCGCGATACCGGACTCCACCATGAGGTCAATGCCAGCCTCAGGGTTTTTGCCAAGGATCATTTTGTCCAACTCAACCTGCATGCGTTCCACAGTGATCCGAGTAATCTGCTGCGCCATTTCAGTCATGGCGGTAATAACTCGTGGTGCAAGGGTGAAATTCAGTTGGGAAACAAAGCGGGCAGCGCGCAGCATTCGCAGAGGATCATCATTGAATGATTGTTCCGGAGTAGCTGGGGTATCCAAAGTGTGGGTAAGTAGATCTTCCAAGCCACCCACTGGATCGTGGAAAGTTAATTCACCATCGGCTTGGATCTCCACAGCCATGGCGTTGACCTTGAAATCGCGCCTAATCAGATCGCCTTCCAAGGTGTCACCGAAGGTCACTTCAGGGTTGCGGGAGTTTCCGTCATAGAGATCAGAACGGAATGTCGTGATTTCGATCTGCTGACCATGCTTTTCTGCAGAAAGGGTGCCAAACGCAATTCCGGTATCCCACACCACATCGGCGTAATCATCCAGGATCGCCTTTGTCTCCTCAGGGCGTGCCGACGTGGTGAAATCAAGGTCATGCCCCAACTCACCTAAGAAAGCATCCCTCACGGAACCGCCCACCAAATATAGGGAGTGTCCCTTGCTGGAAAATGCTGCCGCTAGGGGCACAAGGATGTCTGAAAGCTCACCAATTGCCTGGTGAGCGCGCGCCATTAAAGCAAGGCGGTCTACTTCCTGGTCCACTTTCTGTGGGGGAACTTGGTTCTGAGCATCCTGGGAATTCACGAATCTGAGTCTACCCAGTAGAAGTGTGGGCAAAAACTGCTCTAAATGTGAAATTAGAATAAGTTTTCGCACTTTGCACCGTAGGAGCCCGTTTAAGGCCCCGCAGCCAAAGAACGGGTAAAAGGGTGCATCAGTACAGGTTAGCTCGTTAGAAAGCCACACAGCGAGTCGAGTTTTGAGGGCCATTTTTAGCAATTGCAAGGATCCACCACAAATCAGTAAATCGAACGTATTTGTGGTGTATTTTCGCGCGTTGAGGGCTCAAAAATGCAAGGATCCACCACAGAATCGCAAAAATTCGGGATTTGTGGTGGGGATTTGCATCTGAGCAGCCGACACGGCGCCGAACCCCTCACTACGCGAGTCAATTAACCCCCGGGCGGTTCATTAATACCGAATACCCACCTCTCACGATACGATTGGTTGAATGAGTGACTTGAAACCCGAGGGGACTACTAGCGGAGCGCCTAAACGCAGGCGCCGCCGCCGTTCTCGCCGTCCTTCAGGTCAGAACCAAAACCCAAACCAAAACAGGCAGGGACAACAGGGGCAGCAAACCCAAAATCAGCCCCAAGCCCAGCCACAAAGCCAACAGGCCCAACCCCAAAAGCAGAACCAGCAGGGCCAAAATCAGGGCCAAGCTTCTGAGAAAACCTCTCAGAGGCCAAAGCGCCGTCGGTCCCGCAGGAACCCGAAGAGCAACAACACCCAACAACACAGCCAAAACAGTCAAAACAACCAGAACAGCCAAAACTCCCAGCAAAACACCCAAACCCAAACCTCTCAGTCGAATAAGCAGAAGTCTCAGGACAACCGCAGGGGTAAGGGTCGTAGGTCTCCAACCAGGAGGCGTTCCAACACGAGGGTGAATCAGGCGTGGCAGCAGTCCCGTTTGGTTACTTCTGATGAGACTTCCGCAGGTGGTCTCGTGGTGTCAGGTTTGGCTGAGGCGGTCAACGCTAACAATGAGGTTGATCTGTCGAAGATTTATGTTGCGTTGATTGGTCGCCTTGATCGTCGTGGTCGTTTGTTGTGGTCGATGCCGAAGGGCCATGTTGAGCCTGGTGAGGATAAGGCTGCGACTGCTGAGCGTGAGGTGTGGGAGGAGACCGGCATCCACGGTGAGGTGTTCACTGAGTTGGGTGTGATTGATTATTGGTTCGTTTCGGAAGGGAAGCGGATCCATAAGACGGTGCATCATCATTTGTTGCGTTATGTTGATGGCGATTTGAATGATGAGGATCCAGAAGTCACTGAGGTGGCGTGGATTCCGGCGAATCAGTTGATTGAGCATTTGGCTTTTGCGGATGAGCGGAAGTTGGCTAGGCAGGCGCATGATTTGTTGCCTGAGTTTGCTTTGAAGGAAAAGGCGGAGGGAAGGTCCACCCCAAGGTGATTCCGAACCCCAACCCGAACCCCAAAGCCAAAACTCTTCGCCTCGTTTCAGCGCTGACCGCCATCACTGTGGTGGGTTTTAGCGCTTCACCTGTTCATGCGTTGCCGATTCCGTTGGATCCTTCTGATCCGGCGGTGTCGGAGTTGTGGGTGAATCCGAATGCGCGGGCTGATGATGAGCTTTCTGGTGTGGATGTAGAGATCTCGGATTTTGTCATGCCGAATAGCAATCTAACTGTGCAGGTGGGGGAGTCTTTTAAGGCGCAGGTTCGGGTGACTAATCGTTCGTCGGAGACGTTGAGCAATATTACGTTGCAGGCGCGTCGTGCGGAGGCGTCGTTTGATATGGCGAGTGCTCGGGTGGCGGCGACGGATAATAATTATGGCTACTTCGGCGCGATGGTGACTCTTGATGATGAGTTGGAGCCGGGGGAGAGTGTTGAGACTGAGGTGGAGATTTCTACCGATAGTTTGTCGATTTCTCAGCCGGGTTCTTATCCGACGATGTTGGCGTTGTCGGGGCAGCTTGATGGGGTGGCGCAGCATTTGGATTCGCAGCGTTTCCTTCTGCCAGTCCTCAGCGATACAACTGATACAGAAGACACCGCCACCCCCACGACGATGATTTACCCGATATCAGCCCAGACGAATGTGTTGGGTGGTGAGACCGGCGAGGCGCCGGAAGAGCCGCCTTTGCTGGTCAGTTCCGACGCGCTTGCGGGCGAGTTGGATGAGGGCGGTCGTTTGCAAAAGCTTATCGACGCCTACCTCCAGTCTTCACCCGCCGTGCAGCAAGCCACGTGCCTTGCTATTGATCCGCAGCTTCTTGATGTGGTGGATCGCATGACCGGCGGTTACACCGTGACCGATACTCGTCCCAGTACGGTGCGGCAGAATCAGCGGCTTCGTGAGTTGTGGACTGCCGATAATCAACCCACCAATGGTGTCGCGGGCACGGGTGCGGAAAACGCTGCCATTTTCTTGGAGAAACTCCGACAGGCCACAGCCACCTCGTGCACCGTGGCGTTGCCGTGGGCGAATGCTGATCTAAATGCAGTGAGCCAAACCGGTAATCAGTGGTTGATGCGCGAGGCGCTACAGCGAGGTGTCACCACCTTTGAAGAAGTGTTGGGTGTTATTCCGGAATCCAATGTGGTGATTCCTGGAAATGGTTTTGTGGAGCCCTCCACCGTGGGTGATCTCGGATGGGCGGAAGTAACGCTTAATCCGGATCAGGCGTGGGAGGTGCAGTCAGAGGAGTTGGTTGCTGCCCCTGATGCCACAGAGCAAAGCGCATTGGATAACCCTAAGCCAACGCCAGGCACGGTGACGCCGCCAACCCCTATGTCAACGGTGTCCGTGTTGGTTTCTGATAACACGGTGTGGCGCACAACGAGCGCGGATCGGTTCCACTCTTTGGCTCCGGGAATAACTGGGGTGTCGTATCAGGGATCGTTATCGGCAACCTTGGCTACCTTGGGACAAAACCCTGAGACTGTGGGCTATTCCAATCCGGATTCGCGTTATGACTACGCCATGGATTCTGAGAGCGCCCGCAATCTCACCGGCCAGGCGGCGCTGCGCTTGACGGTGGACAACGGCGATGAAGACTCTCCCGTGTTGATCATGCCGAGCGCGGTGCTGGGCGCCGAAGACGGCGCGATGTTGCTTGAGACCACCGGGGCTTTGCTTGCCGACGGCTCCGCCCGACCTTTTTCCCTGCAGCAATATGTCACTGCCAATGCGGAACAAAGAAATACTTTGGCCACAGCAACAACTCCACCGGATGACACTGCTTTTGGTGCACCCTACGACGATCCTGCGTCATTGACGGAAACCGAAATTCTGCGAACCACTCAGCAGGCGGAGTACATCGATGATCTCACTGGCATCATGTCCAATGATCCCAGCATTGCACTGACCCGTTATGGGTTTACAGCACCGCTGCGGCAAGATCTGCTGCGCGCGTTGAGTATCAGTGAGCGTCGTTCGTTAGCTCGCCACACCCAGGCAACCTCTGCTGCCGATAAATTACTTAATCGCAACCGCGATACTCTGCAGAAGCTGCGTAGCTCTGTGGCGTTGTTGCCGCCGGGAAATGTGTATACCCGAACCTCGGAATCGTCTCCGTTGTTGATTGTGGCGCAAAACGGTTTGCCATTGCCCGCGGAGACTCAGATTTTGTATTCCGGAAATCAGGATGCGCACATCAATACTCCGGGTGTGGTTCGTATTCCGGCGCAGGGTTCCATCACCTTGCAGATGACTGCGGATTTGCCCGATGACAATCTGCGCACTGATCTCACGTTGTGGTTGGCATCCCCAGATGGGGCCACCATTAGTGAACCTGTGGAAATTACTGTCCAGCCTCGCCCGAATTTGGGCACCACGCTGTTTTTCGTGGCAGCGGGCATTCTGGCAGTAGGAGGGTTGTTGTTTATACGGAAGAAACGAAACGTCGAAAAGCGCTCGCCCGGTACGGGATCGCCCAAACCGCCACCAACCCACTAACGTATCGCATAGTTATTTTCGCCGTGCTCGCCGTTAAGGCGCGCACTCGTACATGAATGGTCAACAAGTGAGTTCTTCGCTTTCGAATAATTCGGAGCAGTCCGGCCTGCGTGGCAGGATCGTTGCTCCAGCACCGCCGGCGCCTGTGCCCGAGGCGCGCAAGAAGGCTGTCGCACGCACGGATGGTGATCGCTCGAGTTTGAAAAACTCGCCTACGGCATCCGCCACCCAGGCAGCCCAGACGCGCCCGGCAGAACCGGAACCAGAAAAGCACACCTCCGATTCTGATGTGGTGCGCTCGACTGGCTCCATGGCAATAGCCACGCTGCTGAGTCGTATCACCGGTTTCCTGCGCACCGTGATGATTGGTGCGGCGCTGTCGCCGGCCATCGCTTCGGCGTTCAACACTGCCAACACGCTGCCCAACCTGATCACTGAAATCGTGTTGGGTGCGGTGCTGACATCGCTGGTTATTCCGGTCCTTACCCGCGCGGAAAAAGAAGACGCCGACGGCGGTTCCGGGTTCTTCAGGCGGCTGCTCACCCTGTCGGTGACGCTGCTGGGTGGTGTCACCATCCTGTCGATTATCGGCGCGCCGCTGCTGACACGGATGATGCTGTCCTCTGAGGGACAAGTCAACGTGGTCATGTCCACGGCCTTTGCGTATTGGCTGCTGCCACAGATTTTCTTCTACGGCCTGTTTGCCCTGTTCATGGCTGTGTTGAACACCCGTGAAGTGTTCAAACCCGGCGCGTGGGCACCTGTTGTCAACAATGTGATCACCTTGACCGTGCTGGGCGTGTACATGGTGCTGCCTGCGCGTTTGCACCCGCATGAGCAGGTGGGCATTTTTGATCCGCAGATCATTTTCCTCGGCGTGGGCACCACCCTTGGTGTGGTTGCACAGTGTCTAATCATGATTCCGTACCTGCGTCGCGCGGGCATTGATATGCGCCCTCTGTGGGGTATCGATGCGCGTTTGAAGCAATTCGGTGGCATGGCGATGGCGATCATCGTGTACGTGGCAATCTCCCAGTTCGGTTACATCATCACCACTCGCATTGCGTCGATTGCAGACGATGCTGCGCCGTTTATTTATCAGCAGCACTGGATGTTGCTGCAAGTTCCTTATGGCATCATCGGCGTCACCTTGCTCACCGCGATTATGCCGCGACTGTCCCGCAACGCGGCAGACGGCGATGATAGGGCAGTAGTCTCTGACCTTCAGTTGGGTTCCAAGCTAACCTTCATCGCACTGATCCCCATCGTGGTGTTCTTCACCGCCTTCGGTGTCCCTATTGCCAATGGCCTTTTTGCCTACGGCCAATTCGATGCCAACGCCGCCAACATCCTTGGTTGGACTCTGAGCTTCTCTGCTTTCACGCTGATTCCTTACGCTTTGGTGCTGCTACATCTGCGTGTGTTTTATGCGCGTGAAGAGGTCTGGACCCCAACCTTCATCATCGCCGGCATCACCGCCACCAAGGTCGTGCTTTCCCTGTTGGCACCGCTGCTGTCGAGCTCCCCGGAGCGTGTGGTGGTGCTTCTTGGTGCGGCCAACGGTTTCAGTTTCATCACCGGCGCGGTCATCGGCGCGTATCTGTTGCGCAACAAACTCGGCCTGTTGGGTATGCGCTCTTTGGCTAAAACCTCCCTGTGGGCGTTGGGCTCTGCGGCGGTTGGTGCAGCAGCAGCATGGGCGTTGGGGTGGCTGATTCAAGCCGTCGTGGGCGATTTCTTGCTGGGCACTCTAAGCTCCGTAGGCTACTTGTTGTACCTGGCTGTGTTGGGTGTCTTCTTCATCTTCGTCACCGGCATCGTGTTGTCACGTTCTGGTTTGCCGGAGGTCCAAAACTTGGGCCAGGCACTGACCCGCATCCCAGGTTTGAGCCGGTTTATTCGCCCGAATACCAAGATCTCTTTGGATGTCGGCGAAGTCTCCGAGCAGGATTTCTCCACCCAGCTGGTCGCGCCAAGCGAGTTCGCAGCAACCCCTGTGCCGCCACCGATGTCCGCCGGTATTGTCCGCGGACCTCGCCTGGTTCCCGGCGCCCCAGTCGGCGACGGTCGTTTCCGTCTGCTCGCCGATCACGGCGGCGTCCAAGGCGCGCGTTTCTGGCAGGCCCGCGAGATCGCCACCGGCAAGGAAGTCGCGCTGATCTTTGTGGATACTTCCGGCAACGCCCCATTTGCGCCACTGTCTTCGGCAGCCGCAGCGGGCATCGCCTACGAGGTGCAGCGCCGCACCAAGAAGCTGGCCAGCTTGGGCAGCTTGGCGGTAGCCCCCAACATCCACTCCGAGGCGTACCGCAACGGTTGCCTCATTGTGGCCGATTGGGTGCCTGGCTCCAGCTTGAGCGCCGTCGCGGAATCCGGTGCCGATCCCCGCGCCGCCGCGTTCGCGCTCGCGGAACTAACTGAAACCATCGGCGAGGCCCACGAGATGGGTATCCCGGCCGGCTTGGACAACAAGTGCCGCATCCGCATCAACACCGACGGCCATGCCGTCCTCGCCTTCCCGGCGATTTTGCCCGATGCCTCAGAGCTCCGCGACGCCAAGTCCCTGGCCTCGGCCGCCGAGATGCTTATCGACGCGACCCTCGCTCCCAGCGACGTCAAGGCAATGGTCACTGAAGCCCAGGGGCTAGCTACAGAAGACAATCCCGATTACGCATCACTTGCCATGGCGATGCGCACCTGCGGACTGTTCACCGAGGAACCAACCCACCTTGTGGTGAAGAAGGAAAAGACACCAAAGCCTGCGACACGTGATGGTTTCGGTGCCTCCGACTACACCGTCAAGGGCATGGCAGCCATCGCCGCTGTGGTGATCATCTTGGTTTCCCTGGTGGCCGCCGGTACCGCGTTCCTCACCAGCTTCTTCGGCAGCAGCACCAACGAACAATCCCCGTTGGCCTCTGTTGAAGCCACCACCTCTGCAACACCAGAACCTGTGGGGCCACCGGTCTACCTGGATCTGGATCAAGCCCGCACGTGGGATGACGGTGCAGGAACAGATGTCACCGACGTCACCGACGGCAACACCTCCACCGCATGGACCTCCACCGGCGGCGACGGCCTCCTAGTTGACCTGTCCACGCCTGCCCGCCTCGACCGCGTCATCTTGACCACCGGCACCGGCTCCGACAGCAACGTGACCTCGACCGTGAAGATCTACGCATTCAACGACGCCTCACCACACTCCCTGTCGGAAGGCATCGAGATCGGCACCGTGGATTATTCCGGCCGCAGTCTCAGCCACAGCATCCGCGATTCCTCCAAGCTTCCGGGTCAGGTGGAATCCGTGGTGATTCTGGTCGATGAGGTTCGTTCCTCACAAACCTCAGACACCAATCCACAGATGCAGATCGCTGAAGTACAACTTGTTGGTTGGTAAATTACGCGTTTGTGATTGACCCCCATTAAGGTGCGCCCGCCCTCAGTTTCACTAACTGAAGGCGGGCGTTTTTAATTTATATATAGCTTCAGCTCACAGGTATTTTCCAGAAAGAAGAGCCCTCAAAGTATGTAGCACCTCAGCGACACCTCCCACTTGAGTGGGCGCCGAGAAGTATCTCTCAATGGAAAATCTGCCCATACTAAGCCGCATAAGGGATACGGGGTGTGTCCCTCAACCTGCGGGGGATCTTATGACAGTACTGCCTAAAAACCATGACCTAAGCGATACCCAACTCGTCAAACAGTTTATATCTGGCGACTCCAGGGCATTTTCCACCATCATTCACCGCCACGAACGACATATGATGCAGGCAGCCAGAAAATACGGGCGGAAACCAGAAGACGCCCAAGACATTCTCCAAGAAGCTCTCTTTCGCGCCAGCCGAAACATGCACCTTTATAGAGCAGAAGCAGCTCTCGGCACGTGGCTCCACAAACTTGTCCTGAATAGCGGCTTCGATTGGGCTACCCACCGCTCCCAAGTAGAATTCCCCATCCTTAACGAACCAACAATCGATTTAGAAAAAGATCCTCGCCTAGCCACCGACCCCTTGGGCTACCTCGATGTCGCCATGACAATTCGATCCGCCATCGACCAATTACACCCCGATCAACGCATCGCCTTAATACTTGTCGACCTCGGCGGCTACACCGTAGAAGATGTGGCCGAAATCGAAGGAATCAAAGTAGGTACCGTTAAATCACGCCGAGGGCGCGCACGCAAAGCGTTGCGCGCCCTTTTACATGCAGATTTCTTCGGGCCCGAAGATGGCTCCATACAGTGCGAAAGCAACTGATGGAAGTTTTTCAAAGTGTCTGACGTTGAAAACGGTGAGTTCACAACTAGGGTGAATGGTGCACGTGATGCTGCACTTTTACGTTTACTACTTTGAGGGAAACAATGTCTGAAGAACAATCTGCCGTAGCACCAAAGATTCATGATGTCGCCATCATCGGCTCCGGTCCAGCTGGCTATACCGCAGCAGTATATGCAGCCCGCGCTGACCTCAACCCCATCATGTTCGAGGGCTATGAATACGGTGGATCTTTGATGACCACTACTGACGTGGAAAACTTCCCAGGCTTTGAAAAGGGAATCCTGGGCCCAGAGCTCATGGAAAACATGCGCGCTCAGGCCGAGCGTTTCGGCACCGACATGCACATGGAGCTTGTCGACCGCGTTGATCTCACCGGCGACATCAAGAAGCTGTGGGTCGGCGACGATGAGTACCACGCGCGTGCTGTCATCTTGTCCATGGGTTCTGCACCTCGCTACTTGGGTGTGAAGGGCGAGCAGGAACTGCTCGGCCGCGGCGTTTCTGCATGTGCAACCTGCGATGGTTTCTTCTTCCGCGATCAGGACATCGCCGTGATCGGTGGTGGCGACTCCGCGATGGAGGAAGCAACCTTCCTCACCAAGTTCGCTCGCAGTGTCACCATCGTGCACCGCCGCGAAGAGTTCCGCGCCAGCGCCATCATGCTGGAGCGTGCTCAGAAGAACGAGAAGATTCGCTTCGTCACCAACAAGACTGTCGAAGAGGTCATCGAGGCAGACGGCAAGGTCAGCGGTCTGAAGCTCAACGACACCGTCACTGGTGAAGATTCCGTCTTGGATGTCACCGCCATGTTCGTTGCCATCGGCCATGATCCACGCTCTGAAATCCTCGCAGGTCAGGTCGAGGTTGATCCTTCCAACTACGTTTTGGTTCAGGAGCCTTCCACCCGCACCAACCTTGATGGTGTTTTCGCTGCTGGCGACCTGGTGGACAGCCACTACCAGCAGGCCATCACCGCAGCTGGTTCCGGTTGCCGCGCAGCGATCGATGCAGAGCATTACCTAGCTTCTCTGGCCTAATTCACAGTTAGCCTTAAACCAAACCATGTACCAATGAATGTCGGATTCCCCAGGAGTCCCGTCATTGTTAATTTAGGAGAAACCATGAGCAATGTTGTTGCAGTAACCGAGCAGACCTTCAAGTCCACCGTCATCGATTCCGACAAGCCAGTCATCGTTGACTTCTGGGCAGAATGGTGTGGCCCCTGCAAGAAGCTCAGCCCCATCATTGAGGAAATCGCAGGCGAGTACGGCGACAAGGCAGTCGTTGCCAGCGTCGACGTCGATGCAGAGCGTACCTTGGGTGCCATGTTCCAGATTATGTCGATTCCTTCTGTTCTCATTTTCAAAAATGGTGCAAAAGTCGAGGAATTTGTCGGTCTGCGCCCCAAGAACGAAATTGTGGAAAAACTAGAGAAGCACCTCTAGCTGGTATTCTTACTGCAGTCACGTGGATGAACTATATCCATTGATAATTTTGAACATGAATGATGGAAGGAGCAGGGTGTCTAAAGTCCTGAGAGTTGGCGATCGCAGCCCGCGCGTGGCAGAAGTGCGCACTACGCTCGCTCGCCTCGGTGTGATTGAAGGCTATTCCAGGGAGATGTCTGCAAAGACAGAATCCCAGAAGTTCCACGAAGAAGAGACGCTTTTCGACGAAGAACTCAGCCTCAGCATCAAGTCATTCCAGCAAGCTCGAGGAGTCGTTCCCTCCGGGCTTATTGACGACCCCACCCTGCGCGCAATCCGCGAAGCCTCCTACACCCTGGGAACCCGCGTGCTGGCCTACCAGCCCGGCAACCAGCTTGTTGGTGACGACGTTGTAGAAATCCAATCCCATCTCCAAGAGCTCGGCTTCTACGCCGACCGTGTGGATGGACATTTTGGCGAGCTCACACACAAAGCTGTGATGAACTACCAACTCAACTACGGCATGCAGGTAGACGGCATCTGTGGCCCTGACACCATCCGTGCGCTGTCCCGACTTGGTCTGCGCATCAAGGGTGGCTCTGCTCAAGCTATCCGTGAACGCGAACGCATGCGCAATGCAGGCCCACGTCTTGCTGGCAAGCGTGTGGTCATTGATCCTGCGCTTGGGGGCTCCAACAAGGGTCAGATCGTGAAAGGCCCCTACGGTGAGATCTCTGAGGAAGAAATCCTCTGGGATTTGGCCACCCGCCTGGAAGGTCGCATGATCGCAACAGGCATGGAAACCATTCTGTCGCGCCCGCACATGGATGATCCCAGCAGCCGTGATCGCGCGTCGATCGCGAATGCTTTCGGCGCTGACCTCATGCTGAGCCTGCACTGCGATTCCTACCCGAATGAAAAAGCTAACGGCGTGGCCAGCTTCTACTTCGGTTCGGAAAACGGCACCAACTCCTTGACCGGTGAAACGCTCTCCGCGTACATCCAAAAAGAGATCGTTGCCCGCACCCCACTGAACAACTGTGGCAGCCATGCCCGTACCTGGGATCTGCTGCGCCTCACGCGCATGCCCATGGTGGAAGTTGTCACCGGTTACCTCACCAACCCCGATGACCTGGCAGTTCTGACTGATCCACAAATGCGTGATCACATTGCCGAAGCCATCGTTGTCGCCGTCAAGCGCCTGTACCTCCTTGATGAGGAAGCACAGCCCAAGACCGGAACCTTCAAGTTCTCTGAGCTGTTGCAATCAGAGCAGGCTGGCTAAATCGCGCCCATCTCTTGAAGGAGTCGCTGGGCATCCTTAGCTGTGAGCAGCACCGTTGCGGGTGGTAATTCCATCCGCAGACGGGGTAACACGGGATGGTCAGCAACCACTTCGAAACCGGCTGATTCTAACGCCTCCACATCAATCAGGCCGATTTCTAAACGCCTAGCTGCGATCGCATCCGCTTCTGTGTTTTCCGAGCGGTATCCAAACGCCTCAACGGCTGGGTAGTCGCGCCGAATGAGTTCCATGAGGGAAGCGTCGAGAAGCGCCGATTCCATGCCCGTGCCCCGGAAAACCTCGTCGATGAACAGGCTGCTGATGATCGCAGCGTCGCTAGACACCGGTGCCGTAGGCAGCGCCTTCGCGCCCGGGGCGGCATCGCGCTCGCAGAAAATGACCGACGCCAACGCCGGAGTTCCATTGCGGTAACCAATGTTGAAACCGCAGGATTCATATTCCAGCAGCGTGGTGGACAGCCAGGCTTCCTTCTCAAACACCGGATCAGCTTTAGCTGCAACCTCAGGTGCGAGCTCCCAAAACACCGACTTGCGGGCCTGGGGGTGCAGGAAATCTATGTGTTCCTGCACGATCGGGAAAAGGGAAGCCTGGAGCATGGCGCCAAACTTAAAATTATTGGCCCTGGATCAAGGACATGATGCGCTCGAAATCATCCTTGTCGCCGAATTCCACCACGAGCTTGCCCTTCTTCTTACCCATCATCACCGAGACCTTGGTATCCAAATTATCCGCCAAGGACTCAGCCGCACGGGTAAAGACCTCAGGAGTTGCAGCCTTTTCGCGTGGCTTCTTCTCCTCATCCTGATCACCACGGTTGTGCAGCAGCACCAATTCCTCAGTAGCACGCACAGACAGGCCCTCAGCGATGATTCGGGTCGCCAGGGTGTCCTGAGCATCCTCGCCGGCCTTGAGCCCCAGCAATGCGCGTGCATGGCCTGCAGACAGCACACCGGCTGCCACCTTGGTCTGCACGTTGACTGGAAGGCCCAGCAGACGAATCATATTGGTGATTACCGGACGGGAACGGCCCAGCTTATCGGCCAGCTCTGCCTGGGTGACACCGAACTCCTCCAGCAACTGCTGGTAGGCGGCTGCCTCTTCCAAAGGATTCAGCTGCACCCTGTGGATATTTTCCAAAAGGGCGTCGCGCAGCATCGCGCTGTCTTCAGTTTCACGGACAATCGCCGGGATAACCTCAAGGCCAGCTCGCTTGGATGCACGCCAACGACGCTCACCCATGATGAGCTCATAGCCATCCTCGGACCTGCGCACCACGATCGGCTGCATGAGGCCGAACTCGCTGATCGAATGCACCAACTCGTCAAGTGCCTGCGGATCAAACTCATGGCGAGGCTGCTGCGGGTTGGGGCGGATCTGCTCGATCGGGATCTCAAGGTAGGATGCGCCGAACTCAGACTGCTGTGCTGGCTGTGCCTGCGGCGCTTCCTGCTGTGCTGACTGCGTTGGAGCAGGAGCTGCTGGCTCTGGAACTACCTCTGGCTTTGTGGCCTCAGTGTGTTGTGGAGCGGCCTGCGCAGGAGCCTCAGGTGCAGGAGCTGCTGGTGTGGACTCACGCTTGGGAGCTGCAGCAGTACGCGCACCCACGGTACCGCCCAAAATGATGTCAGCCGCACCGCCACCAAGACCTGGGGAATTACTTGGTCCTGAGGGAATAAGTGCGGCCAGACCGCGCCCCAGACCGCCCTTACGCTTTTCCGTCTGGGACTTGTCGGAACCCTTGTTCTGAGCCATCGCTCTTAGACGCACCTTTCGTACAGCACAACAATTAACGTATTCAAAGAAGTTTACTGCTATTTCGCAGGTTTTAGGCCGATCGGACCGGATTCATCGCTAGGCAAGTAATCGCCACGAGTGGCCAATTCTTTAGCAGCATCCAAATACGCCATGGCGCCCCTGGAACCTGGATCATATTCAATGACAGTCTGCCCATAGCCAGGAGCTTCAGACACCTTCACTGAACGTGGAATCTTGTTACCCAACACCACGTCACCGAAGTGATCATTAACCTCTGTGGCCACCTGTTCTGCGAGGTTGGTGCGGGCGTCATACATGGTCAGCAAGATCGCGGAAATATGCAGCTGGCGGTTCAGGTGCTGACGCAACATAGTGATGTTGTTCAGTAGCTGGCCCACGCCCTCCAGAGCGTAGTACTCACACTGGATCGGAATGAGCACTTCATTCACCGCGGTCATGGCGTTAATGGTGAGCAGACCCAAAGACGGTGGGCAGTCAATGATCATGTAATCAAAATCGTGCTTGTCAATGAACTCACGGCCCAACGCATCCGCCAAACGGTATTCGCGGCGGACCAAGCTGACCAATTCAATTTCTGCGCCAGCAAGATCCAGGGTTGCTGGAATGCAGAAGAGGTTTTCGTTAGCTGTGGATGGCTGCATTGCTTCATCAGCAGTGCATTCACCGATCAGTAGTTCATAAGATGACAAGGTGCCAGAGCGGTGCTCGACACCCAACGCTGTCGACGCATTTCCCTGCGGATCCAAATCCACGACGAGAACTTTAAGCCCATGAATTGCTAAAGACGCAGCCAAATTCACCGTGGAGGTGGTTTTACCAACGCCGCCTTTTTGGTTGGCGATGGTAATTAGGCGTGGTTCTTTAGGTTTCGGCAACGTCAGGGAGTTGGGTGTCATCACCTGAGCTGCACGACGCGCCGCCGCAGCAATTGGTGTGTCTTCCCAAGTAGTGTCTTCCATCGACGTCAACCATCCCTATCTTCCTGTGCATGCGAATTCTTCATGCACACGTCATCGATTCCACATTAGTGCTTAACGCTGTACCCATTCCACCGAAGTGGATGGTTACTTTTCCCTGCGGATTGAAATAAGTGTTGTGGGCTCGCTCAACAGCGCCTCACCCACGGTATAAACCTTAATGTCAGTGCCGCCAGCCTTGCGGATTTCCTTGGCGTCACGCTCAATTTCTTCCTCAACGCTGGAGCCTTTCATGGCCACCATGCGTCCACCGATTTTCACCAGCGGCAACGACCAGGTCGCTAGCTTGCCCAGTGGAGCAACAGCTCGGGAGGTGACAATATCGACCAATCCGACCTGCTTGCGCACCACTTTTTCCTCAGCACGACCACGAACGACGGTGACATTGTCCAAGTTCAGGGCTTCTTTTACCTCGTTGAGGTACACCGAACGCTTGAGCAATGGCTCAATGAGAGTGATGTTGAGATCTGGGCGTGCGATAGCAAGAGGAATTCCTGGCAGTCCCGCACCAGAACCAATATCTGCAACAGAGATGCCCTCATCCATAGCTTCGCCGATGACACCACAGTTTAGAATGTGGCGATCCCACAGGCGGGGAACTTCACGGGGGCCGATGAATCCGCGGACGGATCCATCTGTTGCCAAAGATTCATGATATGCAATGGCTTTTTCGAGGTTGTCCCCGAAAATTTCAGCGGCTGCTGGAGGCGTGGTCATGAAAAAAGTCCCCTTCGGGCAAGATATCGAGCGGTACAACACTCAACTATAACGACTCAACTTAAGAAGCTTGAGTGTTGGCTGCCGAATGGTGCTTTTTAGCGTCGACAAGCGCTTAAAATGGCGCGCTGCAGGCAGCAAAAAACCGCCAGCCCTTAGTGCGTGGGCTGGCGGTTTTTAGTGAAGTTTTACTTCTTACGCTTCTTGGGGTTTTCTGGCTTCACGCCAGGCTTTGGAGCGGTAGTGCGCTTTGCTGCGCGCTTTTCCTCCTCCTCAGCTGCTTCCTCAGCGTCCATCTTGGCGAAGATGTAGCGCTGCTGGAAGAAGGTCCACACGTTGTTGGACATCATGTAGACAAGAAGACCGATGGTCCAGATGAAGCCGGTGAACAAAATGGTGGCTGGCATGAACCAGAGCATCATCTTGTTCATCATTTGCATCTGCATGGCCATCTGATCGCTGGAAGCGGCCTGCTGCTTGCCGGCTGCCTTGCGAGCTTCCTGGCGGTTGACGGACAGACGCGCGTTCATGTGAGTTGCCACGACAATGATCAAAATCATTGGAGCTGCAACCAGCGCGATGTTGAGGCGGGAGACATCCAGGCCAAGGAACGCGTCGAACGCGTCAGCAGGCATGGTGATGTAGGACGACAGTGGCGCACCGAACAGGTCTGCACGCAGGAAGGACTGAACCTCGTCGACACCGAAGATGTAGTTCGGGGTGTTCGCGTTTTGCTCAACGGTCATTTCCAGCTGGCCAACGCCAGAACCGGTGCGGTTGAAGGAGCGCAGCACGTGGAACAGACCCAGGAACACTGGGATCTGCACCAACATTGGCAAACAGCCTGCGATGGGGTTAACGCCCACTTCTTTTTGAAGTTTGCGGGTCTCCTCCATCATCTTCTGCTGGTCATTTTTGTACTTCTCGCGGATGGCCTGCATCTTTGGAGCCATGTCTTGCATCTTGCGCTGTGAACGCATGGTGTTGACCATCGGCTTGACCAGAACCATACGCACGGTGAAGGTCAAGAACATGATCGACAAGGCCCAGGTAATTCCGGAATCTGGGCTCAGCACAAAGCTGAACGCTTTATGCCAGAACCACAGAATGGCCGAAATTGGCCAATAAATGAAATTGAGCACTGTGAGTCGAAACTCCTTGGGATTAATAGGGACTATGTACTTGTTGGCAGGACTTCTATGTCACCGTTTCGGTGGACCAAAATCCATGGTTCGGCACCGGGTCGAATCCACCCGGATGCCAGGGCCCACATTTGGACAACCTTGCAGCGGAGAGAATAGTTCCCTTAAAAGCCCCATGAACTGAGACGGCTTTCAATGCATAGGTGCTGCAAACTGGATCAAAACGACAGGTGGAACCCATCTTAAGACCCGAAAGATACTTTTGGTAGAAGCGAACAGCAGAAGCTGCCGTCTTCGCCGGAATACTTTTCGGTTCTGGGATGTCGAAAGGATCATCACTTGTTGGTGCGCACACGGCTAGCTTTCCCCAACCCGTAGCGGATGTCTCGTTCAAGTTCCGCCGAGGTTGCATTCCCAGCCCCCGCCAACGCGCGGATCACCACGTGATGAGTGGGGGAGAGTAGCTCTGGTGATTTTTCTGCAATGCTTGCACAGATATGACGAAGCCGTCGGGAGGTGCGGTGACGAACCACCGCATTTCCGACGGCCTTAGAAACGACAAGGCCGAACCGCGGACCACCGAATGAGGCGACTTCGCCCTGTTTTTCGGTGCCATCCAACGATTCGGCACTATCCCACAGGTGCACAACGACAGTTTTACTGCCAGCGCGACGCCCTTTCCTCATCACCGTGCGAAATTGCATGGAAGAGTTCAGCTTATGTTGCGCTGGAAGCACTGTTGCTTACACCTTATTTATTGTGGTGACGCTAAAAAATTACGCGGTCAGCTTTGCGCGACCCTTGCGACGACGAGCCGCAACAATTGCACGACCTGCACGGGTACGCATACGAAGACGGAAACCGTGAACACGTGCACGACGACGGTTGTTCGGCTGGAACGTCCGCTTGCCCTTTGCCATGTGAAACACTCCTAAATATTTTGTTGACGGATCACCGGACACACCGGTTCTAGTGGACAAAGTGCGCGAAGATTTCCGCGCTAGCCCTATACCGGGGGAACGGATCACCCAACGTTGGATGATTTTTTTTGAGATTGCAGATTCGTGAATGAAACCGCAGCAACGCTTTATGGAAAGTGTTGCTCTCAAGCACATTCGTTGCGCCTGGAAATTTGACCAAGAGGTTTGGACAAAGATCCGGGAGTCACACGATGTGACAGACTGGTTTAGCTTACGGGAAAACGACCTGCGAAAACAAATCTGTCCTTTGGCAATTCGGCGGGGGCACCCGTAATTACAAAGCTGGCATTAAACACTGGTGAGAGGGCATATCGCCCGTCCAAACGCTTTTCGACGCCACCCTCCGGCAAACTCCACTCGGCAAAGAATTCACAGGGGTTGGACATGTGGATTGAACTGCGGGTAACAATGAAAATTGCACACAGCATCAACAGCCTGTGAAAACTTCAACCTGTGGATAACAGGTAATGTTCACCTTGAGATCAAGGGAAACATTCAAATAACTGCAGGTGAGAGCGAATTTGAGGTTGATGCACATTTTCCACAGGTAGTGCGCTATCCTGTGGATAAACGTTTTTGGGAAAAGTTATCCACAGCTGTGGACAACATTGTGGAAACAATGGTTATGGGCGTTTTTCGATGTGAATGGAGCTGTAGAAACATCGAGAACGCCCACGTGGATAACAAAGCGGAATTTTGCCCTGCTTTTTAGCTTCTCCGCCACCCTTCATCCACGGCTGAATAAAATTATTTTTCGATAGTTTCGCCAAAAGGAGATACCTAACATA